>DATGQI010000026.1:0-49035 GCA_035304285.1 Woeseiaceae bacterium
AATGGTGTCGGTATCGACCAGGAATTCATTCCGCGCATAACCGAGCGCTTTTTTCGCGTTGACCAGGGGCGAAGCCGCGACGAAGGCGGTGTCGGACTGGGGCTGGCCATCGTCAAGCATGTCCTGGTCCGTCACGATGCCGAGCTTTCCATTGAAAGCAAGCCCGGCGAGGGTAGCCGTTTTATCTGTCGCTTCCCTGTCGAGCGGCTCGTAGACGAAGCGGCCTCGCTTGCCGGCGCGTCCGTCCATTCCTTACACCGGCCATGAGGCTGAAGTCCATGCAAACATCCGACCTGACCGGCCACATATCCAAACGCTTCAACAAGGACCTGGAGGGCGTACGGAACAGCGTCCTGTCCATGGGCGGACTGGTTGAGACGCAGTTATCCAAGGCGATTGCATCTATCGTCAATGGCGACAGCGAACTTGGTTTGAAAGTGGCAAGCGACGATTACAAGGTGAACCTGCTGGAAGTCGAGATCGACGAAGAGTGCAGCCGTATCCTGGCCACGCGCGCTCCCGCCGCGGGGGACCTGCGCCTGATCGTGGCCATCGTCAAGACCATCACGGACCTTGAACGCGTTGGTGACGAAGCGGAGAAGATCGGCTTCCTTGCCTCCAAGCTGGCAACGATGGATCGCCCTCCGGATTCCTACCGGGAGTTGAAAAACCTCGGTAACCACGTGCTGCACATGCTGCGCGGAGCCATGAATGCGTTCGCGCGGCTGGACGTAAAGGCCTCTTACGCCGTCGTGCGTGAGGATGAACTCGTCGATGAGGAATACGACGCAATTACCCGGCAATGTATAACGTTCATGATGGAGGACCCGCGGAGTATCAAGCGGTCGATGAACATCACGTGGGCCGCGCGGGCGCTGGAGCGCATCGGTGATCATGCCAAGAACATCTGCGAGTACGTCATCTACATGGTCGAGGGCAAGGACGTCCGCCACACGGACTTCGACGAGGCGGAAGGCGATACCGCCTCCTGAAGGACGTCCGTGCTGCAACAATCCCGTAACATTTCCGAGCTAGGCTTCCGGGTAATGAAACGGATACCGGGATTAGAAATGAACAGGACAATCGCAGCGGCCCTGCTGCTGGCGGCCGCCATGTGGGCCTTCCTCGCGAGCGGAAGCGCAGCGGCGCAGGCCGGGCGCGACTACATATACATTGTAGGGTCCTCCACCGTTTACCCCTTTTCTACCGTCGTTGCAGAGCGTTTCGGCCGCGGCAGCGAGTTCAAGACGCCCAAGGTGGAATCCACCGGGTCGGGCGGCGGGTTGAAGCTGTTCTGCGATGGCGTGGGCGTGCAGCATCCGGACATCGCCAATTCATCGCGCGCCATCAAGCAATCCGAAATAAACGGGTGTGCGCAAAACGGCGTGGACGAGATTATCGAGGTCAAGATCGGGTATGACGGCATCGTGCTGGCGAACTCACTATCCGCGCCGTCTATGAACCTGTCTCGGGAGGACATCTTCCTGGCGCTCGCGAAAGAGGTGCCGGGGAAGACTGAAGGCGAACTTGTGCCTAACCCGCATCGGACATGGAGCGATGTGAACCCGGAACTGCCGGAAACGCGGATCGAGGTGCTCGGGCCTCCGCCGACCTCGGGCACGCGGGACGCCTTCGTCGAACTCGCCATGGAAGGCGGATGTAAGAGCATCCCGTGGATCGAGGCACTGGCGGCGTCGGATGAGGATCGCTTCAAAGGCATCTGCCACAGGATCCGGGAGGACGGCGCATTCATTGAAGCAGGGGAGAACGATAACCTCATCGTGCAGAAACTGGAGGCTAATCCGCGCGCTTTGGGCATATTCGGGTTCAGCTTTCTCGACCAGAACACCGACAAGGTGAAAGGAGCGGCAGTCGATGGCAGCGAGCCGACCTTCGACAGCATTGCAGATGGAGCCTACCCCGTTTCGCGGCCGCTCTATTTCTATGCGAAGAAGGCGCATATCGAAGTGATCCCCGGACTACGCCGTTTCCTGGCCGAGTTTACGAGTGAACGAGCCTGGGGCGATTTCGGCTATCTCTCCGACCGGGGGCTGATTCCGCTTCCGCCGGAGGAACGCGCGGAGGTGGCGGCAGCGGTCAGGTCACTCACGCCGGTCCAGTCCGCAACGCGCCGCGACTGATCGCCTCGTGGCGCATCTGAAAGCCCAAAGCGCGAGTGCTTTCATGGATAGTGCGCGCTAGCCTCCGCATGCAGCTTACCACCCTGATCCTGATCCTGACCGCGCTGTCGTTCGCGGCATGGTACTCGGGCCGCTCGCGCGCAGTGGCTGCGGCGGGCGGCACGGGCCGCAGCGTGCGTTTGCACTCGTTGCCCGGCTATTACGGGTATTACGCGGCGATCTGGTGCCTGTTGCCGCCTCTCGGCCTGATACTTCTGTGGATTGCCGTAGAGCCGGGCATCATTGCTGCCCTGGTCGTGCAGGGATTGCCCGAAGCAAAGCGTTCGCTGAGCCCGGGCGAACTCGACCTTCTTCTCAACACGGTTCGCAACCTGGCCGCTGGCGACGGCTTGCCCGACCAGGCAGGTGAACACGTGCGCGATGCCGCAGCCGCCTTGCAGGAGTATTCGCGCGCCAGCCGGCGCCTGCTCGCGACGGTCAGCCTGGCGCTCGCGGTAACAGGGGGTGTACTGGCGTGGCGTCGGATATCGCCTGACTTCCGCGCTCGAAACCGCGTGGAGACAGTGGTTCTCGGGTTGCTTCTCGCAGCATCCAGCATTGCGATTATTACCACCGTGGGCATCGTCCTGTCGGTGTTGTTCGAGTCGATTCGATTCTTTCGTGAAGTTCCGTTGACGGAGTTCCTGTTCGGCCTCAACTGGAGCCCGCAAACAGCTATTCGCGCCGACCAGGTGGCGTCTTCCGGAAGCTTCGGCATCGTGCCGCTGTTCGTGGGCACCTTGCTCATCACGGCAATTGCGATGTTTGTTGCAGTCCCTGTTGGCGTCATGACGGCGATCTTCCTTGCGGAATACGCATCCAGCAGCGTTCGCTCCATCGCGAAGCCGCTGCTCGAGATCCTGGCAGGCATTCCCACCGTTGTGTATGGCTTTTTTGCAGCGTTGACCATGGCGCCGGCAATTCGGCGTCTCGGCGAATCGTTGGGCCTGCAGGTTGCGTCCGAGAGTGCGCTCGCGGCGGGCGTGGTTATGGGCATCATGATCATCCCGCTGATATCTTCCCTTTCCGACGACGCTATCAATGCAGTACCGCGGGCCATGCGAGACGGCGCGCTGGGACTGGGCTCCACTCGTTCAGAGACGATGTTGCACGTGATTCTGCCCGCGGCGCTGCCGGGCATTATCGGGGGTGTGCTGCTCGCGGTATCCCGCGCCATCGGCGAGACCATGATCGTGGTGATGGCGGCCGGTCTCGTTGCAAACCTCACGATAAACCCGCTGGAAGCCGTAACTACGGTAACGGTCCAGATCGTCACGCTGCTGGTAGGCGACCAGGAGTTCGACAGCGCCAAGACGCTCGCTGCGTTCGCGCTTGGGCTCGCATTGTTTGTTTCCACGCTCGCCCTGAACGTCGTCGGCCTGCACGTTGTTCGCAAGTACCGTGAGCAGTACGAATAGGATGAAGGGTCGAGACACACGAACGGCAGTAGAAGCAAGCCTTCGCCGCCGCCGCCGCAAGGAAGTCCTGTTTCGCCTGTCCGGACTTGTGGCGACCGCCGTGGGCATCGTATTTCTGGGCGTTTTCTTCGCAAGCCTCATAGGCCAGGGTGCATCCGCCTTCAGGCAGACCTTTATCGAACTGGACATCGAGTATTCGAAAGACGTACTTGCGCCGGAAGGCGAACTGGATCTCGACTACGCGGATTTCGACGCAGTCGTCAGGAACGCGCTGTGGCAGGAGTTTCCGGGAGTCACGGACCGGCGCGCACGGCGCGACCTGTTGAGGCTCGTCAGTGCCGCCGCCGGATTTCAGCTGCGTGACGCGTTGCTGGAAGACCCGGAACTGTTAGGTACGCGCGAGCGCGTTGCCGTGCCGGCGTCTGCTACCGTGGACATGCTGGTGAAGGGAAATATCGATCGGAGCCTTAATGAGGCGCGCCGCCCCTTGACCGACCGGCAGCTTGAGTGGATTGACCAGCTTGCAGCAAACGATCGGCTGGAGATGAAGTTCAATACCGCCCTCTTCACCAATGGAGACTCACGCGAGCCTGAAATGGCCGGCATCAAGGGCGCTCTCATGGGCTCCTTTTACATGCTGATCGTCACGATCGGGCTATCTTTTCCGCTCGGGGTCGCGGCTGCCATCTACCTGGAGGAATTCGCTCCGAAGAACCGATGGGCGGACCTCATCGAAGTCAACATCAACAACCTCGCCGCGGTTCCTTCGATCGTGTTCGGCCTGCTCGGTCTTGCCGTGTTCATCAACTGGCTGGGTATGCCGCGTTCCGCCCCACTGGTGGGAGGACTGGTGCTGGCGCTGCTGACGCTGCCGGTCATCATCATCGCGTCGCGTGCAGCGATCAAGGCGGTGCCACCCTCCATCCGCGAAGCCGCGCTTGGCGTCGGTGCCTCGAGAATGCAGGTCGTGTTCCACCACGTCGTGCCTCTGGCTCTGCCGGGTATGCTGACCGGTGCGATCATCGGCATGAGCCGTGCGCTGGGAGAAACAGCGCCGCTCCTGATGATCGGCATGGTGGCCTTTATTGTCGACGTTCCGTCCGGGTTTTCCGATCCGGCCAGCGCGCTACCCGTACAGATCTTCCTGTGGGCGGACAGTCCGGAGCGCGCTTTTGCCGAGCGGACGTCGGCCGCAATCATTGTGTTGCTCGGGTTCCTTCTCCTGATGAACCTTGCGGCCATTATCCTGCGCACGAAGGTGGGACGCCGCTGGTAATGGTTACAGTTTTCACACACATCCTGATGCACGAGAATAAGAGCGATGCCTGAACCCGAGCCTGTGAAGGTGCTGACGTTGATGGAACCGACTGCCGAGGGCACTGACGAGAACTCGCCGGATGTCATATCGGGAACGGCGACGCGCCGCCGGCGGCTGGAAGAGATCTCCGAGCTCACCGGAAAAACCGTCGGGCAGGTTCGCTGCAAGGACCCTTTCGTAGTTGCCGAGGACGTAAACGTTCACTACGGCGAGCTGCATGCGATCAAGGACGTGACCCTCGAAATCGGCAAGCGGCAGGTTGTGGCGCTGATCGGTCCGTCCGGTTGTGGTAAGACGACATTCCTGCGTTGCCTCAACCGCATGAACGATTCGATCGAGTCTGCCAGGGTGACCGGACGCATCACGCTCGATGGCGAGGACATCTATTCGAAGAGTCTCGACCCGGTAGCACTCCGTGCTCGCGTCGGTATCGTCTTCCAGAAGCCGAACCCTTTCCCCAAAAGCATCTACGACAACGTCGCGTACGGCCCCCGCATTCACGGGCTGGCAGCCGACAGGGCGGAGCTCGACAACATCGTGCACACCAGCCTCGAGCGTGCCGGACTCCTGAAGGAGGTGCGAGACCGGCTTGACGAGCCCGGCACCAGCCTCTCCGGCGGGCAGCAGCAACGCCTATGCATCGCCCGAACTATTGCCGTGAACCCCGAGGTGATCCTCATGGACGAGCCATGCTCGGCTCTCGACCCGATCGCGACGGCGCGGATCGAGGATCTCATCGACGAGCTTTCGGAGAACTACGCCATCGTTATCGTGACCCACTCGATGCAGCAAGCCGCCCGCGTGTCCCGACGCGTTGCTTACTTTCACCTGGGAAGGCTGGTGGAGGTCGACGATACGGACAAGATATTTACCAACCCGCAGCACAAGCTCACCGAAAACTACATCACCGGACGCTTCGGGTGAGGTTAGGATTGTTCGGCGTAATGTAAGGAATACAAGCGCTGGTAACGCTTACACTTGGTAGCGGTGAGGGTTCTTCAACAGCGCCGGCCGATATAACCCCATCGCGTACGGTTGCGTTGGCCGTTGCCGTCGCCATCGAACCATGATCCTTCCGGTCTTGCTGCGGCATAGAACTTGTATGTTTCCTCCATTAACACAAGTGAGTGTTTTTACGAGGAGATAAGCTGTGGAAAGAGTCGAAAAATCAATACAGGTGGACTGCCCGGTGGATGTCGTCTACAACCAATGGACGCAGTTCGAGGACTTCCCGCAGTTCATGGCGGGCGTCAAGGAGATCAGGCAGATTGACGATACGCACGTGCGTTGGCACGCGGAGGTGTGGGGCAAGGACAAGGAGTGGGATGCCGAGATCACCGAGCAGGTGCCGGACCAGCACATTGCCTGGCGCAGTATCTCGGGCGATGCGCCCAATGCCGGCGAAGTGCGCTTTGAGCCGGTATCGCGGGACAAGACGCGCGTACACCTGACGATGGAATATGAACCGCAAGGCGCCATGGAGAACATAGGCGATGCGCTGGGTGCTATGGACCGGCGCGTGCAGAGCACTGTCGATGACTTCAAGGAATTCATCGAGAGCCGCCATCGCGAGACGGGTGCGTGGCGCGGCGAAGTGCACGGCGGGCAGGAGACGCCGCGGCACTGATGCCCGAGCCTGGGGCGGCGGTAGCGACTGCTCCGCCCCTCAGTCGCTCTGGCTTTTATCGTCCAGCTATACGTCCAGCTACTGTCGTCTATCCATTCAAAGCAACGAAGTCGCCCTCGAAACGGCCGGCTTGCATGCCGGCGCAGCACAGGTCGCATGCGACGGATATTCTTGCACGTGTTCTGCGTGCCAGAGTTTGCTCGAATGTTTTCCACCGCGCTTCGTCCGCCAGTGATGACTGCGCGGTGAATGCGCCGGTTATAGGTTGCGAGAAGCTCATTGTGTTGCGCTGGATTACGAGGCGGCTCGGCAAACCCGCGTCCACCAGCCGGATATGTACCAGCGACCACGCCGCCAGGATGGCCACGGCCGTCGCGCTCCCTCCGAACACGGTGTCCCTGTGATTTATGTTCGGCTCGAGTGGAGCCGAGAGAATGACGTGCTGGGGTTGCACTTCCAGCACTGATACCTGCATCGCCTGGGAAAGCGGGATATGTCGATGCAGGTATTGCTCCAGTTCAAGCGGTGTCACGAGCACGAGTTGAGTCCGCTGTTCCGGCTCGCTACTGCAGCAGAGGGTCGTTAATGGACGCCCTGTGCCAATGCAGTGTTCACTTCTTCCTCGCTCGACAACCAGTCGGCGAGCGGGTCGCCTCCCTGGAAGCCGCGCTTTTCGGCGCGGTAGTAAGCCGCCTCCCGGATCATCGTCTCCCGCAACTCTGGCGACAGGTTGACCTTTTCAGGCTTCGAACTGGCGCGACGCTTCGGCGTTGCCTTTGCAGGCTTGGCCTTTTTCGTCCTGGCGGCGGGTTTCGACCGGGTACTCGGGTTGGGCATTTATGTAACTCCTTAGTCGTAGTGATTTGGAAGCGCTAGCGTAATGCATTTTGCGGGGCGGTGGTTAAAGATTATCGATTCACGTTTGGTTTCATCGTGTCGTTTTTAAGGAGCAAGGGGCGGGCGGCGTTTGCAATCATGCCGTCATGAAAATCCCGTCAAGCTGTCATGTTGCGCCCGCAAGATACACGGGTCTCACAGACGGATTGTAAACTTTGCACAAATCAGATCCGCAAGGCACAAGAGCCACCGGTTCGTGGTTTTCGAAGCGACGGCGAGAACTGCTTTTACTTTACGACAGAAATGACGGACAGCGAATCATGGCGGTGTGGCAGTCACGAACTTCTCTTCAGGGAGTACGGGATAAGCCAACCAACAGCAGAGCGCTTACCTGAACCCGCGACTGATTTTCCGGTATGCTCAAGGCGGATGACAGCTCGGCGCCGCATGTGCCACAGGAGTACGTGCAAATGACTGCCATCTGGAACCTCGCGGGCCTTGAAGGCCGGCGTTATCCCGCCATTGATAAAGACCTGGAAGTAGAGGTCGCCATCGTCGGCGGCGGCGTCAGCGGGCTGTCGACCGCAATCCGCCTGCTGGAGGATGGCCGTAAAGTAGCGGTCCTGGAAGCCTTGCAGGTCGGCCAGGGCAGCAGCGGCAACTCGACCGGCAATCTCTACGGTACCTTGTCGCAGGGCCTCCGTAGCGTTCGCGGCAAGTGGGAAGATGACGCACTTCGCCAGGTCGGCGCGGTGCGCAGCGCTGCCGTTGATGCGATCGAAAGCCGCATCGGGCAATACGGGATGGAATGCCAGTTTGAGCGGCGTCCGCTGTACTTCTGCCTGCCAAGCCCGGATGAAAAGCAGCAGCAAGACCTCGCTGATGAGTACGAAGCTTCGCTTATCGCCGGGCTGCGGGCGGAACTCGTGGACAACGTGCCGGGGATGCCGGTGCCGGTAAAGCGTGCGCTGCTCGTCGAGAACCAGGCGCAATTTAACCCCCTGCGCTATGCACAGGAGTTGGCGAAGGTGGTTGCGGGGCAGGGCGGGCAGGTGTTTGAAAACACGCCAGTCATCGACGTCGACGCAAGCGAGGGCAGGGTAGCGACCGAGAGCGGGGTCGTGACGGCGAGACACATCGTGTTCGCTACCCACACGCCGAAGGGCATAAATCTCGTGCAAGCGGAAATGGAGCCATCGCGCGAGTATGGAGTGGCGGCCACGCTCAACGGAAGCCCTGGTCCGGAGGGGATTTTCTGGCTGCTGGACCAGTTTCATTCAGTGCGGACCTACCGTCATGAGGATCAAACGTACCTGGTGGTGATCGGCGAGAAGCACCTGACGGGTCAAAACGAATCCGGTGACGCGCACTACGACAACCTTAGGGGCTATGCGCGCCAGCACTTCAACGTGAGTCAATTTTCGCACAGCTGGTCCGCGCAGCAGTACAAGAGCGCGGACCAACTGCCTTACATCGGCAGGAGCGCGCACGACAACGTTTACGTCGCCACAGGTTACGGTGCGGATGGCCTGACCTGGGGGGAGGTTGCCGCAAACATCATCGTCGACCTGGTGATGGACAGGGAGACGGAAACTTCCCGCCTTTTTAATCCCAGGCGCTTTACGCCCGTCAAATCCGCGAAAAGCTGGGCAGCTTTGAACGCGAAAGTCGCAAAACACCTTACTACGGACTATCTCAAGCTCGACAAGATCGACGGATTCGAGCAGGTGCGGCCAGGTGAGGGCAAAGTCGTGACCGTGCATGGCGACAAGGTTGCGGTGTACCGCTCGCCCGACAACGTGCTGTCGGTGCTGTCACCGGTGTGCCCGCACATGAAGTGCATGGTCAAGTGGAACCCTGTTGATACCAGTTGGGACTGCCCATGCCACGGGAGCCGATTCCAACCTGAAGATGGCACCGTCATTGAAGGTCCTGCCTACGCTCCTCTGACGCGACCGGAGCTGCGGGATTCATGACTCGTCACAAATGTCAGCCACGAGCCGTGTTGCTTGCGTCGGCGCCTCGCAGGATGTGCCATGTTGCGGCTGCGATGATGGGTTCCTCGTCGACAGGAACGACGTGCACATCGATTCTGGATGCATCGGTCGAGATCCTGCCCCCTGTCCCGGTGCACTCCCTGTTCGCCGCTTCATCCAGCTCTACGCCGAGCCAGCCCAATCCGGAACAGACGCGAGACCGTATGACGGGGGAGTTCTCGCCGATGCCGCCGCCAAAGGCGATAGCGTCGATTCCGCCGAGGATGGCGGCGTACGCCCCGAGGTACTTCAAGATACGATGGCAGAAAACCCGCAGTGCGAGTCCTGCGCCCGGATGCTGCTTTGCCTCCAGTTCCAGCAGTGCACGGATATCGTCTGTCTCGCCGGACAGTCCCAACAAACCCGATTTCCTGTTGAGTACATCCTCCAGTTCATCCCATTGGTATCCCTGCTGCGCCAGGTAAAGCACCACCCCGGCGTCGATGTCGCCCGAGCGCGTACCCATTACGAGCCCTTCCAATGGAGTAAAGCCCATACTGGTCTCTACCGGCCGCCCATCACGAAGTGCTGCAACAGAACAGCCTTGCCCGAGCTGCAGGGTCACCACGCGTTCAGGATGCTTGCCGCCAGGTGACAGGGATTCGAGCTGCCTGGACATGAACTGGTGCGCAAGTCCGTGAAAGCCATAGCGGCGGATACCATGGTGTTCGGCCACTCGGGCCGGAATCGCGTAAACGCGCGCTGTTTCCGGAAGGTTGTGGAAAAAGGCGGTATCGAAGTCCGCGATGATTGCAGCGTCCGGGAACCGTTCCTGCACAATTTTCATGACCGCGAGCGCCGGGGGATTGTGCAGGGGGGCTAAGTGATTCAGCGATTTGAGTGTCTCGAAAGCATCGCGGTCCACCCGCACCGCGTGGGCGTAGTGCTCTCCGCCGTGAACAATTCTGTGGCCGGTGGCAGCAACGTTCTGCCGATGGGCCGTTGTTCCGTCGATACCCTTCTCCAGTCGATCGAGCAATAGCGTCGCCGCGGCCTCGACGCTCTCAATGCAGCCGGCGTCTTCGGTTGCCCTACCGGTGTTCAGGGTCGATCTGTCGCGGCCGATGTCGCGAACCGTGACACGAAGGCGCGAACGAACGCCGTCGCGGTACTCGAATACGCCGACCTTGAGCGATGAGCTGCCCGCGTTAAAGGTCAACAGCCAGCTGGCCTCTCCCATCTCGACGCAGCGGATCAGACGCCGCGTTCCAGGCCGCGGTCCATGCCTGCGAAAGGAGCCGCGAGGGCTGAACGCCGTGCGCTTTCCAGGCATTCGATCAGTGAATCGTATGGCTTTACGAACTTGTCGATGCCCTGCTGCAGCAACTCGTCCGTCACCTCGTGAAGGTCGATACCAAGCGCTGCAAGCCGCCGGAGCTTCGCCGCGGCGTCGTCTGCGTGGCCCGTCAGGCGCAGCTCGGGCTGGCCGTGGTCGTCATAAGCCTTGATGGTTTCGAGCGGCATTGTGTTGACGGTCAGCGGCCCGATCAGTGCTTCCACGTACTTGACGTCGCTGTATGCAGGATCCTTTGTGCCAGTGCTCGCCCACAGCAGCCGTTGCGGGCGCGCGCCCTGGCTCTTGATCTTGCGGAACCGGGAGGTTGCGATGAACTCCTCGAATATTGCGTACGCCTGTCGCGCGCTTGCAATGGCCGTCTCGCCGCGCAGAGCGGCTACATCGCTGCTATGCGCGCCATCGTCCGCCGCGAGCCTGTCCAGCCGCGCATCGACCAATGTGTCCACGCGGCTCAGGAAAAAGCTGGCGACAGAGGCGATTCGCCCCGGATCCTTGCCGGCGGCGATTGCGTCCTCGATACCCTCGAGATGCGACTGCAGTACCTCGCGGTAGCGTTCGACCGAGAACAACAGTGTCACATTCACGTTTATCCCGTCGGCCAGCAGCGCGCGCAGCGCGATCAGCCCTTCCACCGTGGCAGGCACCTTGATCATCACGTTGCGGCGCCCCAGCGACGCCCACAGTCGCTTTGCCTCCGCCACCGTCGCCTCGGCATCGTTCGCCTTGTGAGGAGACACTTCCAGGCTGGCAAACCCATCTGACCTGTCGCTCTCTTCGTAGACCGGCAGCAGCAGGTCTGCCGCCTGCTGCACGTCCTGCACCGCCAGTATTTCGTAAATTTCCTCCGCGCTGGAGCCTTCCCTTGCCAGTGCTTCGATGTCCTTGTCGTAGTCGTCAGTGTGAGCGATGGCTTTCTCGAAGATGACCGGGTTCGAGGTGAGACCTCGCAATCCCCACGCGGTGATCATGCGTTCCAGTTCGCCTCCGGTGAGCAGCCCACGCTGGATGAAGTCGAGCCAGGGACTCTGGCCGAAATCCAGCAGTGCCTTAACCGGGCTTGTGCGCCTGGCATCGTCCTCGCTAGCCATCTCAGTCCTCCTGTTCACTCCGCCACGCCCACTGCTGCACTTCCGGCATGTCCTCGCCGTGCTTGTAAATATACTGCTTGTGCTCGATCAGCTTGTCGCGAACGTACTGCTTTCCGTAGGCCGCGCCGGGCCCCAGTTTCGGCACCCGATCGATAACGTCGCCAACCAGGTGGAAGCGATCGATGTCGTTGAGCACCGCCATATCGAACGGCGTGGTCGTTGTTCCCTCTTCCTTGTAGCCGCGGACATGCAGGTTGTCATGATTCGTGCGCCGGTACGTCAGCCGGTGAATCAGCCATGGGTAGCCGTGATAGGCGAAGATAATCGGTTTATCGCGCGTAAAGATCGCGTCGAAGTCGCGATCCGGCAGTCCGTGAGGATGCTCTGTTTCCGTTTGCAGCGTCATCAGGTCGACGACGTTGACTACCCGCACCTTCAGCTCCGGCAATTGCTCGCGGAGGATGGACACGGCCGCAAGCGTTTCCATGGTGGGAACGTCCCCGCAGCATGCCATGACCACATCCGGCTCAAAATCGTGGTCGCTGCTCGCCCACGACCAGATGCCGATTCCAGCGGCGCAATGCTTGATCGCGGAATCCATGTCGAGGTACTGGGGCTGCATCTGCTTGCCGGCGACGATCACGTTGACGAAGTCACGGGAGCGCAGGCACTGGTCCGCGACACACAGGAGCGTGTTGGCGTCGGGCGGCAGGTAGACCCGGATGATGTCCGCCTTCTTGTTCACTGCGTGATCGATGAAACCAGGATCCTGGTGGCTGAAGCCATTGTGGTCCTGTCGCCAGACGTGCGAGGTCAGGAGGTAGTTCAGCGATGCTATCGGGCGGCGCCAGGCTATCTCCTTGCTCACCTTGAGCCACTTGGCATGCTGGTTGAACATCGAGTCGATGATGTGAATGAACGCTTCGTAGCAGGAGAACAATCCATGCCGGCCGGTCAGCAGGTATCCTTCCAGCCATCCCTGGCACAAGTGCTCCGAGAGCACCTCGATTACGCGACCATCGGCGGCAAGATTTTCATCCACCGGCAGGTAAGGACCGAGGAAGCGTTTGCCCGTTACCTCGTAGAGCGCAGAGAGCCTGTTCGAAGCGTTTTCGTCCGGTCCGAACACCAGGAAGTTCGACTTTTTCAGGTTCTTCTTCATCACATCCCGGAGAAAACCGCCGAGAACCTGGGTTGACTCCGCTTTTACCCCTCCGGGCGACTTCACCTCGATCGCGTAGTCGCGAAAGTCCGGCAGCCGCAGGTCCTTGAGCAGTGCGCCTCCATTCGCGTGCGGGTTCGCACCCATGCGGCGTGGCCCCCTTGGCGCGAGCTCCTGCAGCTCGGGAACGAGGCAACCTTCTTCGGTAAACAGCTTGTCGGGTCCGTAGCTGCGCAACCACGCTTCAAGCTGTTGAAGGTGATCCGGGTTGTCCTTGAGGCCGGATAGCGGCACCTGGTGCGAGCGCCACGTGCCTTCGATTGGCTTGCCGTCGACTTCCTCCGGTCCGGTCCAGCCTTTCGGCGTTCGCATTACCAGCATTGGCCATACCGGCCGGCTGTTGCCACCGCCATTGCGCGCTTCCTGCTGAATTGAATGGATACGATCGAGCATGCGATCGAGCGCTGTAGCCATTTCCTGGTGCAGTACAGCCGGGTCGTCGCCCTCTATGAATGTCGGCTCATAGCCGTAACCACGGATGAGATGCTCCAGTTCTTCGTGCGAGAGGCGGGCGAAGAAACTCGGGTTGGCGATCTTCCAGCCATTCAAGTGCAGGATGGGCAGCACCGCGCCGTCCGTCGCCGGGTTGAGAAACTTGTTCGAATGCCAGCTTGCGGCGAGCGGTCCTGTTTCCGCCTCGCCGTCACCGATGATGCAGGCAACCACGAGATCCGGGTTGTCGAATGCCGCACCATAGGAGTGCGCGATCACGTAGCCTAATTCACCACCTTCGTGAATGGATCCGGGGATTTCCGGCGCACAGTGGCTGGGAATGCCGCCGGGAAACGAAAACTGCTTGAACAGGCGACGCATACCATCTGCATCCATCGCCACTTCCGGGTACATCTCGCTGTACGTGCCTTCGAGCCAGGTATTGGCTGCCAGTGCCGGACCGCCGTGGCCCGGCCCTGTGAGGAAGATCATGTTCAGGTCGCGGTCGTTGATCACCCGATTCAGGTGCGCATAGATGAAGTTGAGGCCCGGTGTAGTACCCCAGTGCCCGAGCAAGCGTGGTTTTACGTGCTCGAGCGAAAGCGGCTCCTTGAGCAGGGGGTTGTCCATGAGGTAGATCTGGCCGACCGCGAGGTAATTCGCAGCGCGCCAGTATGCGTCCACGCGCTTCAGGAGTTCCGCGCGCTCGCTCCCGGACTCGTGCCTCGCCGCAGCCGCTTGTTCGCGGCCGTTGCTTCTCGCGTGCTTTTGTTCGTTCGATACGGGTGAGCTACGGGCCATAGTTCCGTTTCCTCGAAGTTCTTGTGAAAAGAGGTGTAAGAGTGGCGCCGGTGAAATCGCGAGAGGGCGTTGACGCGCGCGGTGCAACTCGCCAGCAAGTGATTTCTTGCTCGCGACGGTCCCTATTATATCGACTTGATTCGGTGTCGTCTGTTCCGATATCTGGAGTGCGCGCGCCCGGCGCGCTTATTGCAGCAGCACAGCGCTGCGCCGCTGTTGCAGGTGCTGCTGCCGGCTACGCTGCCGAACCGGATAATCGTTCGCTATTCCGCGATTTCATCCGCCAGCGCGACATAAAGTTCTTCTACCGCGTCCTTGCCATAGATTCTTTCCAGGCGCCTGATCGTGAAATGCGCCCTGGCCATATCCTGGAAATGAGACATGAAAACGGCATTGGTTACAGCGCCGCCAATTGCGCCTATCGCCGGCACTGCCTGCGCCGCGGCCTTCTGCGAAACGACTACGCCGAACCGGGAGGCGATCGCTGAAACGAAACGAACCATGACAGGAGCAGAGCGGCCGGTCGTTCCGTGCGCCGTGATGTACTGGAGCGCGTCGGTGGTGAGCCTGGAGAGGGCATAGCGTACGCCGTAGTAGCTGGTTTCCGCACCTTCGTCTGCATCGGATCTCGGGCTTCCGAGAGCGAAGACGGTCAGGCAATTGAGCTGGGTTTCCGGGTCGGCCAAGGATTCGCCGTTCGCTCTTGCTATATCGGCAATGGAGCGAAACATGATCAACGTGGTGATCGGAAGTTCAACAAGCAGCGCGTGGAGGCCCAGGAAACCGGCCACACCGCCTGTGGTGACGACGGCCGCCTGGTGCAGGCGGTTGCGGGGAGCGGAGGTGTCTCCCTGCTGTATGGTCCTGATGGCAGCGTGGAACGCGGATTCGATTGCCTTGTTGCTCGAGCGGGATATCACCTCCGTCATATCCTCGGGAAGGCGCTTCCCGAGTTCCTTCGTCAGGTTTTCAACGCGCGTGCCGACCAGCGAGGACAGGCGGATGACCAGCGAAGGATGCTGCAAAACCTGCCTGGCCTCACGCAATTCCTGTGCATGCCCGGAGGATATCAAGGTCGGCAGTTGCGGAATGGCGGTCATGTCACTCAGAGCGAAAGAGCGGCATACCAGTATTACGCCGGCCGCTCAATCGAGCAAGCATTCCACCTTGCAAAAAAACGGCGGGCTGAAGGCCCGCCGTCGGAGTTGCTGCTATCCTGCGTTACTGGGTGGAATAGGTTGCCGAAACAAAGTAGCGGCGCCCCAGGATATCGTAGGTCGCAGGATCGGTATTGGACTGTTGTTGCGACGGATAGATGATGGGGTCCTCGTCCGTCAGATTGGTGATGCCCGCACGCAACCGCAATCCCTCCAATGCGTCAGTGAAGCTGTAACCGAACGTGAGATCCAGGTAATCGACTGAATCCAGTTCGAACGTGGGGAAGGAGAAGTCGGTCATCTTGTCGATATGTCTCCAGCGCAGGTCGCCGTCGAAGCCGGCCCAGGCATAGCCAACGGATGCCATCCACTTCCATTCAGGCAAGGCATCGAAACCGCTCGATGCGGTACCGGCATTCTCCGTGAGCGGCTCACCCTGGATAGTGGCGTCCTTCCAGCCCATCAGGTATGTAGAGACCCATTTTCCGCGCAGTTCACCGGGACCCGCCTCCATCGAATAGTCTACTTGCAGGTCAATTCCCTCGACTTCGAATGCCGCGATGTTGGTATCGACTTCCAGGGCGTTCGTTATGGTATTCGTCCCTGGCAGGCGCTCGAAGAAGCTGCAGTAGAAATTATCGTTGGTCAGGTCCGGATTGAAGCGGCGGTCGAAGCAACGTTCTACGAACACGTCGGCATCAATGGGGTTGATGGCGTCTTCAATCTCGATGTTGTAGTAATCCACCGAGGCCTGGAAGCCGGCGAGCGGACCGTCGGCGGGTTGGAAAACCAGGCCCAGCGTGTAGGTGTCGGCCGTTTCCTCGGTAAGGTCCGGGTTGCCGCCGGAAAGGCCCTGGAACTGGGTATTGCTGAAGATGAACGAGTCCACCGTGGCTTCCGGTATGCCTTGAGCGACGCACAGTGCCCGTGCAGCCGGGTCATCCTGCGCTCCCAGGACATTGCCGTCCGGATCGTTGAAGTTATTGGAGCACGGGTCGCCGAGACCGACGGAGGGGAAGTTTATGGTCGCCGGCGTATAAAGCTCGTCGATATTCGGCGCACGAACCGCTCGCTGGTAGCCGCCGCGGACCGTGAACATCTCCGTGATGTCCCAGATCGCTTCAGCCTTGTAGGAGTTCATGGTGCCGGCCGTGGAATGGTCGGCAAAGCGATAGCCAAGCGTCAGGTCCAGAGCCTGTATGGCAGGCATGTCGGCAAGCAGCGGAAAGCTGCCTTCCACATAAACCTCCCTGGAATTGGTATCGCCGCGCACGACGTCTTGCGCGTTGAAACCGACGATGTCTGTACGCTCGTTGCCGAACAGCGGATCGATGCTGGTAGCCGTCAGCGTGGGGTCGGGCAGGAATGCCACTTCATCCTGCTTGTACATGACGCCTGCCGCCGCCTGCACCTCTCCTGCCGGCATCTCGAATACCGGTCCGGTAACGAATGCTTCGCCGACGATCTGGCGTACCGTGGTGTTGTTGACGGCACCCTTGGTTATGTACTCCGCGCAGGCAGGCTGGACCGAGTTGATGCCGAACGGATTGATCGCTTCGCCGCAAAGTGAGGCGCCATGGTCGTCTGCCAACGTCAGCTCTTCCAGGGCGGTGCGCGACACGTTGCCCTCCTGCAATTCCACGTTCTCGACATTGCCCCAGGAACCGTACACATCCCAGTTCCAGTCCTCGGCGAAGGCGAACGGAACGGAACCGGTCATGCCTGCGAGGATCTGCACCACTTCATAGTTGTTGCTGGCGATGCGCGGTCCTGCTTCCTCCAGGCGCTTGGAAAACGCGAACGGCGCGGTTGGGTCGGGGCGCGAAGCCAGCAAGGCAGCCAGGTCGGGAGCGATGTTCGGATTATCCGGCCGAACATAGACGCCGGTCATGGGAGTGGGCGCGAGCGCCTGGTCAGCCTGGTAATCCGCCCACATCACCTGGGTATAGATTTCCGTGTCCTCGCTCAGGCTAAAGCCGGCCCTGCCGAAGAATGACGTACGCTCTAGCGGCAGCTGCAGGTAGTTCGGCGGTGCAAAGTTATAGGTGTAACTCGCTGGATTGACCGGCTGCAGCGGCTCGTTCGGATCCCCGGTGAAGTTGACCACCGGCGCCGTGTCGAACAGTGACCCGTCCGGATTGAAGCCATAGTTGTGGCCGGGCAAAGCGGTCCCTGCAACATAGGCCGGGTCCTGCCCGGCGAAGTACGCATCGAGCGCCGCCTGCGACGGCAGGTTACTGGAAGTCGCATCCCACCGACCCTGCCGGATGGTGCTCGAGCCGACGGGCTGGAACGCTGTGCCGTCCCAGTCGAGGGCTACTTCGGAGAATGGACGGTCGCCCTGCAGGATTTCTTCGCGATCCGCCCAGTTTATTGTGCCGAAGGCATAGCCGCGGCCGTCAGCCGATTCCAGGCCACCCGTAATTCCCAGATTGATCGTCTGTCCGTCATCCTCGGATGTGATTCCGTAGTTGGTGCTGAGTTCCAGCCCGACGAAGTCCCGCGTCTTGATGTTCACGACACCGGCGATCGCGTCGGAGCCGTACACCGCAGATGCGCCGCCGGTGATGACTTCCACGTTTTCGATGATCGATGCCGGTATGAGATTGAGGTCCACGACACCGGTCGCATTTGACGGAACGATGCGCCGGCCATCCAGCAGTACGAGCGTGCGAGTGGTATCGAGACCGCGCAGGGCGACGTTCGCCTGGCCGCCGTTCGACGGGTTGTTCGATGTTGTCGTGATCGCGGGCACGAACTGCGGCAGCGTATTGAGCGTCGTTTCAATCGTCGGCGCGCCCGTCTGCTGGAACAGATCCGCATCCACGGTCGAGATCGGGCTCGCGGATTGGTAGTCCTGCCGCACGATCCGGGTACCCGTAACAGTAATCTCCTCCAGCGCCTCGTCGTCGGGCTCTTGCGCAGCGGCGGTTGGAAGATAACCCGTCACGGTCGCGAGCGCGCCGACGCATAACGCGCGCCGCACTGCATTCCGTATCAAAAATTTACTGTTCATCATTGCCTCCTAGAGCGAAGTACGCGGCTCGTCGCCACGGAAATACTGTTGGAACCGGACCGGGGAACGGTCGAAATTTCGTCGTTGCACCGGCGGGTCAGGAAGACCCGAACTGTAGAGACCTGGAACGGCCTCGGGTGCGAATAGCCTACCGTGTTGCTAGGAACTTACAACCGGGCACCGGCCGCGGGATACTGCTTCTCCACTCGCCTAAGCCGGTAAAATCAACGTGAATCCGCAGCTTGTGCGAGAGAATTCAGGAGTTTAAAACTTCTCCCGAAGCGCGTGTTGCAGGAATGACACAGCCGCGGCTGGCGGCTCTTATGAATATTTATTCTATCGGAGGTCGGCTTTGGGAGCGTCGCTTTGGAAAACCCGCGTTGACCGGAAGAGAAGGTTTGTACAAGCGGCTGGCAGCAGCAAGTACCAAGCCTGCCGTGACGGTCAGTTCGCCAGGTCCAGCTCCGAAATAACATCCGCCACGAAACGCTCGTGCTCCCAGGAAGTGCCGAGCGGATCGACTCCAGTGCGGACGATCACCAGGCCGGGCGACACGACTGTGATGTACTGGCCCTTGTTGCCCGCGGTCGTAAAGGTGTCTTCAGGGATTCCCGGCGTGGAATTGAGAAGCCAGAACTGCGCGCCATAGCCACGCGTTCCCTCCTCGACAGGTTTGGCAGGTGCGGGTGTCTTCGAGAACTCGACCCAGCCCTCCGGGAGCAGGCGCTCTCCTTCCCATACACCGTCGTTCGCGAGCAGCACACCGAATCGCGCCAGGTCCCGGGCGGTCGTGTAGACCTGGCTCGATCCGACGAAGTTGCCGAGATGATCCGTTTCCATGCGCGTGTGATACATCCCGATGCGATGCAACAACTCGTCATATGGAAACCTGAGGTACTCGAGGTCGCTCCCAAGCACGTGTCGCAGCGCACGAAGTAACAAGAGGCTGTCGTTGTTTGCGTACTTCCAACGCGTTCCCGGCTCGACATCCAGCGGCGTCGTCGTCACCGCGCTGACGACGTCCTGCCCGCCGAAGTACACGGCATAGGTATTGTTGCCTCCGCTCGAGAGTCCGCTCGACATCCACAGCAGGTGCTTGTACGTGATGGCCTGGCGCGGATCATCCGGGTACTGCCATTCGGGGATCGCGGCCGGGGCGTCCAGCTCGAGCAAGCCCTTGTGCGCGGCGATACCTATGAGCGCTGCGGAGATGCTTTTCGCGGTTGACCAGGTGCGATATCCCGTGTGTACGCCAAAGCCCGGACGATAGCGTTCAGCGATGATATTGCCGTCGCGGACGATAACGATCCCCGCCGTGACCACGCCTTTGCCGTAGCTCGCCCCGTCAAATGCCCGCTCGAGGACGTTCCGGAGTCCGCCTGCACTTTCGTGGAGCCCGTCGGGGCCAGCACCCGTCCTGTCTCCCCTTGGAAAAGGCAGGTCAGCGACGTCCGGTGCCGCCGGGTAGGCCACGTACGGCAACCGCGGGAGGTCTCCCTCGTCCCAGTGCGGCGGTAAGAGCGTGCAGCCCATCGAATCGCGAAACGCAGCTATTTGAACATTCCCCACGCCGTCTTCTGCCGATACGAGTTGCCTGCTCGCGTTTATTTCCGGTGTCGGCAACGCGAGCGGCGCCGTATCGATGAGTTCTACGCGCTCAATATCCGCAAGCTCCCGTCCGGCGAAGTAGTGAGCGGAACAGGTAAAGAGCGCGCGGTAACCTGCCGCGACCAATGGCTCAGTGGCGTCTGCGACGCCGGCCGGTCGCTGGAAAGGTGGCGAAGCCCGTGATACGTCCGCCAGCATCACCGCCGCCATTGAGAAGCACAGCATGAATGCGCGTCCGAACGGACTGGATTGACTGGACGCCGACATCGCCGGATAGTCGCTTTCGTTACTATGCACAGCGTCTTCTTTGGATGTGTTCACGTGTTCATCGTCCGTGAGCGGACCAAGAGGTTGTAAATGAGCTTTCATTTGAGTTCGTCCCTGGATCGCAAGGCTATTTTTGAAAGTTTCTCGCAGCAGGGATATGCGCATATCCGGAACGTGTTGCCAGCGGAGAACGCAAAGCGCATACACAAAGTTCTGACCGAGAAAACGTCCTGGAATCTCGCGTTCAACAACAAGGGCCAGCACATCGACCTGTCTGCTGCCCAGCTGGCGGTAATGCCGAAGCAAAGCGTGAACCAGCTGCAGCAGGCAATTTATGCACAGGCGCGCGACGGGTTCCAGTATTGTTACAGCAACTATCCGATCTATGATGCGTACCAGGCCGGCCTGAACCCGGGTCACGTGCTGCACCAGTTCTATGAATGGATGGACGGCACGTCGGACTGGCGTGCAGACTGGGGCGGTTATCTGCAACTGCAAGATGAGTCGGGGAATGTGCGACGTGGTTTGATGCCGTCATTCAACACCCTCAACATCCTGGCGGTGCCGCAAAAGCACAGTGTGAGCCTCGTTGCGCCATTCGCCGGCGGCATGCGGCTGTCCATATCGGGTTGGCTGCGCTACGGGGACAAGCCGGCGCCCTCAGGGTGACGTGCGGGGTATTTCCTCGTCGAGGATCAGTGCCCGGACGAATTTGACCGGCGGCGATCCGAAGGAAAGCGCCTCATCGTGGTAGCGCCGCAAGGAGAATTCGTCGCCCCAGGCGCGTTCCACTGCCTTGCGCATGTCGACGTGTTCCTGGTAGCCGACGAAATAGGTGGAAAGCTGCGTTGACGAAAGCTGGGCGCGAACCCACTTCCCGGCGGCCTCGCGTTCTTCCTGGAAGCCGCCTTCGATCATCAGCCGCATTGCGGCTTCGCGGGTCATGCCATCCACGTGAATCGCCTGGTCGATGATTGCGTTGGTTACCGTGCGCAAGTACCACTTCAGGTTGATGAGGCGCATGAGGGCGGTGCGGTCCAGGTAGCCCGCCTCGATCATTACGCGCTCTGCATAAACACCCCAGCCCTCCACGAACGGCCCCGACCAGAGTATCGCTCGCAGGGGCGACGGATAACGGTTGCTCAAGGCAAGCTGCAGGTAATGTCCCGGCATCGCCTCGTGCAGGGTCAGGTTCTGGATGGACCACAGGTTGTATTCGCGCAGGAACGACGTCACCTGCTCAGGTGTCCAGTCCTCCGGTAGTGGCGCCACGGCGTAGAAGGATTTCTGACCCTCCTCCAGCGGCCCCGGCGGGTCGAGGTAAGCGACCGCTACGCCGCGCTGGAATTCCGGCATCACGATGATGTCGATCGGGTCGTCGGGCACCGTTACGAGATTTTCCTCCCTGACGAAGTCGGTGGCCTGCTGCAGGTAGTCTTTCGCGAGGTCGACTATGGCATCCGGTTCGGGCAGGTCGCTGTATGCCTCTTCCAGTGCTGCGCGAATGATCACCTGCTTGAACGCGTCATCCGGTTCGTCGGGGAAAGAGGTGTATGGATGCGACTTCGCATAGATGTCCCTGGCGATGGCATACATCTCGTTGCGCACGGAAGCGTATTCACGTTCGGCGCGGAGGCGGATCTCGCGCCGGCTCAATGGGGAGTTGAGCGTAAGGCGCAGTTTCTCGTCAAACAGCCTGGCTCCGATACGAAACTCTCCGGATGCGGACGGCAGGAGATCCTCGTCAAGCCACGCCTGGTGCCGCTCCAGCGCGGCTTTCGCCGTTGCGACTGCGTTATCGAGGCGTGTCGCCAGTTCCGCGGGAAGCTGCTCCCGGTGCGGCAGGATCAGATGATCGATGATCGAGTGGATACCCTGGTTCTGCTGGATGGCGGTTTCTGCGTGGATCTTCGGCACTCTCGAAGGCTCGAGCGACTGTCGCGCCTGGCGCAGGAACCGCGGGAACTGCTCCAGGCGTGCCGCCGCATCCTCCACTCTCTGCTCCAGGGGGGCGAAGTCGCGCGCCATCAGCGCGTAAAGCGAGGAGCCGGCGAGGTTGACGTATATGAGAGGGTTCCACGCCCATTCCCTGAGCGTTTCAATCGTCCAGATGTTTGCCTCGACTTCCGC
This sequence comes from Woeseiaceae bacterium, assembly GCA_035304285.1. GTDB lineage: Bacteria > Pseudomonadota > Gammaproteobacteria > Steroidobacterales > Woeseiaceae > IDS-8. The sequence goes on from DATGQI010000026.1 coordinate 22,435, forward strand.
ACGCAGCAACTCCGCATCGACCTTGTTCGCGCGGGAAAGCTGGTCCCGGTCGATGGCGTCCAGGTCGGTGCTGTATCGGCGGTAGAGGTTAAGCTTTCTGCTACGTCCGTTATCGTCGACCTGGTCCAGCAGGTGGTCGTAGCGATGATCGCCGAGCGAGGTTGCATTGACCTGCGAGAATTTCGGCAGGTCGTCTATGAAACGCGCCGCAAGGTTCCGGAACTCGTCATCTGCCGGAGATGCCACTGCGAGGCAACTCAGCGCAAACAACCCGAAGCCTGCCGCGGCTGAGAATGCCTTCATGACGCTACCGGTCGCAGCGCAGACTCCTAGCGTGCAGCTTCGCGTGCGACGAGTTCGTCGATCACCTGCAACAGTTGCGGATAACCGCCAGCCTCGGCTCCACCGGTGCGGTACTTGCCGTTGACGACGATGGCGGGAACGCCCGAGATGCTGTAGCGCCGCGCGAGGTCCTCGGCGACGCGCATCTTTTGCGCGACCTCGAATGACTTCCACGCCGCCTGGAAATCCTCTGCGCTGACGCCGTGGCGCTCGAACAGCGCCTGGATGGCGCTCTCGGACGTCAGGCGGTTGCCGCGACTGTGATATTCGTTGAAGACGGCCGAGTGAAAGGCATCGGGATCCTCGAGCTTCCCGTTCTTCGCCAGCACCTGCTCGGTGTAGTAGAGCTGGCCGTGGAGCTTGACGAGCGGGTTCCACATCGCCGGGATACGAACGAAGCGGACCTGTGAGGGAAGATCCTCTGCCCAACCGTTGATGTGCGGCTCGAAATCCAGGCAGTGATTGCATCCGTACCAGAAGACTTCGGCCACCTCGATCTTGTCGGAGCCGCCGACCGTAGGCTGTGTCGGCACGAGACGCTGGAAATGCTTGCCTTCCGAGAACTTCCAGTCGCCGGCAGGCTCGGAAACGCTGTTCTGCGCCAACATGATCGGCTGGTCGTCTGATTCGCTGGCATCGGGCACCGCGGCAGACTCCTCGACCAGTTCCGGTTCGGTGTTCGTTTCCTCCGACACCGGTTCCTGCGAGGCGGGCGGCGCCTCTGCGGCGTCCTCCCGGGCGGCCTCGGGTCCCGAGGGTTGCGGCGCCTCCGGAGCGGAATCGCAAGCGGCGAGCCCGGCAGCGAATATCACGCCGAAAAGAACAAGGTATCGCATGGACAATCTCCGCATGTTGGATCGTTCGTTAGTGCGCGAGCGAGGAGTGAGTGACGCTTTTCCCTTGGCTCAAGCTTCTGACTGGCGGCCTGCAGATAGGTTTCTTCTTCTGGCAGAACCAGCTATTGCAGGCCCTGCACATAAGAGGCGATGGCGATTATGTCATCTTCCTCCAGTCGCGCCGCGATATCCCGCATCACCCGGGTCGGGCCGTCCGACTTGCGCTGGCCGCTCGCGTAGTTCCTGAGCTGGGTAGCGGTATAGGTTGCGTGCTGGCCCTTCAGCATCGGGTATGCGGCCGCCGGATTCCCGCGACCGGTGGGGCCGTGGCAGGCGAGGCATGCGGCGACCTGGTTTTCGGCGTCCCCGCCCCGGTACAGGGCCTCTCCCTTGTTTACTGACTCAGGCGCGGCCACTGCTTTCGGCGCTGCAGCCTGCCCGGCGTAGTAGACGGCGAGGTCGCGCATCTCCTGCTCGGACAAAGACACTGCCTGTGCGGTCATCAGGGGATCGGTACGGCTGCCCGACTTGAATGCCTCGAGTTGCTTCAGGATGTACGGGGCGTTCTGCCCGGCGATGCTGGGCCATGCAGGGTTGACGCTGTTGCCGTCAGGGCCGTGACAGGCAGCGCAGGTCACGGACCTCGCTTGTCCCGCTTCGGCGGAACCCTCTATGAGCGGCTCGGAATGCGCTGTTACCGCAACGGTCATCGACAAGGTCAGGAGGGCTGTTCTCAGTCTCATAAACATCCAGTCATCAATGCAGGCCGCGGTCGTAACGCAGCGGCGGCGCTGCCGTCATAAGTAGTGGCCTGTTACAGGCCACTGGTTCCGCAACAGGATCGGCACAAGGAGTTTCCGGAGCTGGCAGTTTTATTGTCCGCGTCACCGCGTCCTTTGCTTGCGGCTAAAGCCTTAAGCAGTCACTATATCCGCCGCCTTTGGTCAGTCGAAGGCCTTGTCCGGCAACGCCCAAGTCCTTAACCCCGGACTATTCATGAATAGTTCGGTTAGTGCCAGGCTCCAAATTATACACAGATCGGGGCCGTATCCCATGTCGCAGTACCCGGACGCGCAATTCCTGCTGAGTGCCGATGCGCCGGCTCAGTTCCCGCCCGATACCGGCATCGAAGTCGCCGTGGCGGGTCGCTCGAACGCAGGTAAGTCCAGCGCGATCAACGTCATCGTCAATCGCAGGCAATTTGCCCGTACCAGTAAAACGCCCGGCCGCACGAGGCTCGTCAACTTCTTTGGCTTGAGAGAAGGGCAGCGCCTGGTCGACCTTCCGGGATACGGCTTCGCCCGGGTTTCCGATGAGCAGCGCGACCACTGGGGGAACCTGTTGCAGCACTATTTCGAACACCGAAAGAGCCTGTCCGGGCTCATCCTGGTGGTAGACGTCCGGCGGCAACTGATGGATTTCGACCGGCAGATGCTGGCGTTCTCCTCGTTCGTAAAGTTGCCGGTGCACATACTCCTGACCAAGGCAGACAAGCTCAAGCGCGGACAAGCGAGCCGCGCTCTTCTCGAGGTACAACGGGCCGCCGGGGCGGACGTGGGGGTGCAGTTGTTCTCTGCGACGACGCGCCAGGGACTGGACGAGGCGCGCCAGGTACTGGAGCGTTTTCTTCGCGGGGCGGACACCGCCGGTGAGATATCCGGGTAGTGGCCACAGGGAAGAAAAAAACCACCGGGCGCCGCAGACGGGCGCCCGGGGTCAGTAACGCAACCGGCTTGGGGTGACCGTGTTGCAACACCTGCCTAGGGAGGTAAGCAGGCGAGTGCCTTGGCACTAAGGCGATTTGACCGGCCAGTGGCAGAGAGTTCCCGGAAAGAGAAACTTTTTGCGTCGTTTCAATTGCACAATGTGAGACGCCCGCCCACCTGCTCCTCCGGCATGCGACGATAAACCGGGAACAGGGGCGCGCCACGAAAGCCAGCCGAGCGTGGGACCCCTGAGCAGCGTGTCGAAGAACAGGCGGAGTGCGTGCCGCCCGACTTAACGATTGCATAGGGGGAAACCATGCGAAAGTCTCAGCATGCGTTGAAACCAATTGCCGCGGCGATCTTCGCGGCACTTTATCCAATGACGCCTTCGATGGCGCAGCAAACCGACGTTACGGACGAGCAATCCGGGATGGAGGAGGTCGTCGTCACGGGGTCGCGCATCAAGAGAGACACGTTCTCGAGCGCCGCGCCGATGGAGGTCGTGCTGACGGACTCCGCCAAGGTGCGCGGCATCTCCGACGTCGCCACCATGTTGCAGACCAGCACGGTTGCCGCCGGGTCCCCACAGGTTACCCCTGCCTTGTCCTCGGTGAACGTGGTCAACGGCGGGCTCGGCACGTCTACCCTGTCGCTTCGCGGCCTCGGCGCAAACCGGACGCTGGTGCTCCTGAATGGACGACGCGCCGGACCTTCCGGCGTGCAGGGTTCCGTGTCGGCATTCGATTTGAACACGATACCCCTCGCCGCGATCGAACGCGTGGAAATCCTGAAGGACGGTGCTTCGTCCATCTATGGTTCCGATGCTATCGCCGGCGTGGTGAACATCATTACTCGCAAGGACGAGGGTGGGGAATTCAATGCTTTCTACTCGCAACCCGGCGACTCGGGTGGCGAGCAGTTGCGTCTCAGCGCTTCGTATGGTGCAGAGACAGAGCGTGGTTATTTCCGGGTAACCGGCGACTACAGCCGTCAGGAGATCCTGCAGCGGGGCGACCGCTCCTTCTTCGACTGCAACCAGGACTACGTCTTCGATCAGACCACCGGCCAGCGCGCCGACCTCGTCGACCCGCGCACAAACGACTATCACTGCTATGACCTGCCGTGGGGCCACGTCTGGGTGTACGACTATGCAACCGACTACGGCGACGGGACGACCAATGCAGGACCGCCGGTTTTCCTCATGCAGTTCGACCGGGACGGTGCGCTGGCGGCTAACGGGCTTCCCCCGCTCGCCACCGGCCCGAACCCGAACTGGATGACGGCTCCGGCGGGTTGGATGCCTGTCGGGCAGGGCGACCCCCTTTCAGATTCCTTGCTGGATGCCGAGCCCGCGATACAGGATCTCACGACGCTGGTGCCGGAAGCGGAATTGATGACCGTATTCGTCGAAGGCGAATACCAGCTCACGGACAACATGACTGCTTATGGCGAGGTCCTGTTGAACCGCCGCAAGACCACCGATGTCGCCTGGCGCCAGATCTGGACGTACGTCTACAACTACGACTCGGCGGACATGGGCTGGGAAAGCGATCCTTTCAGCGCCGGCTGGACCGGTGCCCAGTGGCTCAGTCCGCTCACCTTGACCGAGCATTCCGGCCAGCGCGTCACTGTCGACTACCAGCGCTTCGTTGCCGGGTTGCGCGGGGAAATGGACGCGGTTCTCCCCGGCTGGAGCTGGGAAGTTTCCCTCCAGTACAGCTCGTCGGACGGCGAGTACGACGACGACCAGGTCCTGAACGACGCCATGGAGATGACCTATTTTCGTACCGGCTCGTGCGAGGGCCAAGTCAGCCCTGTCTCGAACCGGCCCTGCGTCGATATTCCATGGATGGACCCCGATTTCCTGGCGGGCGACATTTCCCAGGACGTAAAGGATTTCCTGTTCGCCGTCGAAACCGGCACCACGGAGTACACGCAGTGGTCCGTGGAAGGCGTCGTTTCCGGCGAGGTCATGGAGCTTCCCGCGGGCAGCCTGGCCGTAGCGGCCGGGTTGCTGTACCAGGAGGATGAGATCGTAGACACGCCTGGGCCGATCACGCTCGCCCAGAACGGCTGGTTCGCATCCAGCGCGGGCATCACCGCGGGTGACGACGCCACTACCGCCGTGTTCGGCGAAGTCAGTATCCCGCTGCTGGCGGACAAACCCCTCGTCGAAGGGCTGGTCCTGAACGCTTCCATGCGCTACACGGACGTGGAGTCCTATGGCAGCGACACGACCTATAAAGCGGGACTCAACTGGTCCCTGACCGACTCGTTCAGGCTGCGCAGCACCTTTGGCACCTCGTTCCGCACCCCTGCGCTCTACGAACTGTATCTCGCAAGGCAGACGAGCTCTCCGCTGTCTGCCCGGAACTCCGATCCTTGCATCTTGTGGGGCGACAAACTTGCAGACGGCGACATCTCGCAGCGCGTAGCAAACAACTGTGCTGCCGACGGGATACCAGAGGACTTCCTCTTCACTGTCTCTCCCACGGTCGTGACCGGCGGCGGCGCAGGTGAGCTGGTTGCGGAAACCTCGGAGGCATTTACGGCCGGAATCGTCTGGCAGCCCGGTTTCGCCGACCTTAGCGTCTCGGTTGACTACTTCGATATCGAGGTCAAGGACGAGGTCGACGTGATAGGTGCGCAAGAGATCGTGTTCGGATGCTACAACTCCGAGTTCTTCCCGGATGAGCCGCTTTGCGATTTGTTTGACCGAGCAGGTCCTGCGGCCGGCATCATTCCGAACTCCATCACGGAAATCAGGGACCGGTACATCAATATTTCGCGGCAGCAAAACCGCGGGCTGGATGTCATGGTCCGCTACACAACTGAAACAGGCCTGGGTACGCTGACCGTCGATTCGCAGAATACGCTGCAGTTCGAGGACACGATCGGGCTGTTCGACAACACGGAGGAGGATCACTCCGGCGAGGCTGGTCATCCGGAATGGGTCGCCAACCTGAACTTCACACTGCAGCGCGACATGTGGTCTTTCTTCTGGGGTATCAGCCACATCGGGGAAACGGATAACTACGCGAGCTTCGGTTCCTCCACCGCGGGCTGGTACGGCGACGAGGAAGTGGATCTCGACCTGACGGCCGAGGCGCGGACGTATCACCATGCCTCGATGAGCCGCGACTTCGCTGCAGGCTTTACCGCCCGGCTCGGTGTCGCGAACGTGTTCGACGAGGAACCGCCGCGGATGAGCAGCTACACCACGGGTGCGGAGGTGAGTGTCCTGGGCCAGGTCGCCTTCTACTCGCAATACGACTGGTACGGACGGCGCTACTTCCTGGACGTGTCGAAGGCGTTCTAGCGCGTCTACGTCTGCAAGTCTGTAGGAGTGCGCCACGCGGGCGAATTCGCGGGACGTCCAGCGAAGCCGCCCGCGTGGCACGTTCCTACAAGTGCTCTTTAATGCGCTTCGTCCCAGTTCCGCCCGACGCCTGCGTCTACTTTCAGCGGAACTGACAGTTCCGCCGCGCCACTCATCAGCGAGACGACGGTCTCGCGCACCCGGTCGACCGCGTCGTCGGCCACCTCGAGCACCAGTTCGTCGTGCACCTGCATGATCATGCGTGCCGGAACGTCTTCATCGGCCAGCCATGTGTGCACCGCGATCATCGCCTTCTTGATGATGTCGGCGGCGGTGCCCTGCATGGGCGCATTGATCGCGCTGCGCTCGGCATACTGCCTGCGCTGGGCGTTGCGGTCGTTGATCTCCGGGAGGTAAAGCCTGCGTCCGAACAGGGTTTCCACGTAACCTGCCCGTCGCGCCTGCTCCCGTGTATTGTCCATGTACCGCTTCACGCCAGGATAGCGCTCGAAATACAGGTCCACGTACTCCTGCGCCTCGCCGCGAGCCACCCCGAGCTGCCGGGCGAGTCCGAACGCGGACATGCCGTACATCAGGCCGAAGTTGATCACCTTGGCCGCGCGGCGGTTGTCCGGCGTAACCTCGTCAAGCTGTACGCCAAAAACTTCCGCGGCCGTTGCCCGGTGAATGTCCTCGTCTTCGGCGAACGCTGACACCAGGCCTGCGTCGCCGGAAAGATGCGCCATGATGCGCAGCTCGATCTGTGAGTAATCCGCGGCCATGAGCAGTTGGCCGGGCGGGGCGATGAACGCCTGGCGGATACGCCTGCCTTCGGCGGTGCGGATCGGGATGTTCTGCAGGTTCGGATCCGTCGAAGACAACCGACCGGTTGCGGCTACCGCCTGCTGGTAGCAGGTATGCACTCGGCCGGTGCGCGGCGATATCTGCAGCGGCAGCTTGTCGGTATAGGTGCTCTTCAGCTTGCTGACGCTGCGGTAGTCCAGGATGACCTGCGGGAGCGGGTAGCGCAGGGCGAGCTCCTGCAGGACGTCTTCCCCGGTCGACGGCTGTTTCGTGGGTGTCCGGCGGATGACCGGGAGACCCTGTTCCTCGAACAGGATTTGCTGAAGCTGTTTTGGCGAGCCCAGGTTGAAGGCGGTGCCGGCCAACTCGTGCGCCTTTGCCTCCAGCCTGCGCATCGTGTCTTCGAGTTCGGCGCTCTGGATCCTGAGCATCTCCCGGTCGATCAGCACGCCGTGCTGTTCCATTCGCAGCAACACGCACGCCAGCGGCTGTTCTATCTCCCGGTAGAGCGCCATGAGCGAGCCGGTCTCCCCGAGCCTGCTCCACAGGTGCTCGTGCAATTGCAGCGCCACGTCGGCTCGCTCTGCTGCATATCGCGTCGCCGGTGCAGTCTCGACCTCGTCGAACCTGACTTGCTTCGCTCCCTTGCCCGCCACATCCTCGAAGCGGGTGACATCGACGCCCAGGTAGAAGCGGGCTTCGGCATCGAGCTCATGCCGGGTCGCTACGCTGTTGTAGACGTAAGACTCGAGCATCGCGTCGAATGCCATCCCTTGCAAGGCAATTCCGTAGTGCGCGAGAACGTGCGCGTCGTATTTCAGGTGATGGCCAACCTTCAGACGACCGGGGTTCTCGAAAAATCCCTTCAATCGCTTCAACACGTAATCGAGCGCAAGCTGCTCAGGAGCACCTGCATAGCTGTGCGCGAGGGGAATGTAGGCGGCCTCTCCTGCCCTGACCGAAAGCGCAATGCCCACCAGTTCCGCCGCCATGTATTCGATACTCGTCGTTTCGATGTTGATGGCGGTAACGTCTGCGTTGTCTATTCTTTGCAACCAGCCTTCCAGTGCTTCTTCCGTGAATACTGTTTCGTAGGCGACAGCATTATCGGCGTGCTGCACGGCCTCGGCCGGTGCCGCACCTGCGGTTGCCTGTTCATCCAGTTGCCGGAGCAGCGCGCGCAGCTCGAACCTCGAATAGATTTCGCGCAACCGTTCGGCGTCGGGCCGCGCGCGGACCAGCTCCTCTGCACGAAACGGCAGCTCCAAATCCTGGCGAATCGTCGCAAGCTTTTGCGACAGGACCAGCTGCTCGATGTTCTCACGCAGGCTCTCGCCTACCTTGCCGCCGATCTTGTCGCTGTTGGCAATGATCGCCTCGACGGTCCCGTATTCGTTGAGCCATTTCGCAGCGGTCTTTGCACCGACGCGTGGCACGCCCGGGATGTTGTCGGAGCTGTCCCCTACCAAGGCCAGGTAGTCGATCATCTGTTCCGGATAAACGTCGAACTTGGCTTTGACCCCTTCGCGGTCGAGCACGCTGCCGGTCATGGTGTTCACAACCGTCACGCTTTCGTTAACGAGCTGCGCCATGTCCTTGTCTCCTGTGGAGACGAGCACGTTCATGTCCTGCCCCGCGCACTGCCTGCACAACGTGCCTATCACGTCGTCCGCTTCCACGCCTTCCACCCTCAGCAAAGGCAGCCCCATCGCTTCCACGGCGGCAAGAAGCGGTTCCGTCTGCGCACGCAGTTCGTCGGGCATGGCTTCGCGGTTTGCCTTGTATTGCTCATACATGACGTCGCGGAATGTCTTGCCGGGAGCATCGAATACGACTGCGAAACACTCCGTCGGCTCGTCCTTCAGCAGCCGGTTGATCATGTTGAGCACGCCGAGCAGCGCGCCGGTGGGGTCGCCTTTCGAGGAAGAAAGCTTCGGCAGGGCGTGGTAGGCGCGGTAGAGATAGGAAGACCCGTCTACCAGGACGAGGGTCTTCCGGGTCACGGCGCAGGCCTTGCGTTACCGATCGCTGTCATCGCCATGATCATCGGCCGGCGACGGCGGTGAAGCGGGGTCGATAAACGGCTCGGCCTCATCGTCTGTGCTCTGCGGGCGTTCTGTATCCGGGACGTCCCGGATGCCTTCTTCCTCGTCGTCTTCGAAGGCTTCTTCCAGCGCTTCACGATTCATTTCCGGAAGCTCCGTATGGAGCTGGCTTCGGTCGCCGGGCAGGAACAGCGGGCCCTTTTGTCCACAGGCGCCGGCAAATAGACATGCCAGGATCGGGAGAACTGATTTGAGCTTCTGATTCATCTACAGGAATAGGGCGCGCGGCCGATGGCGCATTCAAAAGGAGGTCGAATGGTATAACAGATACACCTGGTCGGCTTACGGGCGGGCACTTCCGGAGCAGATGCTCGAGCGAATCAACCCTTATAGCGCGAGGCGACCCGCCTGTATGCCTCGCGGAACGGGATTCCGTCGCGCGTCACGAGGTTGTATGCCTCTTCCGCAGCGTCCAGGCCTTCGCCCAGGCGAATCCGGTCGGGTACGAACCGGAGACCGGCGATCAGGCCGCACATGATGTCCGTGCTCTCGCAGGCGAGATCGATTGCGCGGAATAGAGGCGGCTTCAGGCGCTGCAGGTCACGCTGGTAGCCCGACGGAAGTTTCGCCGTGATCATGAGCCCCTCGTCGAGGCAAGCCTGTGCGGTCGCCGAAGCGGCGCGCACGAGTTCCAGCACGTCCGGGTTCCTCTTCTGCGGCATGATGGATGAGCCGGTCGTGAACGTAACGGGCAGCTCCACGTATCCGAACTCCTGCGTGTAGAAGAGGAGCAGGTCGCTCGCCAGCCTTCCAAGGTCCTGCACCAGCAGGTTGAGTTCGAACATCAGCGTGCACTCGGCCTTGCCGCGCGAAAGCTGTACCGCCGTTACCGGCACCTGAGTGCCGGCAAATCCGAGCGCCTCCGTGGTCGAGTCACGATCGAGTTCGAGCCCCGGAGTGCCGTACCCGGCCGCGCTTCCCAAGGGGTTACGGCTGGAGCGGCGATGCGTGCTTCGAAGGCCGGCCACGTCGTCCTGGAAGGCTTCCTTGAACGCGCCGCTCCACAGGAGGACCGAAGATGGCATCGCCTGCTGCATGTGCGTGTATCCGGGCAATATGACGTCGCCCTGGCGCTCTGCCAGCCTGTCCAGCTCCCGGCACAGCAGTTCCGCCCGCGCGGACACTTCGTCAGCCGCGTCCACGAGGTAGAGCCGCAGCGCGGTCAATACCTGGTCGTTGCGCGAGCGTCCGAGGTGGAGGCGCTCCCCGGCTTCGCCTATGAGCGCCGTCAGCCGGGATTCGAGCGCGGTGTGCACGTCCTCGTCACCGAGCTCGATTCGCCATTCGCCGTTGCCGAACTGTTGCTCGAGCTCCCGCAAGCCGCGGCAGATGGCTTCGCAGTCCGCCTCATCGAGGAGGTGCTGGCGGAACAGCATTTCGGCGTGCGCGATGGAACCGCGCACGTCATAGGGCACCAGCCGTTCGTCAAGCAGATGATCTTCGCCCGCGGTATAGCGCAATACCCGTTCGTCCAGCGGGACGCCCTTGTCCCACAGCCGCGTCACGCTTCCGTTCCCGCTGAGGCCTGTTCGGCCGGAGACAGTGCGGCGATATCGTTTACAACCAGCGTCCCGGTGCCTTCGTTGGTGAACACCTCGAGCAGCAGGCTGTCAGGCACCTTGTAAGATATGACGTGCACGCGCTGCACCCCGTTGACGAGCGCCGCATCGATAGCCGCGGCCTTCGGCAGCATACCGTCGGCGAGCTTCCCTGATTGCGTGAGTTTTCGCAGGCCGGCCCTGTCGATGTAGGAAATGAGGGAGGTCGGATCGGCGGCGTCGTCGAGTATGCCGGGTGCGCCGGTCGCGAGGATCAACTTTTCAGCCTTGAGCTCGGCGGCGATTGCCGCGGCGACGGTGTCGGCATTGATGTTCAGGAGATTGCCCGTAGAGTCGCAAGACAGCGGGCTCACGACCGGCATCAGCGCGTTGTCGAGCTGCTTGCGCAGGACATCCGCGTCGACCGATTCGATATCCCCGACAAAGCCATAGTCGATTGGCTGCTCGCCTTCCCTCTGCACCGGTGGGCGGCGAAACGCGCGGATCAGGCCGGCATCGACCCCGCTGATTCCGACGGCGGGGATGCCGAGATCACGGCAGGACGCAAGGACGCGGGTGTTGATCTGGCCATTCAGGACCATCGTCGCCACGTCGAGCGATGCGCCATCGGTGACGCGCCGCCCCTCTATGAAGGTCGCGTCGAGCCCGAGCGCCGCAGCGAGCTTTGTCGACTGGGGGCCACCGCCATGCACCAGCACTACACGGATGCCGACCTGGTTCAGGATTCCGACCTGTTCCATCAGCGCCCGGGTGCTATCCAGATCGGCGAATACCTCGCCGCCTACCTTGAGCACGAAGACCTTGCCTTTGAAGAGCCGAATGTACGGCGCCGCGTGCTTCAACGCGGAGACGACGACGGCCCGGTCGTGCCGCGGCTTCACGATGTGCTGCCCAGCATCTGGTGCAGTACAGCCATCTGCGCCAGCATCCGGTTCCGGGCTTCCTGGATTACCACGCTGCGGGGCCCGTCGAGGACGCTCTCCGTCACGACGACGCCGCGGCGCACCGGCAGGCAGTGCATGAAGCGGCAGTCCGTTGCGGCGTTTTCGAACCAGGGCTCATCCACACACCAGTGCTCGAGGCCGCGCCTCAGCTCCATGTCCTTCACCTTGTTACCGTAAGCTGCCGTCGACGACCACGACTTCGCGTAAATCACATTCGCGCCTTCCATCGCTTCCTTCCTGTCCCCTGTTTCCCGCACTGTGCCGCCGGACGCATCGGCTGCCGTGCGTGCCTTTTGCATCAGGGACTCCGGCAATTCGAACCCTTCGGGACGCAATACCGTCACGTCCATGCCGCGCTTCGCTGCCATGTAAAGCGTCGACGCAGGCACAGCCAGCGGCAGGGCCATTGGGTGATAGGCCCAGCTCAGCACGAACTTGCCGCCGTTCGCCGGAACGGAGAGTTCGTCCAGCGTCTTCCAGTCCGCGAGGTTCTGGCAGGGATGATTGATCGCCGATTCCATGTTTATGTAGGGAGTGTCGATCAGTTTGATCATCGACTGGAATTCGGCGTCCGCCAGGTCCGCTTCGAGGCTTCTTCGTTCTGCGAAGGCGCGTATGCCTATGGCGTCGCCGTAGGATGCAATGACAGGTACTGCCTCGTGTATGTGCTCCGCTGCCGCGCCGTCCATCACGATTCCCGGGCGCGTTTCCAGCCCGTGAATCGACATGTCCGGCGAAATGACGAAAGCGCCGCCGCCGAGGCGCGTCATTGCCGCCTGGAAGGAGGCAAGCGTGCGCAGCGAAGGGCTTAAAAACAAAAGCGCAAGCACCTTGCCGGAGAGCGCGTGCGGCTCCGGTTTGCTATCGAGGCGTGCGGCGAGGGTGAGCAGGGAAGCGATCTCCTCGTTGGCGAAGTCAGCAAGGTCGTTGAAGCTTTTCATTGAGAGGTTCCGGATTGCAAAGTAGATGATCCCGTATTCGGGAGGGTCGGCGTGTCTTCCAAAGCGGCCAGCGCCTCCGCAAGCCGCTCAACGTGCAGCGACTCGAGAACGAGCGGCGGAAGCAACCGAACTACCGCGGGATCGGAGCTGGTGCCGACGAGGATATCCCGTTCCAGCAGTGCTTTCTGCACATCGGCCGCAGGATGGTCGCACACCAGGCCAAGCATGAGGCCGCGCCCCTGGATCATCTGTACGGGTCCGGCGATACAGGTAGCGCGAATCTGCGCTTCCCGCTCCCTGGCGTTCGCCAGCAAATTCTCGCTTTCGATGGCACGGAGGACTGCTGAGATTGCCGCGCATGCGAGCGGGCCACCGCCAAACGTCGATCCCAGCTTTCCCGTTTTCTGTGCCGCCCCGAGTTCCTCTGTTGCCAGCAAGGCGCCGCAGGGCACTCCGCCGCCCAGTGACTTCGCCAGGGTCAAGAGGTCCGGCTGCACGTCCATCCCCTGTACCGCGAAGTAGCTACCCGAGCGTCCCATGCCGCATTGCACTTCGTCGGCGATGAGCAGCGCGCCCGACTGGCGCGTGAGCCTGCGCAGTGTCGTCACGAACTCTACCGAGAGGTCGAAAGCACCGCCGATGCCCTGTACGGGCTCGAAGATGACAGCCGCCACCGTCTCGTCGATCATCGCCTCGGCAGCGGCGAGGTCGTTGCGGGGGATGAAGTCGACGTCGAACGGCAGGCGTGGAAAGCCGTACCAGGTCCGGGCCGCATTCCAGGTAACAGCTGCTGCCGCAGCCGTGCGCCCGTGAAAGCCGTGCGTCAGCGCAAGAATCCTTTCGCGTCCGGTCGTCGTGCAGGCTATGCGCAGGGCATTCTCGTTCGCTTCCGCTCCACTGTTGACGAAGAAAACCCGGTCGAGAGGCCGGGGCGCGATCGCCGTGAGTGCGCGCGCGGCCTCGGCCCTTACTTCCATTGCCATCGCATTGCTCTGGAACAGAAGTTGCCGCGCCTGCCCTTCGATGGCGTTCGTCAGAGCGGGATGCCCGTAGCCCAAGCCGGCGACGGCGTGGCCACCATAGAAATCCAGGATTCGGCGGCCGTCGGCGGTGACAAGCTCACAGCCTTCCCCGCGCTCGGGGAGGAACGGCATCTGGCCGTACACCGGCATCGTTGCGGCGGCTTCCATTGCCTGGACTTCCTGCAGGTTCGCGGGCATCAACAGGGCTCCTCGCACAGAACGGCGCCAGATGCGAAGGGACGCAGCGACATCGGGAAGTTATTTTTGGAACAGGACATCAGGACCATCCTGTCGCGGGGGAAATCAAACCGGCGGACTCCGGCAGTGACCAGAGCCGATTCATCCACTGCATAGCGCCGCCGGCCGCGCCCTTTACCAGGTTGTCGATCGCCGACGTCACGACTGCGACACCGTTGGCTTGTGCGATACCGATGTGGCAGTAGTTACTGGCGACGACATTCTTGAGCTTCGGCTGCCCGTCCATGATGCGCACGAAGGGCGCGCGTTCATAGTAGTTGCGAAAAGCGTCGGCCACTGCACCGGCGGGCGCTCCTCCCGGCAGTGCTGCCTGCAAGGTTGCGTAGATGCCGCGCGTAAAGGGGCCGGAATGCGGTACGAAATGGAAGGCTACACGTACGCCCGTTGCCTTCTCAGTCAGGGCCTCGAGTTCGGGAGCGTGCCGGTGTGACAGGGGCTTGTAGGCGTACAGGTTCGAATGTCTCTCGGGATGATGGGTGCCTGCCTGGGCCGCTCGTCCGGAACCGGTGCTACCGGTTACGGCCGTGACGAAGACCGGGCCGGACGCTAAGCCGGCATCGGCCAGCGGAATGGCGGCGAGCAGGATCGCGGTGGCAAAGCAGCCCGGATGCCCGATATGTCTGCTCGAGATTTCTGCCGAGTGTTCAGGCACGGCACAGGAAAAGTCACCGAGCAGCTGCGGCGCCTGGTGTTCGCTCCCGTAGACTTCCTGGTAGCGACCGGCATCTGCGTAGCGGAAGTCGGCCGAGCAATCGACAACATGCACGTCCAGGTTACGCCGCGAAGCGGCCTCCAGCGCCTCGGCAACGACAGCCGCGGAGGCGCCGTGCGGAGCTGCGGAGAAGAGCGCAAGCTTCGTCCCGCTCTCCAGGCGATTCATCCAGTCAGCGGGTTTCGCGAACGAGACTCCGTCGAAGGCGCCGGTGAGGTGCGGAAACACCTCCGTGATGCCATCGCCGCCGCGGCTCTCGGAGACGGCCGCGGCGAGGGTGAAATGCGGATGCGACGCGATCAGGCGCAGCATTTCTCCGCCAACGTAGCCGGTAGCTCCGATAACGACTGCACCGATGCTTTCCCCAGTTCTGCCAGGACGGGCGCTCACGAAGGTGCTCCCGGCCTGCCAGTGCGCAGGCCGCCCGCCACCAGGTCGCCGAGCGCGGCGCTATTGGTCAGCGCGTTGATCGCCGGCACCGACATGCGCGTAGAGATCTGGTCCACGCCTACCGCGTTGTCGGTCGCTGGTCCGGTCACCACGGCGGGCTCGATGCCGTACTGCTCGCGCAGGATCTTGCAACCACCCCAAGCGGCGACGGGATCGTTCGCGCAAAGGACGACCGTCGTGAATGCCTTGCGGATGGCCTCGTCGGTTAATATGGCCTCGACCCCGTACGCGCCGAGCAGCCCGTCACCAAGCTCGATCACGATAACGTCAGGCTTTCGCAGCGCGAGCGAAGAGAGCAGCGAGCGTGTCAGCGCCGGGCCGTTTTCGGCAGTTGTCGTGACGACGCCGAGATCGGAAAAGATCATGGTTTCTGCAGCCCCGGCATCTTCCATCGCGAGGATGTCGCGGCGCAGGGATACGCCCGTTGCCTTGCAGGCGGCAACATGAAGGCCAAGGTGGCGGAGCCTGCCGACGATTGCGCAGGCAGCCGCTGTCTTGCCGGAGTCCATGCAGGTGCCGGCGAGCGCTACGACCGGAACGCCGAGGGTGTCGAGGACGATGTTTGCGTCCAGCTTGCTCGCCCCGACGCGCGCCGGTACGCCGATGCGTTCGCCGAGATACGGGAAATGCAGGACGGTGCCGAGCACCTCGCAATCGAACGGGGCGCCAACGTCGGGGTTCGCGGAGTCGCAGATGCCGACAACGCCACCGATGTTCAGGATCTGCACAATGTCGCCGACCTTCAGGCTGTCCGGCAGGTGTCCGGAGTAACCGAGCAGCGCCTTGCGATGCCCGAGTGCGCCAACCACGATGTCGCCCTGCTTGACGGTCGCCATTCGACCGCTGGTGAGTTCGAGCTGGTTGTAGCGGTTCTTGTTGTTCAGCACGCGCACCGCGAGAAGCACGCCCTCTTCGCAGGCGATCTCGTCTGACACCCGCAGTTCACGGCTTAAGTTGCTGTGCTGAGCCACGGACGCAACCTTGTCTACGATGACGGTGCGCATCAGGTCGCTCCCCCGGCGGCGCGGCTCTGCAGCGCGCCGCTCAAGGAAAGGATACGGGAATAACCAAGTGCGTCTCCCGCAGTCCATTCTCCCGCGGATTCGCCGTAGACGCCGCGCGAGGCCGCCATCAATGAATGCGGCGAACTGACGCCGGTTATGAAGAGACTGCCGGGGCGCATGGTGAACGTCACACGTCCGCTGACTCGCTGTTGCGACGACACGAGAAGTGCCTCAATGTCGCGGCAGGCGAGGTCGAGCTGCTTGCCTTCGTGGATGAGATCGCCGTAGACGTTTCCGAGCATGTCCTTCACGCGGCCCTGTTGCGCGCTCAGGACGAGTTTCTCCAGTTCGCGATGAGCGGTGATGATGGTTTCGGCCGCTGGTGCTTCGAAGGCCACGCGGCCCTTGGTGCCGAGAACGGTATCGCCGAGGTGGATGCCGCGCCCGATTCCGTAGCGGCCACCCAGCTGCTCGAGTTTCTCTATCAGTTGCACCGGCTCGAGAGCCTCGTCGTCCAGCGATGCCGGAATGCCCTGGTGGAACTCCAAAGAATGAGCCGACGGCGCCTGCGGTTCGGCAAACGCCTGAGGCGATAACACCCATGCTTCTTCTGGCAGGGACCGTTCCGAGGTGAGGGTTTCGCGCCCTCCGATCGTAATGCCCCAGAGGCCACGATTAATCGAATAGGCAGAGCCGGCCGGTGGCAGCGGCAGCCCGTGGTCGGAAAGAAATGCCTGCTGAGCCTTGCGCTCCCAATGGTTATCCCGAACCGGGGCGAGGATCTCGAGGCCCGGGTTCAGCGTACGCAGCGCAACCTCGAAGCGCACCTGGTCGTTTCCTGCCGCGGTGCAACCGTGCGCCACCGTAGTTGCACCCCGTTCGGCCGCTATGCGCGCGAGTCCGGCCGCCTGCACCCCGCGTTCCGCGCCGACGCAGAGCGGATAGAGCTGTCCCCGGCGAACGTTGCCGGCGATCAGGTACCGCAACACCGAGTCGAAAAACCGTTCCCGCCCGTCGACGAGAATGTGTTCGACTGCGCCCAACGCCAGCGCTCTCTCACGCAGCGCCTTCGCCGCCTGTTCGTCGATACCGCCGGTATCGATCGTGGCGGTAATGACATCGCGATGGTAGGTCTCCTTAAGCCACGGCACGCAAAAGGAAGTGTCGAGTCCGCCGGAAAAGGCGAGAATAATGGGCGCGCCGCCAGGCGCTTTTCCTGGATCGTTCCTGCTCAAACTGCTTGCTCCACTGGCTTAGCTGCGGCATGGGAAATTTTCTGCAACAGCGCGCGTTGCGCCGCGGCGGTTGCGGTTGCGGTGAATACGGTATCGTCGCCGCCGACATTACCGACGATCTCCGGCCAGCCACAGCGATCGAGCGCGAGCGCTACCCGCTGCGCCGCACCGATAGCCGTCTTGATCACAAGCAGGTTGGGTCCTGCCGGCGACAAACCGCGCAGGAGGTTCGCGATGCTCGCAACTTCGTTCACGGCTCCCTCGTCTGCACTGCGCAGTTCGTAACCCTTGCTGGTTTTTACAGCTCCGAGCTCCTTGAGATCGCGACTGACGCTCGATTGGGTGGCGTGGAAGCCCAGCGACGTCAGCGCATCGATGAGATCCTGCTGCGTCGCAGCGGGCGCCTTAGCGAGCGCAAGGCGGATCGCCTCGCGTCGGGCAGCTTGCAGTTCGGCGGGTGTGGGCATGGTCAACCTGAATAATTATGCGCATAAGAATTACATAATGCGCATAGTCGGTCAACCCTTCAGCTGCTAACATCTCGCGATCGGCGCCCGGTCCGCCGGGCTGATGTGGATCATTTGGCTCGCAGCTCCATAAAAAGGGGAAGTTCAACGGTGCAGATACCGGAGTGTGTGGAGATCGAACTCGGACAGCCGACCGGCAGCGTCATCTGGCTGCATGGCTTAGGCGCGGACGGCCATGACTTCGAGCCTCTCGTTCCCGAACTGGGATTGTCAGGCGATGCGGGCATTCGTTTTGTGTTTCCGCACGCGCCAATACGCCCCGTAACAATCAACGGCGGCATGACCATGCGCGCGTGGTACGACATCAAAACCTTCGATCGCGAAGGGCCCCAGGACGAAGTCGGGATACGCGAAAGCGCGCTGCTACTCG
The DNA here is from genome assembly GCA_035304285.1 of Woeseiaceae bacterium. GTDB lineage: Bacteria > Pseudomonadota > Gammaproteobacteria > Steroidobacterales > Woeseiaceae > IDS-8. The sequence goes on from DATGQI010000026.1 coordinate 40,569, forward strand.
AGCGGCTGATCGAGCGTGAACGCCAGAGAGGTTCCGATTACAACCGCATCGTAGTCGCGGGCTTCTCACAAGGTGGCGCCATTGCCCTGCACACTGGCTTGCGTTTTCCGAAACGTCTCGCCGGTCTTGTCGCGCTGTCGACGTGGCTGCCGCTGGCGCAGGCATTCCGCGAAGAGGTGGCAGCGGCGCCGGGCGCGGTCCCGCGTGATTTGCCGATATTCATGGCGCACGGGAGCTATGACCCGGTGCTGCCCGTCGAACTTGGGAAAATCTCGAAAGAGGCTCTGGAGCACGCCGGCTTCACCGTGGAATGGCATGAGTATCCGATGGCTCACGCTGTCTGTCCGCAGGAAATCGACTCGCTGCGGCAGTGGTTGCAAACCGTGCTGTCTCCGCGCGCTGCTCTGCACGAATTCTAGATCGATGCAGCGCTACTGCGAGCCTGCAGGGTCCGAAGCTCATGAAGCGAAACTGAAGCGGGATTCGCCCTCGAGTGCGCCGAAGCGGTCGAAGCGACGTTCATATATCTCTACTGCCCCGGAGGACGAAACCAGCACGACGGTTGAACAGCGCGTGCCGTAGTCGGCCGTGGAAATAAATGGCGCCGACACCGCGCGCGCAAGGCCTGGTGACAGACCGGTGCCGGCATAATCGTCGCCTGGCGCCGGCTCTGCGTCACTTAACATCTCGAAAAGCGGGCCCGGCTCCAGTTCGCGTTCTTTATGCTCCCGCAACAGGGATTGCAGGGCCGCCTTGCTGCGCACGACCTTGCTCCAGGGCGTGTCCAGCGACGCATTGCTCAGTCCGTAAACGCCAGGCGCCAGTTCCCGCGCCTCATCGCCGCGGTTCGAGACATACGCTGCCGCTTCTCCCGCGATGGCCAGCAGGCTGAAACCGGCGAAATTACCAGGCTCCAGGTTGTTGCAATACTGAAGCGGATTCGAGGTGGACGTGAGAAACCCGGTGACGACTTCGCCGCGGGAGCGGCCGCGATGTTCTCTTTGCAGGTCCTCGCGATAGTTTGTGACCGTGGCAAAACGGCCGGTCCTGCTGACCCCCAGCCAGGTACCGCCGGCTTTGAGGTCGCGCCCGGCGAGAACGTCAGGCCGGTCCGGCCACCAGTGCAGCGGTTCGGCAGGGCGGTTGTGAAATTCGTCGCGATTGGCCGCGAGCACCAGCCTGTAATCCGGATGAGCCTTCAAGGCGAAGGCAACGAGGCACATCAACGGGCACCAAAAGTTCTCGAGGGCCCTTCCCGGTCGTGCTCGTTCAGCCAGTCATCAACCAGTCTCCGCGCGATCGACAACCGCGGAGGCAGCTTGGGAAAACCCGATTCCAGTTCCTTGCGCGTGAACCAGCGCGCGTCTTCCAGTTCGCCGTCATTGAGCTTGATGGCGTCGGTGAGGGCGCGAGCGGTAAAGCCCAGCATCAGCGAGGAGGGAAACGGCCATGGCTGGGAGCTGTGATATTCGATGTCGTGCACCTCGATGTTCGTTTCCTCCAGGACTTCCCGTTGCACCGCATCTTCGAGGCTTTCCCCCGGCTCGACAAATCCAGCGATAGTGGAATAGCGCCCCTCGGGCCAGCCTGATTGCCGTCCCAGCAGGCAGCGATGCCGGTCAGAGACCAGCACTATGATCGCCGGGTCGACGCGCGGAAAGATCCTTGCACCGCAGTTCTCCCCGATACAGAGGCGTGTGTTCCCGCCGGATTCCGCCCGGGAGGGCGCGCCACAGCGACCACAGAACTTCTGCGCCTGGTGCCACAGGACCAGCGCCCTGGCCTGCGCCACCAGGTTTGCCTCGTCGGCCGGCAGGGAACTGCCGAGGTAGCGAAGGTCGTGAAACTGCCCGAGTTCGGGGAAGGGAGCAGCCTCTCTTGCGTTTATCTCGAGGGCGAATACCGGCCGATCGCGGTACATACCGAGGAAGATGCATTCCTGCTCCTGCAAGTATTGGCCCACGTCCTTGCGGCCCGGCAGAACGGCATGCAGGGGTTCACCGGTTGCGAGGCACTTGTCGCCCCACACCGGCACGAACAGCGTCTCGTCACTGTTGATAGCCTCGTGCAGCCACTCCGGGTCTTCGCGCCGATGACCGGAGCGGTCGACGAACGCCCCGGCGAATATGTTGTGACCATTCACGGCATACGGCCAATCGAGTGCAATGCATCAAGCCCCGCTACGTACGACGCTGCGAGACAGGTGAACGGCAATGACGAGGACATTGTTTGCATCATAGGACGCCCGGCAGGGGCGCGATGCCAATGTTACCGGATTGCTACAACCGCCGGGTGCCATTATTGAAGGCGCAGCCCGTTTCTGCGAGAACCGGGAGTGGCTATGCGCGCGCGAAACTGGTGGTTCCCGGCCTGCGGACCCGGTGCCGCGAGATCTCGCAGCTCGGGCATACCCTGTGATCGAGGGCGTAGGCATCCTGCACGTAAGCGCTCTGGCATTCGCAGACAGCGAGGTACAACTCGTCGTTCTGCGAAATGATCTGCAACAGGTTCCACGCCCACTCGAAGTTCAGCTGCGGCGAAGGATGCAACAACAGGTAGGTTTCGTAGGCGCGGCAGACGCGGTGCCCGTACTCGACGTCCGGACGAGGCCAGCACGCGTGGATCTTGTTGGACGGTTCGATCCGTAGCAGCAGGCTTGCGCAGTAGAGGGCAATCAGCGTGGTCGCCTCCAGCTGGTTCAGCGGGTTCTTCACGAAGAGCGACACCTGGCGCGGTGACTTTCCGCGCCGGCGCTTGACCGAGATGCGACCGGAGTCCCGAAAGTAGGTGGCGTAGAGCTTGCGAATACGATCGTCGCTCAAGCCCGTGCAGCACTTGATGGTGCGAGTGCGCGCCTCGTGGCCGATCATCCGGAGTGCCAGTTCGAACTGGCTGCGTTCGGTTGCGTAGCGGTTGTCCGTGAGTCGCATTTGTCGCTCTTTGTGCTAGATTTCGCCCATATGCAGTGTTATAAAAGCTTATACGATTGACCCATGGTAAATCAATCAACAATAGCGTAACTCGGCATAGCCGGGAAAAATGCGCAAGCTCTTGGGGAATCGCAAATGGAATTAATGGGGCCCGGGGCCGCCGATTTCGAAAACGTCCGCTCCCTGAACAGGGCGTTTCTCAGCTTGCTGAAACGCGAGGCAGGCGCGCGCAGTTGTCTGCAAGAACTGCCGCGAGAACTCGCGGCCAGGCTTTCGGCACTGCCGGAAACCGAGGCTGAACGATTGGCGGGGACGCCTTTCCTGCTGCTTTCCTTTCGCGAACGGGACGATGAGTACTGGGAAGGAATCTTTGCCGACGCCCGGCACGGCGACCTGTTCGCCGTGCCGGAGCTGCCGTCGGACGAGCTGGGATGCCTGATATCAGCGGGGCTGGGTTTTGTCTGGCAGCTGGCGCGGCAGAATCCGTACGCGGCCAGGCTCATCTGTGGCGCCAGCCTGCACTGGTGCGAACAGCTCGCCGAGCGCACATTCTTCCGGGTGCTTGCCCGGGCCAGGGCGAGGGCGGACGTGCTGGTGCTTCGCTGTGGATCCAATGCCGAGCTCTGGGCGAAGTTGCTCGAAAGTGGTGTCAGCCGGGAGAAGCAGGTACGCCGAGCCGCGCACATCAGCGCCCTTCAGTCGGTCCTGACGCGCGCCTCCATGCCGGAGAAGAAAAAGTGGGCCGCCGCGGCCTGCGCCCGGCGATCGCCTGCCCTGATGGTTGCCGACGACAGCAAATCCTGAGCGACGACGCGCCGCCGCCACCACGCTTCGGTGAATTCCTGAGGGCGCGTATACAATACGCGGCTTCATGCACGCTTTATCCATCCGCAACCTGACCAAGACCTACCCCAACGGGGTACAGGCGCTGAAAGGCATCGACTTCGATGTCGACGCCGGCGATTTTTATGCACTGCTCGGTCCCAACGGCGCCGGCAAGACGACCGCAATCGGCATCGTCTGCTCTCTTGTGACCAAGACCGGGGGCAAGGTCGAGGTATTCGGCCACGACATCGACAGGGAACTCGAGGCTGCAAAGTCCTGCATCGGCCTCGTGCCGCAGGAGATCAACCTGAACCTGTTCGAGACCGTGCTGAACATCGTATTGAACCAGGCGGGCTACTACGGGATCGAGCGCCGCGTCGCGATGCAGCGCGCGGAAAAGTACCTGAAGGAGCTGAGGCTGTGGGACCGGCGCTTCGAGGTGGCGCGGAACCTCTCTGGCGGCATGAAGCGGCGACTGATGATCGCGCGGGCACTGGCGCACGAGCCGAAGCTCCTGATCCTGGATGAACCGACGGCAGGCGTGGACATTGAAATCCGGCGATCGATGTGGGACTTCCTGAGGCGGATCAACGAGGCGGGGACGACGATCATACTGACGACGCATTACCTGGAAGAGGCGGAAAGTCTTTGCCGCCACGTCGCCATCATCAACCAGGGTAGAATCGTCGAGAACGCAAGGATGAGCACGATCCTTCGAAAACTGAAGCGCGAAGTGTTCGTCCTGAGCCTGCGTGAACCACTGGAGCATGCACCGGAGCTGCCGGGGTTCGAGTCGGTGCTGCTGGCGAATGACGAACTGGAAATCGCCGTCGATGCAGAGCACGATCTCAACCAATTGTTCCGCGTGCTGAGCGACCGCGGCATCGGGGTATTGAGCCTGCGCAACAAGGCGAACCGGCTCGAGGAACTGTTTATAAGCCTGGTGGAAAACCGGCAAGCCGCCAGCCTGCCTTAGCGATGAACCTGAGACTGAACTGGATCGCGTTCAAAACGCTGGTCATCAAGGAATTTATACGCGTCATCCGCATTTGGCTGCAGACCATTGTCCCGCCAGCGATCACCATGACGCTTTACTTCATCATCTTCGGCAGCCTGATCGGCCGGCGCATCGGCAGCATGGATGGTTACGACTACATGCAGTACATAGCGCCGGGACTGATCATGATGTCGGTGATTACCAACTCTTACGGCAACGTGGTCTCGTCGTTCTTCGGCGCCAAGTTTGCGCGTCATATCGAGGAAATGATGGTTTCCCCGATGTCGAATGCCACCATTATCCTGGGCCACGTTGCCGGTGGCGTTATTCGCGGCTTGCTGGTCGGGGCCATGGTGACGGTGGTAGCGCTCGGCTTCACCCGACTCGAGGTGCAACATCCCCTGATAACGTTCTCGATGGTATTGCTGTCCTCAATCATCTTCTCGTTGGCAGGATTCATCAACGCGGTCTTCGCACGAAAGTTCGACGACATTTCCATCATTCCGACTTTCGTGCTGACACCGCTTACCTATCTCGGCGGCGTCTTTTATTCCATATCGCTGTTGCCCGAGGTATGGCAGAAGGTGTCACTCCTGAACCCGATCCTCTACATGGTCAACGCATTCCGCTACGGCATTCTTGGCACCTCGGACATAGAAATCGGGCATGCCTACCTGATCGTGGTGCTGTTCATCATAGGGCTCTTTTCGGTAAGCATGATCCTGATGAACCGCGGCATCGGCATGAGGGAATAGGCGGTAGCGGCATGTGCGGAAGGTTTGCTTTCTATTCACCGGCCGAAGCCGTCGCGGAGTTGTTCGAGTTCGAGCCCGCGTTCGAGATCGCGCCGCGATATAACATTGCACCGACGGAGCCGGTGCCCGTGGTCAGGAGCGTGCGCCCGGAGGGCCGCGAATTTGTCATGCTGCGCTGGGGGCTCGTACCGTATTGGGCGAAGGACCCGTCCATCGGCAATCGCATGATCAACGCGCGTGCGGAAACAGTGGCGGACAAACCGGCCTACCGCGATGCCTACAAGAAGCGCCGTTGCCTGGTGCTGGCCGACGGGTTTTACGAATGGCGCAAGGAGGCGGGGGGCAAGACGCCGTGGTTCATCAGCTTGAGATCCGGACAGCCGTTCGCGTTCGCCGGCCTGTGGGAAGCATGGACAGACCGGGCTTCAGGCGAACGCCTGGAGACCGCAACCATCGTCACTACTGCTGCCAACAAATTCCTGAAAGAACTGCATGACCGGATGCCTGCGGTACTGCAGCCCGATAGTGCAAGCGCCTGGCTCGCAGGCAGTTGCGGCGTCCTCGAAGCCGTTACTGCCAATCCGCCGGAATTTCAGGCCTGGCCGGTAAGCCGCGCGGTGAACAACTCCCGTACCGAGGGCACGCATCTGATCGAGCGAGTTGCGAACGAGTAAGGCCAGGCTACTGCCGCGGCATCAGGAAACGCGTTCCGCCCTGCTCGAGCACCACCCCGTCGGTCCGTATCTCCCGCACCGCGAGTCCTTCGCTCAAGGTGTCGCCTTCCTTGTACTTGGACATGTTGATGAAGACGAAGCGCTCAGGGGGTTTTTCGCTGTAGACGTGGATGTCGAGGTGGAGCTCGGGCAACTGGAGACTGCCTTCGGCGCGTACCTCGTTGATAGTGGCTAGCTGCTCCGACATCGTGACGCGCGAGTTCGCGGGAGTGGTCGCGGGGGCGGGATCCTGGCGTTGAGGCTCGGTCGTGGTCGGTACATCCTGCGGCGGGCGATTTTTCTTCGCTTCGGCGACGATCTCCGCGAAGGGCACGGGCGTCGCAGTCGCGGGTGCAGGCTCGCGAACTGGCTGGCGGGTGGCTGCAGCCTGTTGCACCGGTGCCGCTTCGGTTGCTTCGTCCCTGTCCGGGATGAGGAATACACTTGAGAGCACTGCAGCGTTGATCGTGAGGAGCCCCCCGATGATCCACCACCAGCGCTGCGCACGCGGTTCGCTCCTTGCATCCGGAATGTCGGCGAATCCAGGCACGCTCTTGCGTTGCCGTTCGGCTTCCGATTTTTTCAGTGCGTCCAGTATGAATGACATTGGACGAAACTAGCGGCTCTGCGCGACGAGCTGCGGCGTGCCGCCCGGGCCCAGAAGCGAGTTAAGGAGGATCTGAGTCTGTTCACCGGCAATGCCATCAATGCGTAGCCGGTGCGCTCGCTGGAACTGCATCAGCGTTTCCTCGAGGTCGTCATCGAACAGGTCGGAGTCCAGGTTTTCCGTCCGGTACCCGGCGTCGAGCGCTGCGAGGCTTTGCCGCAGCCAGAGGACGTTCGGGTCACGCATCCCCGGCCGCATGATGTCGTTCCTGCCGTTAGGCGGGCGCCACACCAGCAGGTACTGGCCGAACCACATCTCGGAGATTTCGTCGAGGGAGTAGGTGAACCGGTCTCCGGCGATTGCAAGTTCTCCTGCGCCGTCGGTCAGTGAGACCAGCACCGGCTGGTGAGTGTCGCCCTGAGAGTCGGTGAGCGTGAGCATTACCGGCCGGTCCAGTTGCCGGATACCGCTCCACGATCCCCGGTTGAAATAGCAGCTCAACCCCTTGGCTTCCGCCTGTTGGCAGGCCGTCGAACCGCTGGACTCGTCGAAGTCGACGCTCCACAAGCCGAACAGGGTGTCCATGGCGGACTCTATACTGGTGCCCGTTCCGGCGGCGCGAAGCCGATCTTCCAGCCCGAGTTCATTCGCTTCGGTGTCGATGAAACTCCGGCCTTCGGTTTGCGCGCCGGATGGATTTTCCGCCGGACGAGAATGAGGGTCGGCGGCGGCTACCGGGATACGCACGGTCTCTGACGTGTCGGGCCCGGGCCCTTTCTGGTCGATTAGCGTCCAGAGCCCGACGAGTGCCAGCACGATACCGACGGCGGCGACCACCGGTACAGCCCACTTCAGGGCCATTGGCGTCAGTTTCTGGCCGGATACTTCAGCGGCGGCGCGGCGCACCATCCACTTGTTCACCTTGCGGCTTTCGCGGCTGTACGCCCCCAGCAGCGCCCTGTCGCAGATGACGTTCATCAGCCGCGGAATGCCGCCGGAAAGGCGATACACCTCGCGCTTTGCACCCTGATCGAAAATCTCGGTGAGGCCGCCGGCGACTTTGATCCGATGATCGATGTAACGCGCTGCCTCGTCGCGCGACAGTGGTTCCAGGTGATAGCGACCGGTCACCCGTTGCGCGAGCTGGCGCAGGTTGTTCTGCGACAAAAGGTCCCGAAGCTCCGGCTGCGCGATGAGGATAATCTGCAGCAGTTTTTGCTTTGCCGTTTCAAGGTTCGTCAGCAGCCGCAATTGCTCGAGGACGCCCGCAGACAGGTTCTGCGCCTCGTCCACCAGCAATATGGTTCTTCGGCCGCGGGCATGTGCGTTCAGCAGATGCAGGTTCAGAGCATCCACCAGCGCTTTGCTGCTGTTGCGATCGTCAGGAAGCGGTACCCCGAGTTCTTCGCAAATTGCCTGCAGAAACTCGAGCGCCGTCAAGTGTGGATTGAGGATCAGGGCGACATCGATTTCCGAGGGCATCTGTCCCAGCAGGGTTCGCACAAGGGTGGTCTTGCCGGTGCCGACTTCGCCGGTCAGCTGGATGAAACCGCCACTTTCGGTGACGCCGTAAACGAGGTGAGCGAGCCCCTCGCCATGCCGCTCGCTCATGAACAGGTACCGCGGATCCGGGGTAATTG
>DATGQI010000027.1:0-5487 GCA_035304285.1 Woeseiaceae bacterium
TGCATTCGTCGAATACGTCAACCATCCGGGTGGAACTTATTGGTCCGATTTGCGCAGGAAGAACGGACGCAAGGACCCTTGGAACTGCCGGGTGTGGTGTCTGGGCAACGAGATGGATGGTCCCTGGCAGATCGGCCAGAAGTCGGCGACGGAATACGGCCATCTTGCCAACGAGACGGCAAAGGCTCTGCGCGGGCTAGACCCGACCCTGGAACTCGTCGTGTGCGGCTCCTCGCACTCGGACATGCCCACCTATCCGCAATGGGAAGCGACGGTGCTGGAGGCAACTTATGACCAAGTCGATTACATCTCGCTGCACATGTACTTCGAGAACTACGAGAAGAATACGCAGGAGTACCTCGCCCTGCCGGTGAAGCTGGACCGCTACATCGGCACCGTTGCAAGTGTTATCGATTTTGTGAAAGCCAAGCGCAGGTCGAAGCGTGAGGTTAAAATCGCCTTCGACGAATGGAACGTCTGGTACCACAATCGCAAGGAGGACGCGGAGCGGGTGCGCACTTGGGACTGGCCGGAGGCGCCGCGGCTGCTGGAGGACATCTACAATTTCGAGGACGTCTTGCAGGTCGGCTGCATCCTGAACACCTTCATCCGCCGCTCCGACGTCGTACGGATCGCCTGCATCGCACAGCTCGTGAACGTCATCGCACCGATCATGACGGAACCGGGCGGGCCGGCGTGGCGGCAGACGATCTACTGGCCCTTCATGCTGGCGTCGAAACACGGACGCGGGACCGCGCTGCAGCTTGCGGTAGATGTGTCGACCTATGATGCTGCGGCCGCCGACAAGATCCCATGGCTCGATATCGCAGGCACGCTCGATGCGGACCGAGGTACGCTGACGTTCTTTGCAATCAATCGTCATTCTTCCGAGGCGATTGAGGCCGACGTTTCCCTGGAGGGCTTCAGGGCAAAAGAGGTTGAGCACACAATCATCCGTCATGACGACCTGGAAGCGAGAAATACGATGCAGGCGCCCGACACCGTGACACCGAAGAAAGCAGATGGTGCCCGGCTTGGCGGCCGTGGCATCGAACTGGTGCTTCCGCCGCACTCTTACTCCATGGTACGTGTAACGCTCTGAAATGAATATCCGCTACGCTGATATATACCGCCAATTCAGTTGCGCTGATGTGCTTTTGTTGTAGCATGAACTTCGCGATAGCGGAGCAAAGCTGCTGCAATTCGGGAGGAAACGGACATGAACTGTCGAAGGTTGATGACAATCGCTTTGGTCGCCACGAGCGGCCTGTGGGCTGGTGCAGCACATTCGGAAGAAACCGTCGTCTGGTGGGATTTCCTGTCTGGCGGCGACGGCGTACGGATGAAGCAGCTCATTTCGGACTTCAACGAGGCGCATGCGGGTGAGATAAAAATCGACGCAACCACGCTCGAGTGGGGAACGCCCTTCTATGCCAAAGTGCAGACGTCGGCCGCGGTCGGCGAGGCGCCCGATGTTATGACCTACCATGCCAGCCGCATCCCGCTGGCACTCACGCAGGGAGTGCTTGACGAGATTACGCCGGATGACTGGGAGAAGATGGGACTGTCCCAGGCCGACTTCGCCGCTTCGACATGGGATGCGGTGACCAGCGATGGCAAGCAGTATGCGGTGCCGCTCGATACGCATCCGATCGTGCTCTACTACAACCGCGACCTGCTCAAGAAGGCCGGTGTGCTCGGCGATAACGGTGAGCCGAAAGGCATGGACAGCAAGGAAGCCTTTACGGCCACGCTGCAGGCCCTAAAGGACGCCGGCGTGCAGTATCCCCTCGGTAGCGTGACGGCAGACGGCAACTTCATGTTCCGCACCGTCTACTCACTGATGTGCCAGCAGGGCGGCGAGTTGATGACCGGCGACGAGTTCCTTGTCGGAGACAATGCCGACAAGCTGCGCAACGCGCTCGCAGTGCTCAGTGATTGGACAAAGGCTGGCCTTCAGTCGACCTATACGGACTATCCGGCAACCGTCGCGCTGTTCACCTCCGGCGAAGCTGCGATGATGATCAACGGGGTCTGGGAGGTCCCCACGATGACCGACCTAGCCCAGCAGGGCAAGCTCTTCGACTGGGGTGCGGTGGAGCTGCCTGTGATTTTTGACAAGCCTTGCACCTATGCCGACAGCCACACCTTTGCGATCCCGAAAAACCAGGGCAAGGAGATGTCACCGGAGAAGCGGGACGCAGTGCTCGAGACCATCTCCTGGATCGTGAAGCACTCGCTGTTCTGGGCGACCGCGGGGCACATTCCCGCCTACGCGCCAGTGACGGAATCTGCCGAATACAAGGCGATGGAGCCCAACGCCACCTATTCAAGCCTGACGGCGAACATGATCTTCGACCCCAAGACGCCGCTTGCGGGTATCGCTGGGCCGATCTTCGACGTGATGTCGAACTATTTCGTGCCGACACTGAATGGAGAAATGGAGCCGGCAGATGCCGTCGAATCCATTCAGGAGGAACTGAACGCTCTCTAGCCTTCTCAAGGCCGATGGAGCCGCTCTCGGGCGGCTCCACTTCTCTTGAGGAGAGGTGATGCTACAGGACCGGCGCAAGAACTTACTGGTCGCTTTGGCGCTGATCGCCCCGTTCGCGGCGATTTATGCTCTAGCCTTTGCCTATCCGACCATCCAGATGTTCCGCATATCCTTCACCAGCGCTCCGCTGATAGGGGCTGGTGACTGGGTTGGTATCGAGAACTACACTAGGCTCGGCAAGGATCCATTGTTCAGCCGTGCCGTCTGGAACACGCTCTATTTCGTCGCGCTCACGGTCGTCCCGGGAACCCTGATCGCCCTGATGATCGCGCTCGGTGTGTCGCGTTTGGCCGGGCGGCTGCAGGCGCTGGTGCTTGCGCTGTTCTTCCTGCCGTATATCCTGCCCGTCTCGGTCGTCTACCTGATCTGGGACTGGACGCTGAACTTCCAGTTCGGCATCGCCATGCACGTGTTGGACTGGCTGGGCATACCGCGCATTCCGGTCACCAAGTCACGCACCTGGTTCATGCCAGCGGTGGCATGGGTGACGATCTGGTGGACGGCAGGGTTTTCCATCCTGCTTTTCCTTGCTGGCATGCGGGCCATTCCAGCCGAAATCTATGAAGCGGCCGCGCTCGACAACGCTTCGCGCTGGACGACGTTCTCGCGCATCACCTGGCCCCTCCTCAGGCCGGTCACCGCGCTCGTTCTGACCATCCAGCTGATCCTACAGCTCAAGATTTTCGACCAGGTCTACCTGTTTTCAATCGGCGGTAGGCCGAACGAAAACATGGTGCTGGTCTATTACATCTTCAACAAGGCGTTCCAGCAGAACCAAGGAGGCCGTGCGGCGGCCGTCGCCGTGACACTCTTCGTAATCATCGTCGTCGTGTCGGTCCTTCAGTTCCAACTCCTGCGCCTGGCCGGGAGGCGACGGCAATGAGGGAATCGAGCGTCCAGCGCTGGAACCTCTGGAGCGGCCTCATAACAGCCGTCACCATCATCTGTGCGGTGATATGGGCGTTTCCGCTCTACTGGGCGGTTGTCTCGTCCATCAAGCCTGAGGATGAGGTCGTTCGGCCCTACATCGAACTGTGGCCAGAAACACTTACGTTCCAGCACTACATCCATGCATTGACCGCGACGCAGATCGGCACTTGGTACCTCAACTCGATCGTCGTGGCGGTCGGCGTGACGGTCGTCTGCGTGTTCACCTCGATGTTGTGCGGCTATGCTCTGTCACAGCTACGCTTCCCGGGTCGGACCACGTTGTGGTGGATTATCCTGGCCTCGTTCATGGTGCCGACGCAAGCGCTCATCATCAATCACTTCGAGCTCATTGCCAATCTCGGCTTGGTCAACACCTGGATCGGCACCATGCTGCCCCAGTTCATCCATCCCGTCATTATCATCGTCTACAAGCAGTTCTTCGATCAGGTTCCGCGCGACTTCCGCGAAGCCGCGCTTATGGATAACGCCTCGGAGTTCGCGATCCTGTTCAAGGTCTACCTGCCGATGAACTGGGGGGTTACGACAGCATTGTCGATTGTCTGTTTCATCTGGACCTGGAACGCCTTCTTGTGGCCGTTCCTGTCGGTCACACGTACCGAGATGATGACGGTAACGGTCGGCATCACGCAGGTGAACGATGCCTTCGGCGTCTACTACGCCCGCGAGCTCGCCGCCGCGGTGCTCGCCGGCCTGCCTGTGGCACTCGCTTATCTTCTGTTCCAGCGGCGGGTGACAGAGGCGATCACCCTGTCGGCTGGCATCAAGGGATAAACTCAAACGCCGGGCGGGCGCACGCAACTAATGTGCGTGCCACGCCGACCCGTCCTTAGCGAATAGGTGCAGCGCCGAGCTGTCGAAGCGCAGCCTGACTTCGCTGCCAGGCTCGACAGTGGAGAGGCCAACATCCTGCGCGATCACCTGGGTCCCATCGGCCAGCCGCACATGTACAAGCGTGCGTTCGCCGAGCCGTTCCACTACCGAAGCACGTCCGCTCGTGTCGCCGCCTTCGGCAACGACAGTCAGCGCTTCCGGCCTCACGCCAAGCTCGCTCCAATCGCCCACAGGCGCTCCGCGCAGCGCCACAAGCGAGCCGTCCGGCAGGCGCGCATGCATGGCATCGTTTGCTCCGGATACTGAAACAGGCAGGATGTTCATCGCCGGCGAGCCGACGAACGTGGCGACAAACCGCGACGTCGGCCTGGAATAGACCTCCATCGGCGTTCCGACCTGCTCGATGCCGCAGTCGTTGAGGATGACGATGCGGTCGGCGAGTGTCATCGCCTCGACCTGGTCATGCGTTACGTAGATCATCGTTGACCGGAGGCGCTGGTGCAATTCCGCCAGCTCCACGCGGGTGCGGGAACGAAGCGCCGCATCCAGGTTTGACAGCGGCTCGTCGAACAGAAAGGCCTTGGGTTGCTTGACGATGGCGCGCCCGATCGCCACTCGCTGGCGCTGGCCGCCGGAAAGCTGTGATGGGCGGCGATCCAGCAGCGATTCGATTTCCAGTATGCGCGCGGCCTCGGCAATCCGGGCGCGTATCTCGTCGGACGGGACGCCGACGTTGCGCAGGCCGAAAGCCATGTTCTCGGCCACGGTCATGTGCGGATAGAGTGCATAGTTCTGGAAGACCATCGCCACGCCACGCTTTCCCGGCGCCAGGGTTTCGCAGCGAACGCCGCCGATGGTCAGCGTTCCTTTGTCGATACTCTCCAACCCTGCGATCATCCGCAGAAGAGTCGTTTTGCCCGAGCCCGACGGGCCGAGGAATACAACCAGTTCGCCCGATTCGATGTCTAGGCTCACATCCCGGATCACCTCAACGCTTCCGTAGCTCTTCGAGACCCGAGAGAGCGATATCTCCGCCATCCATATCCTCCATGTTGCTTCATTCATTTCGGATATGTATCCGATGTCAAGGTCTGGTCGATTGCGCCGAGCATGCGAGGCTTCCGGCTCTCAAGCTTGACAATGAATTGAAA
>DATGQI010000028.1:0-33350 GCA_035304285.1 Woeseiaceae bacterium
ACCTGCACGGCGGTAACCTTGTACTCCGGACACTGCGTGGCCCAGTCGCTGTACTCCGTCGTGACCACGTTCGCGCCGGTTTCCGGATCGTGGAAGGTGGTGTAGACGACGCCCGGCGGCACCCGCTCGGTCACCTTCGCCTCGAGCGTGATGTCGCCCTTGCGGCTCGACAGTGACACCCGGTCGCCGTTCTTGATGCCGCGCAATTCCGCATCGGACGGATGGATCTCCAGCAGGTCCTCGTGATACCAGACGACATTGTCGGTGCGCCGCGTCTGGGCACCCACGTTGTACTGCGTGAGGGTCCGACCCGTCGTCAGGATCAGGGGGAACTTGCGATTCGTCCGTTCGTCGGTCGGCACGTACGCCGTCTCGATGAACAACCCCTTCCCGCGGACGAAATTGTCGATGTGCATGATCGGGGTGCCCATCGGCGCCTTCTCGTTGCACGGCCACTGCACGCTGCCGACCTCGTCCAGGAACCTGAAGGACACGCCGCTGAAGGTCGGTGTGAGCGCGGCGATCTCGTCCATGATTTCCGCTTCGTTCCGGTAGTTCATCGGGTAGCCAAGCGCCTGTGCAAGCTCCTGCGTGATCAGCCACTCTGCTTTTCCCTGCCGCGGCTTCATCACCGGGCGCACGCGATTAATGCGGCGTTCGGCGTTGATGAACGTGCCATCCTTCTCGAGGAACGACGTGCCTGGCAGGAAGACATGCGCGAACTTCGCCGTCTCGTTCAGGAACAGGTCCTGCACGACGACACACTCGAGGCTGCCGAGCGCAGCTTCGACGTGCTTCGTGTTGGGATCCGACTGGGCGATGTCCTCTCCCTGGATGTACATGCCCTTGTAGGTGCCGGCGATGGCGGCATCGAACATGTTGGGAATGCGGTAACCCGGCTGAGGATCCAGCTCGACGCCCCACATTTTCTCGAACGAGCCGCGGACGGCATCGTCCGATACGGGCCGGTAGCCTGCCAGTTCGTGCGGGAACGAGCCCATGTCGCAGGAGCCCTGCACGTTGTTCTGGCCGCGCAGCGGGTTCACGCCGCGCCCGGTAAAGCCGATGTTCCCGGTCGCCATTGCGAGATTCGCCATGCCCATGACCATGGTGGAGCCCTGGCTGTGTTCGGTTACGCCGAGGCCGTAATAGATGGCGCCGTTCTCCGCCTGGCCATACAGTCGCGCCGCGGCCCGGATGTCCTCCGCCGGCACGCCGCTGATCTTGCTGACAGCCTCCGGGGAATTCTCCGGCTTGAGGATGAATTCCTTCCACGCCGCGAACGCTTCCGTGTCGCAGCGCTCCGCGACGTAAGCTTCGTCGACCAGTCCCTCGGTGACGATGACGTGCGCGAACGCGTTGACCATCGGCACGTTGGTGCCGGGCAACAAGGGCAGGTGATAGTCGGCCTTGATGCGCGGCGAACGAACCAGGCCGATCTTCCGCGGATCCAGGACGATGAGTTTCGCACCCTCGCGCAGCCTGCGTTTCATCTGCGAGGCAAATACAGGATGTGCTTCCGTCGGATTGGCCCCGATCACGACGATCACGTCGGCATCCATGACGCTGTCGAACGGCTGCGTTCCGGCCGAGGTGCCGAGCGTCTGCTTCAGACCGTAACCTGTCGGGGAATGACAGACCCTGGCGCAGGTGTCGACGTTGTTGTTGCCGAAGGCTGCGCGCACCAGTTTCTGCACGATGAAGACTTCCTCATTGGTGCAGCGCGAGGACGTGATGCCGCCCACGGACTTGCGTCCGTACTTTTCCTGGATTTCCCTGAAGCGCCGGGCGCTGTACTGGATCGCCTCCTCCCAGCTGACTTTCTGCCACGGGTCGTCGATGCTCTCGCGGATCATGGGATCGAGCACGCGCTCCTTGTGCGTCGAATAACCCCAGGCGAAGCGCCCCTTGACGCAGCTGTGGCCATGATTTGCCTGCCCGTCCTTGTACGGCGTCATGCGGACCACCTGGTCGCCCTTCATTTCCGCCTTGAACGAACAACCGACGCCGCAATAGGCGCAGGTGGTCAGCACGCTGTGCTCCGGCTGGCCGTTCTCGATGATCGACTTTTCCATCAGTGTCGCGGTCGGGCAGGCCTGCACGCAGGCGCCGCAGGACACGCATTCGGAATCGAGAAAGTTTTCCGCCATGCTGGCCGAGACCTTGGAGTCGAAGCCTCGCCCCTCGATCGTCAGCGCGAAAGTGCCCTGGACCTCGTCACAGGCGCGGACGCATCGCGAGCACACGATGCACTTGGTCGGGTCGAAGGTGAAATAGGGGTTGCTGTCGTCGATCGCCTCGAACAGGTGATTCTCGCCGTCGAAGCCGTAGCGAACCTCGCGCAAACCCACCGCGCCCGCCATGTCCTGCAGTTCGCAATCGCCATTGGCGGAGCAGGTCAGGCAATCGAGCGGGTGATCGGAGATGTAGAGTTCCATGACATTGCGGCGCAGCTTCGCGAGCGCGGGCGTCTGCGTCCTGATCTTCATGCCCGGCTCGACCGGCGTGGTACAGGATGCCGGGTAGCCTTTCCGTCCCTCTATTTCCACCAGGCACAGCCGGCAGGAGCCGAAAGGCTTGAGGCTGTCCGTGGCGCACAGCTTCGGCACGTCGACGCCCGTCTCGCGGGCAGCACGAAGCACGGTGGTGCCCGCGCGGACCGTGGCTGGCATGCCATCGATTTCGACCGAAACCATTTCCGCCCGCGGACTCGCGGGGGTGCCGTAATCGGGCTCTTTCAAGAGACTCATTTGCTCACTCCTTCTTGAGCTTGGACAACAGAATCGCCCGCGAAATCCTTCGGAAAATACTTGACGGCGCTCCTGACCGGAAACGGCGTCAGGCCGCCCATTGCACACAGCGACCCGTCTACCATCGTGTCGCATAATTCCTTGAGGAGCGCCATGTTGGTGGCGCGATCCTCGTTCGCGATGATTCGGTCGATCACCTCCACGCCGCGCACCGAGCCAATGCGGCAGGGCGTGCACTTGCCGCAGGACTCGACCGCGCAGAATTCCATGGCGAAACGCGCCTGCTGCGCCATGTCGACCTGGTCATCGAACACTACCACTCCGCCGTGGCCGATCAAGCCGCTCTTCTCCGAGAACGCCTCGTAGTCGAGAGGCGTATCGAGCAGCTCCGCCGGGAAATAGGAACCAAGCGGCCCGCCTACCTGCACCGCGCGCAAATCCCGGCCGGTGAAGGTTCCGCCGCCCCAGTCTTCGATGAGTTCGCGCAGGGTCAGGCCGAACGCTTTTTCCACGAGGCCGCCGCGCCTGATGTTGCCGGCGAGCTGGAACGCCAGCGTGCCCTTCGAGCGCCCGGTGCCGAGTGCCGCGTAGGCATCGCCGCCGCGGGCGATGATTTCCGGAACCGAGGCGAGCGTAATGACGTTGTTCACGACCGTCGGCTTGCCGAACAGCCCCTGGAGCGCCGGCAACGGCGGCTTGTAGCGGATGAGGCCGGCTTTACCCTCCAGGCTCTCGAGCATGGCGGTCTCCTCACCGCAGACGTAGGAGCCTGCGCCTATGTGGAGGTCGATGTCGAAATCAACGCCGGAGCCCATGATGTTCGTCCCCAGCCAGCCGCGCTCGCGCGCTGCCGCGAGCGCCTTCGAAAACACGACGCGAGTCAGCGGGTATTCGGATCGCAGGTAGACGTAACCGCGGGTGGCGCCGACGGCAACCGCCGCGATGAGCATTCCTTCGATCAGCGTAAAGGGATCTCCCTCCATCAACATGCGGTCGGAAAAGGTTCCGCTGTCGCCTTCGTCCGCGTTGCAGGCGATGTACTTCTGGTCCGCGACCGCTTCCGCGACGGTCTTCCACTTGATGCCGGTGGGAAAGCCGGCGCCGCCGCGGCCGCGAAGGCCCGAGGTGCTGACTTCGGCCAGCACGCCGGCAGAGCCTGCTTGCAGCGCTTTTTCGAAGCCGGCAAAACCGCCGTTAGCGCGGTACTCCTCTATCGAGAGCGGATCGATCAACCCGCAGCGCCGGAACGTCCAGCGATCCTGGTTGCGAAGCCAGGGTATATCGGCGGTGTTCCCTACTTTGAGCGGGTGTTCACCGCCCGTTAAGAAACCGGCTTCGAAAAGGCTGGCAACGTTTTCCGGTGCGACTTTGCCATAAGCGATGCGCTCGCCGTCCACCACCACTTCGACCAACGGCTCGAGCCAGGTCATGCCCCAGGAGCCGTTCCGCTTCAGATCGATCTCGATGTTGCGCGCGGCGGCCGAGGACACGATTTCGGCCGCGACCTTGTCCGCTCCAAGGGACACGGCGGACGTCTCGCGCGGAACGAACACTGTGATGCTTCCGGCCATGGCTTCAGTGCTCCCGGCCGGCCAGCAGCTGGTCGAGTCTTTTGCTGTCGACGCGGCCATAGACGTTGTTGTCGATCATGACGGCCGGGGAGCAGGCGCAGTTGCCGAGGCAATACACCGGCTCCAGCGTCACTTCCCCGTCGGAAGTCGTGTTGTTCAGCGGTATGCCGATGGTCTTCTCGGCGTGCGCCGTCAGTTCGCGGCTGCCCATCGACTGGCAGGCTTCCGCCTGGCAGATCTTGACTACCGTGCGCCCCGGCGGTGCGGTGCGGAAATCGTGATAGAAGCTCACCACCCCGTGCAGGTCTGCGCGGGAAATATTCAGCTCGTCCGCGATCTGGCGAAGCGCGGCCTCATGCAGGTAGGAGTAACGATCGATGAAGGCATGAAGAATCTGCACCAGCAGTTCCGGCCGGGCGCCGTAACTGTTGATGATTTCTGTTCCTATCGCTGGGTCGTAAGTTTTTGGCATGTTGTGCAAGGTTCGCGTGATATGGAATGTGCGGGAACGGCCTGGCCTGAGGTCAGGCCAGGCGTTCTTCGCGGGAATAGATATTGAAGTTACCGCGGCGCAGGAAGCCCACCAGCGTCATGTCGAATTCCCTCGCCAGGCTCACCGCAAGGCTCGACGGCGCGCCGACGGCTGCGAGCAGGGGAAAACCGGCTACCAGCGCTTTTTGCATCAGCTCGAAACTGGCTCGTCCCGACACCAGGAGCCCCATTTCCTGTGCCGGCAACTGGTTCGCCTTCAGCAAGGCGCCCACTATCTTGTCCACCGCATTGTGCCGTCCTACATCTTCCCTGACGAGGCTGATGTCACCATCTGGGGTAAAGGCGGCGGCGGCATGCAGTCCCCCGGTCGTTGCGAAAACCTCCTGCTTCACTCGCAGTTTGTCCGGCAGTTGAACGATCACCTCCCGGTCGAATGTCGTTGTGTTGCTGGTCATTGGCTGCTGGCCGCTGACACGCAACGCGTCGAGCGATGATTTGCCGCAGACACCGCAGCTCGAGGTCGTGTAGAAGTGGCGCTCGAGACGGGTAAGGTCGACATGGGCGCCGGGATTTAGTTCGATCCGGATGACGTTCCTGTAGCCGGTGTCCGGCGCTTCCGGTCCGCAATGCATGGCGGACGAAACCTGTTCCAGGCTGGTGATAATGCCCTCGGTAAACAGGAACCCCAGCGCAAGTTCTTCATCGTTCCCCGGCGTGCGCATCGTGATGGAGATGCTCTTCGCCGCGGAATCTTCTGCCGAGGGTGCGCACAACTGGATTTCAAGCGGTTCCTCAACGGCAACGCTGTCGCTTTGTGACACCTGGTCCGGCCCGTGGACCTTGCTGACATCGATGGCGAGGCTTCCGCCTGGCATGACCGCTACCTTTACTTGCAGGGCCGCGCATTATACCTCAAGGGGACTTGCAGGAGCCCGCCGGGCGGGCGGGATCGAGGTCTGCGAACCAGCCTGCATGGCAGGCTCCTACGGGTGTGTCGGCTATCGCGAACCGGCGGCGCCTGCTCTTCGCGCAGCGGCTTTGCGTCCCGCCAGCTGCTCGCCGTGGCCGGCCTCGGCGCTGTCGGCCCGCGTGATCGCGGTGCGGATATGCTGCAGCTCGCCGCCGCGCCGGACTCTGACCTTGTCGTCGGATACGGCGAGCCCCAGTCGCCCGAACACCGGTCGCGTGTCGGGAAATCCCGCGGTATCGGCATAGCGCCGGTACAAGGGCATAAAGACAGGCGTGCCCGCGAGCTTGTCGAGGGTCTCGAACAGTTCCGGGCCGCTCCAGGCCCTTTGGGACGGAAGGCAGCAGAACTGCAGCCGTTCCATGACGTCGTCGAGCGTCTGCGAACCGCCTGAGCGTTCGCGCAGCGTGACATCCGCCAGCAATGCGATCGCCGCACCGCTCCAGTAGATCTTCATACGCCCGTTGCGCATGCCGCGCGCCGTTGCCTCGTTCGGCGAAAGTTCGGGACGGGACTGCCGCCCGCGCTCCAGCCCGTCGTAAAGCTTCTGCCAGGCCTCGAGGGGCTCATAGGTGCCGGAGCGCGCCAGGAGAACGTTCTGGTAGTACTGCGCGAACCCCTCGGATATCCAGCGATGGGCCGGCGTTACGTACGGCAGCATCAGGTGACTGAACTCGTGTGTCGCGGTCCAGTCCTGCAAGTACGCCTCCAGCGGCTGGCCGCGATCGACGTACAGCTCGATGGCCTCCCCGCCGTCTCGTGCGACCCTGCCGAAGGGGACGGCGCTCGAGCTACGCCGCGACTCATCGACAGGCAGCACGACTACCTGCGGTGACGGATTCGGGAAGCGCCCGTACGCCAGGCTGACGTCGGTTGCTGTGCGGCGCAGCCACTCGAAGATAAAATTGCTGTCCACCAGGTCGCTCTCGTCGCTGCGGGTGCGCGGCACGCTGACGCGGAGCATCGCGCCGGGCACGGCGATCTCACGATAGTCGAAGCGGCCGAACACCGCCGGCGCGTTCGAACTCTCGGGGGAACTGCTCAAGCGATACGTGTTCGGCTCGCGCTCGTCCCGGGGCCATGGCACCGCGACCTGCAGGCCCTCCGGAAGATCGAAACGGATGTCGATCGATTCGCCGAACGCCAAGGTGGGGCGCCACAGCCACAGCGACGGAGAGACCACGATGTTCCCGGCCGCCAGTAAACGGTCGCGGTCAGTGCTGCGCGCGGCACCCTGGAGGTCCACGGTATAGCTCATACAGCGGATGCCGCCCGCCGGCAGCATCATGCGCTGGTTGCGCAGGCGTATCAGTTTTGAACTGTCGCAATCGCGAACGTCGGCGAGATATTCCCCGGCGTCGTGCGATCTCGCGTTCACGGTGTCGACTGAGGAACTAAAGCGCGCCTCGACGGCCATCCTGTCAAGCGCGGGATCGATCGTTATTCGATATCGGTGGGGGTATTGATGCGGCTCCGCAGCGTGAGCGGCGCTGACGATGCAAAGCGTCAGCAGCAGCACGCGCGCTAGAACCAGGCAACTCGAAGGCATGGGAGGATTATGCGGAACGTCCGCGACGATGAAATGAGGGAGGCCGCCGGGTGTGACTACCCTCACATTCGCCTGGAAAAAAGGTGCTCCAGTGCATACTTTTCGATATTGACCGCCGGCGGTCGCCCGTCAGCGGGCGTTTAGCTTCCGTTCAGCCATTTCCGGTACAATCACTCGTCAGGTAAGGTAGTGAAATCCGGCCGACGCGCCCATATAGTGAAGGAGACTCCCTTGAGTAAGATCGCGAGAAGGCAGTTCATACAGTTATCGGCCGTTGCGGCCGCAGCCTGTTTCGCTCGTCCCCGTGATGCGGAAGCGCAGGATCTGGTGCAGATATCGGAGGACGACCCGGTCGCGCAATCGCTGAAGTACACGCACGACGCGAGCACCGTTGACGCCGCGACCCGGCCTAATCCGGCTCCGGACCAGACCTGCGATAACTGCGCGCTGATCCAGGGTGAAGAGGGCGAATGGCGCCCCTGCCAGATCTTCCCCGGCAAGCTGGTCAACGAAAAGGGCTGGTGCTCCGTGTGGGCGCCTAAAGCCTGATCGCGCTCCGGCCGGTCGAGCTGGCGCTCCAATGAGCTCATGCCGGTTCCCTGAAGCCCAACGGGGCGTGGGAATGGCAGCATGAGCGGCGCGTCAGTTCAGCACTTTTACCACCAGCCGACCGGTACGCTCTCCTATGTGGTGAGCGATCCCGCCACCTCTATGGCGGCCGTTATCGATCCCGTCCTGGAATTCTCTGTCGTTTCCGGCCGCACCGATTCGGCGCCTGCCAAAGAAATCGTCGACTTCATCCGCGCGAACGACCTCGCTCTCGAGTGGATCCTCGAGACGCATGCTCACGCCGATCACCTCTCGTCGGCGCAAACGATCAAGGCGCACCTCGGCGGCAAGGTCGCGATAGGCGTCGGTATCCGCTCTGTGCAGAAGACGTTCGGCGAGATCTTCAACCTGAAAGCCCCTTTCGCCGCCGACGGAAGGCAGTTCGACCGGCTGTTCGCCGAGGGCGATTCGTTTACGATCGGCAGCATACCGGGCAGGGTCCTGAACACCCCCGGGCATACGAGCGACAGCGTGACTTACGTAGTCGGGGACTGCGCCTTTGTGGGTGACAGCATCTTCATGCCTGATTTCGGCACTGCCCGTTGCGACTTCCCCGGTGGCGATGCTTCGCTGCTCTACGATTCGGTGCAGAAGCTGTTCGCGCTTCCGCCGCAGACGAAACTTTACATGTGCCATGACTATCCTCCCGAGGGCCGGTCGCTGCGCTACGAAGTAACGGTAGCCGAGCAGAAGGAGGCGAACGTGCACGTGAAGGATGGGACGACGAAGGCGCAGTTCGTCGAGATGCGTGAGAAACGCGATGCCACCCTGTCGCTGCCTGCGCTGATCCTTCCTGCCATCCAGGTCAATATCCGCGCCGGTCATCTTCCGGAAAGCGAAGACAACGAAGTCTCGTATATAAAGATCCCGCTCGACACCCTCTAGCCCGGACCAGGAACGGCAAGGGCGCCATTGTGTACAATGCCGCGCCCGTCGCAGCGTTTTGTGGCCGACAGGTGGGCCCGCAATGCGGACGGGTTCGATCGCCCTTGGCCAACTCGCCCGCACGGCGGGCTTCTACGACTCCTGAAGGAGAGATCGAGTGTTTGAGAATCTCAAAGCCCTTCCACCCGATGCCATCCTGCGGCTGATCGCCGAGCACCAGAACGACCCGCGCGAGCACAAGGTCGATCTGGGCGTCGGCGTGTATCGCGACGAACAGGGCCGAACGCCGGTACTGGATTCAGTGAAGAGAGCCGAGCGGCGCCTGCTCGAAGAACAGGAGACCAAAGCGTACCTGGGATCAGGGGGCAACCCCCGGTTCAACGATTCGATGCAGTTACTGATGTTCGGCGACGCAGGCACGGCGAACGATCGCATCGTCACGTTGCAAACACCAGGCGGCTCCGGTTCCCTGCGCGTCGCCGCGGGACTCATCCTGCGCGCGAAGCCTGGTGCGTCCGTGTGGACGAGTGAACCTACCTGGGCGAACCACGTGCCGCTCCTGGGTGGCGCAGGCGTAAATCTCGAGGTGTACCCGTACTACGACGAGGGCAGCCGGTCTATACGCTACGGCGACATGCTGGACGCACTCAACAAGATCCCGGCCGGCGACATCGTGCTGCTGCACGGCTGCTGCCACAACCCGACGGGTATGGATCCGGACCCGGGGCAGTGGCGCGAGATCGCCGAGGTCATCGCATCGAGGCGCCTGCTGCCGTTCATAGATTTCGCATACCAGGGATTTTCGGCAGGGCTGCAGGAGGACGCACTCCCTGTCCGCCTGCTGCTGGATCGCGTCCCGGAGATGATCGTCTCGAGTTCGTGCTCGAAGAACTTCGGCCTTTATCGTGAACGAGTAGGAAGCCTGTCACTGGTTTCGGAGACCGCGTCCACTGCGGCCGTAGTGCGAAGCCAGGCCTACAACATCGTCAGGACCATGTATTCGATGCCGCCGGATCACGGCGCAGCGATCGTCGCCGCGATACTAAACGACGCGAAGCTGAGGAACGAATGGCTGGAAGAACTCGAGGCCATGCGCATACGGTTGAAGGGAATGAGGGAACTGCTGGCGACGGCGTTGCGGGAAAAGGCGCCCGGGCATGACTTCTCGCATATAGAACGAGGCAGGGGCATGTTCTCGTTCCTTGGCATATCTGCCGAGCAGGTGTCGAGATTGAAGAGCGAGTTCGGTGTGTACATGGTGGACTCGAGCCGGATCAACGTCGCGGGGATTACGAAGAACAACATCGACTATCTCGGCGAGTCGATCGCGAAGGTCCTCTGAACAACCGATAAGGCCGGCTCCGCCGCTCCAGGAGCCCGCCCCACGGGCGATCCGGTAAGCATCAAAGTTGTGGCAAGTAAACGGTGCTGCCGCTATCGATTTCGAGCTCGTCAGCAACCCCGCCGTTCAACTCGAGCACGTATCGCACCGGCTCACCTGACGTGATCGACTGCAGCGACAGCGGTTGTGTCATGCGCGCGATCGACTCGACGTTTCCATCACTTCGGATAAACAGGATATCGAGCGGGATGTAGGTGTTCTTCATCCACATCGACCGTATATCGTCGCTGCCGTAGACAAACAGCATCCCGGTAAACCCGGGAAGGCGCCGCACGTGCATCAGTCCCCGCCGTTGCTGTTCCGGCGTCCGCGCGAGGTAAACGTCGAACCGATAGCAGGCGGAGCCGCTTGTTTCGATGATGATGGAATCGCGGCTGAACGCCCCATCCAACTCTTCGTCCGCCATCGGAGCGCCGCCCACCACCATTACAAGAAACGCGCACATCAGCCGGGCGACCAGCTGATTCCTGCAGCGGACAGGCACCGCGATCACTCCGGCACGCGCCAGTCCAGGCGGCCCGAGAAGCGCAGATCGGCCACGGTCACGCTGCGGTTCCCGTTCACCTCGGCAAGCGGAGTCAGGCAGTACAGCAGCCCGGCCACACGGTACGTAGGAGTACCGTTCTCCACGTGCCCCTCCAGTGGGACCTGGTGCTCTATGTCAGCCCAGCAGGTAGTCGGTTCGGGAGTGCTGAAAAATATCCCGGCGTTCTCCTCTATGAGGGTTACACCCGCGGCGAGCTCCCTGGCGCTTTTCCCTTGCTCCAGGCGAGGCAGGGCGATGATGAACGCGAGGTTCAATGTTTCGCCCTCAGCCGTCGCCGGACCGGCAAAACGAAGTCGCGCCCCTTCGCCATTGGGCCGTGGCATACCGTCGCATTCGAGTTTGTCGCCACGCCAGTCGAGGGTGGACACGATGGCGCCGTATGTCACCCCCGTAAGTACTCCATCGTCCACGCAACTGGCGGTCGCGGCGGCCGGCGCCTTCTCTTCGTTGCCGCATCCTGCCGCGAGCGGCAGCAAGATGAGGTATAAAGCAAGGCTGCGTCCGGCCCGGACGTGGAACGGCGCCATATTTCTTTGAAAAACTTGCAATGTATGCCGTTCCCGCTGGTCGGAGTGGAAACCCATTATTACCCAATAAGACAGTCACTGATGTCCCCGGCCCTTATCGATGTCACATGCAGGCGCTTTGCCAGGGCATCGGGGAATTCGGCGAGAAGGCTGGTACGACCTGGAGAATCCTTTAACCCTTCCAGTGGCACCGCTGGTTGGGCGAGTGCAGTAATACTGCTTCATCAATAAAATGGCACGCCGCCTGGCTTAAGTAGAGAGTGTAAATGACCGTTATAGAAAAATTCCAACAGCTCGAAGCACATGCGAGCCGTCTCATCGTGGGGCAGGCCCACCTGATCAACCGCATGTTGATCGCATTGCTGTGCGACGGGCACCTCCTGGTCGAAGGCGCTCCCGGCCTCGCGAAGACGCGCGCCATCAAGGTGCTGGCAGAAAGCATCGAGGGCGACTTCCACCGACTTCAGTTCACGCCCGACCTGCTGCCCGCCGACCTGACCGGCACTGAAATCTACCGTCCGCAGGACGGCACCTTCGAATTTCGCAAGGGCCCGCTGTTCCACAATCTGATACTGGCGGACGAGATAAACCGCGCGCCGGCGAAGGTGCAGTCGGCGCTGCTCGAAGCGATGGAAGAGCGCCAGATCACCGTCGGCGAAAAAAGCTACAGGCTCTCCAACCTGTTCATGGTCATGGCCACGCAGAACCCGATCGAACAGGAAGGAACCTACCCGTTGCCGGAAGCCCAGCTGGACCGCTTCCTGCTGCACGTGAAGGTCGGTTACCCGAGCCCGGAAGACGAGCGCCGCATACTGGTGCTGAACCGAGACGAGGCAAAACTGGGCGAGCGCGATCCGTTCCAGCCTCCCGAGTTGCTGATGGAGGAAACCATCATGCAAGCGAGGCAGGACATCCTCAATTTGCATCTCGCGGATGAACTGGAGCAGTACATCGTCAACCTGGTCGTTGCGACGCGAAACGCCGGCATCGTCGATCCGTCGCTGGCCGGCCAGATCATGTACGGGGCAAGCCCGCGCGCCGGGATGGGCATCGACCGCACCGCCCGCGCCCATGCGTGGCTCGAGGGCCGCGACTACGTGGGCCCCGAGGACATCCAGGCAGTCGCCGCCGACGTCCTGCGACACCGGCTGGTCTTAAGCTTCGAGGCCGAAGCCGACGGCGTCACCGCCGACTCGATCATAGAACGCCTGCTGGACGGCGTCGGCGTACCCTGAGGGTCCCGTTTCCGCGTGCGTCACGACAAACTCCAACCGAACGTATCTCCAGTCGGCGTTACCCAGGCGGAACTGATCCGCCTGAGCGGCCCCGCCCGCGTCATTGCGCTGGACGTGCTGCGCGTGAACTCGCTGCAGACGGGCGCCTACGTCTCGCATTTCCGTGGCCGCGGCATGGAGTTCGATGAGTCGCGCCCCTACCAGGCGGGCGACGACCCGCGGAACATCGACTGGCGCGTGACGGCGCGAAGTACGACGGCGTATACGAAGCTTTTCCGCGAGGAACGTGAACGGCCGGTGCTGATAGTGGTCGACTTGAGAAGCAGTATGCACTTCGCGACGAAGGGTTGTTACAAGTCGGTGAATGCAAGCCGCGCGGCGGCGCTCCTGTCGTGGGCGGCGCATCATCGCGGCGACCGGCTTGGCGGAATCGTGTTCGGCGATACGACGCACCGGGAGATCAAGCCCCGGCTCGGGAGGCAGGCGGCGCTGCGTTACGTGCACGAGCTTGTGGATCACCCGGACTGGGCGCCTTCCGGCGAGGCCGTCGACAGCGAACAGTCGCTTTCGCAGGCGATGGCGGCACTGAAGAGAGTGGCTCGCCCGGGCAGCCAGGTGGTTTTACTGAGCGATTTCACCGGATTTTCCAGGACCGCGCAGTCTTACCTCTCCGGAGTCGCCAGGCACAGCGAGGTGATGGCGGTGTTCTTGAGTGATCCGCTGGAGCGGCAGTTGCCACCGCCCGGACGCTACCGGCTGGTGAGCGATAAGGGCGAAATGGCGATCGATACAAGCGCTCGCCGGGCGCGCGAAGATTACCAGCGAGCGTTTGCAGAACGCGTGGCGGTGCTCGAGATCTTCTGCCAGCGATACGGCATCCACCTCATGCCGATGTCGACCGATGACGACCCGGTGGAAAGCATGCAGCAGGCGCTGGGCAAGAGGGCGCGCTAAGAAAACGCGGCCAAAACGAAAGCTTCATGCATCCTCGAGCTCGAAAAAGACTGAAATCATTGACCAATATGCGGACGCAAGCCTGAGATGGATCCGGAACAGATACCGCTGAGAGACCTGCACTTGCCGGAGGCAATCGGCTGGTGGCCGCTGGCGCCGGGCTGGTGGGTCCTCCTGGGCCTTGCCGGGCTGGTCCTCCTGCTGCTTTTCCGGAAAGCATGGGTCCGCTGGCGGGAGGACGCGGCACGCCGCGTCGCGCTAAGGGAGCTGGCACGTGTCGAGAGCACATACCATGAGTCGCCAAACCCGGTGCTGCTCGCCACGCGCCTGTCGGAGTTGCTACGCCGCACGATGCTCGCGTACTCGCCGAGAAAAGAAGTGGCAGGCCTGACGGGTCTCCAGTGGCTCGCGTGGCTCGACCGGGGACTTGACGAAAAACCATTTACCGAAGGACCCGGGAGAATGCTCAAGGAGCTGCCTTACCGGCGGGCCGATTCCCCGGCGCGCGCAGTCGATGTCGACGCGCTGCTCAAAGTGGTTCGGCTACGACTGAAGACGCGATTGCCGGAGGCTTCCTGATGTGGTCTTTCGCGTGGCCGTGGATGTTCCTGGCGTTGCCGCTCCCGTTTCTCGTTCGCGCGCTGCTGCCGCGCGCGGCCGATGCGAATGAAGCCGGTCTCAAGGTACCGAGCCTTGAAAGATTCGAAGTACTGGCAGAGCGGGGCCGCGGCGAGCAGCTGCTCAACTGGCGCCTGTGGATTGCGGCTGCCGCCTGGATACTGCTGGTGACGGCGGCGGCGAGACCGGAGCGGGTCGGCGATGAGATCGACGTGCCGGTGACGGGACGGAACCTCATGCTGGCAGTCGACCTGTCCGGCAGCATGGACGCCAAGGATTTCGAGCTCGCTAACCGCCGGGTAGACCGCCTCACCGCCACCAAAGCGGTTGCCAGCGATTTCATCAGTCGCCGCGAGGGCGATCGCATCGGCCTTATTCTGTTCGGCGAACGAGCTTATTTGCAGGTGCCGCTCACGCTGGATCGCGAGACCGTCAATGTCCTGCTGATGGAAGCATTCATCGGGCTCGCCGGCGAGAAGACGGCGATCGGCGACGCCATTACGCTGGCCGTCAAGCGCATTCACGATCAGGGAGCGGACGCGGACGAACAGGTGCTGATACTCCTGACCGACGGTGCCAACACGGCCGGTGCGATCGAACCTTTGAAAGCGGCCGAACTCGCCCAGCAGATCGGGCTGCGTATCTACACTATCGGCATCGGCGCCGAACAGATGGTGATCCCGTCAATTACCGGATCCTTGAGGCGCGTCAATCCTTCCGCGGATCTCGACGAGGAAACGCTCACGCAGATCGCCCGGCTGACGGGCGGCCGTTACTTCCGCGCCATCGACACGGCGAGCCTGCAGCAGATTTACCGCCTGCTGGACGAGATGGAGCCGGTCGCCGAGCCCGAAGGCGGCTTCCGCCCGGTGCGCGTGCTTTATTACTGGCCGCTCGCAGGCGCGTTCGTGCTGGCATTCCTGCTCGCGGCCGCGAGCCTGTTGTCGAACCTGGCAGTGCCGCGCCTGTACCCCCTGGAAGACAAGGCGAAGGTCCATGCCGACTGAGTTTCACTGGATTCGCCCGGAGTGGCTGCTGGCGCTGCCGCTCGTTGCCGTCATTGCGCTTATCATGGCGCGGCGGCAACTCGCGCCGGGCAACTGGCAGCGGGTGGTGGACGCGGCGCTCGCGCCATACGTCCTGTCGCGCTCGCCGGCACGTTCAGCCGACGGCCGCTGGTGGCTCATGCTCCTCTCCGGCGTGATCGCGGTTATTGCGCTCGCAGGCCCGAGCTGGAACCGGCTGGAGCAGCCGGTGTTTCGCACCGAACAGGCTGTCGTGATCGCGCTGGACCTGTCGCAGTCGATGGACGCGGCGGACCTGACGCCGAGCCGGCTGACGCGGGCGCGGCTCAAGATCCTGGAACTGCTCGAGCGGCGGCAGAGCGGGCAGACGGCGCTGGTGGTCTATTCGGCCAACGCGTTCACGGTGACGCCACTGACGACGGATGCGGATACCGTCGCGGCACTGGTCAACAGCCTGAGCACCGATATCATGCCGAGCCGCGGCAGCTATCCCGCGGCCGCCATCGACAAGGGACGCGAACTGCTGCAGCAGGCGGGCGTGGGCTTCGGGGAAGTGTTGCTGATCACCGATGGAGGTACGTCCGCCCAGGCGGAACGCGCGGCCGAAGAACTGCGTAAAGCGGGTTACACGCTGTCGGTGCTGGGGGTCGGCACGGAGGACGGCGCGCCGATCCCGCGCCCGGACGGCGGCTTCGTGACGGACCGCGCCGGCCGCATCGCGATTCCGCGGCTCGAGACGGAACAACTCAGGGACCTGGCCCAGGTCGGAGGAGGTCGCTTCACGGTGATGACTTCGGACAACCGCGATATTGACACGCTGCTCTCGGAAGCCGTTGCCGACAGGACGGCCGCGGATGAATCGCTTGCCACCGACCAGTGGCGGGAGGAAGGCCCGTGGCTGCTGCTGCTGCTCGTTCCGCTGGCGGCGCTGGCATTCCGCCGCGGGTGGGTGCTGGTCGTTGCCGGCCTGTGTGTGATGCCCTTATCGCGCCCGGCTGACGCGGCGGAGTGGAAGGATCTCTGGCAAACGAAAGACCAGCAGGCCCAGGAGAGACTGGCCGAGGGCGACGCAGCCGAGGCCGCGGCGCTGTTCGAGGATCCCGAGTGGCGAGCGGTGGCGCAGTATCGTGCGGGTAACTACGGCGAGAGCGTGCAGGACTTTCGCCGCCAGGCGATGGCCGAAGAGGCGCGCCCGATACCGCGCGCAGACAGCCTCTACAACCTCGGCAACTCGCTGGCGCGGGCGGGGCAACTGGAAGATTCCATCGAGGCCTACGAACAGGCGCTCGAGATAGACCCGGAGCTGGAAGATGCCGCCTACAATCGCGACCAGGTGAAGGAGTTCCTGAAACAGCAGGAAAATGCGCAGAGCGGCGACAAGGGCAACCAGGAATCGCCGTCCGAGTCCGGTGGCGAATCCGAGGAATCCGAGGGCGACAGCCAATCCGACCAGCAGGGTGAGGAAGGCTCCTCCGGAGACCCGGGCAGCGAATCCGAAGAGTCATCCGCCCGCGGCACCGACGAGATGAGCCAGGAGGACCTCGAGGCACTGCAGCAGGAACTGGACCGCGCGGCGCAGGAAGCGCAGCAACAGCAGACGGAACCGGACGAGGCGATGAGCGAGGCCGAGATGCTGGCTGAGCGGCGCGCCCAGGAACAGACGCAGGCGATGGAGCAGTGGCTGCGGCGCATCCCGAATGATCCCGGTGGACTGCTGCGGCGCAAGTTTCGCTACCAATACCAGAGGCAGGGCACGGACCAGGACGGGAACAACCTGTGGCCCGACGACGAGATGGAGCCATGGTGACAACAGTCAAAGAGAGCCAGAAGATGCACAGTGGGCGCTTCGGCCGCGTACAAACACGCCTTCTGGCGGCGATGATCGTGCTGCTTGCGTGGATGCCGCTCCCGGCGGCCGCTGCGGTCGTCGCCTCTGTCGACCGCAGCGATGTCGAGTTGAACGAATCGTTCACGCTCAAGGTGACGGTCGACACGGCAATCGACACGGAACCGGATGCAGCCAGCCTCGAGGAGGACTTCTACGTATTGTCGCGCAGTGAACTCAGCAACACGATGATCGTCAATGGCCAGATCAGCCGCAGCCGAACGTGGAGCTATGTGCTGATGGCGAAGGAAGCGGGCGAACTCGTCATCCCGCCCGTCTCCATCGGCGCCGAGCGAAGCGATCCGCTGAAGATCACGGTTGCGCCTCAGAGCGCCGCCGCGCCGGGCGAGTCCGATATCTTCGTTGCGGCGGAAGTCGATTACACCGACAGCTATGTACAAGCGCAGGTTCTCTACCGGGTGAAGGTTTACCGGTCGGCAGCAACCCGGCAGCCGCGACTGTTCGAGCCGGATATCAGCGGCGTGGACGTGCTGGTCGAGATCGCCGGGGAAGAACGAAACTACGAAGCGCTGATCAACGGCAAGAGCTACAACGTCGTAGAGCGCGTCTACGCGCTGTTCCCGCAGGCGAGCGGCGAGATATCGATCGCGCCTGCACGTTTCGAGGCGCGGGTTCTGCGGGAAGGACGCATCACCGGCCGCAAGGTTTTCCAGTCCGAGCCGATCTCGATAAACGTGCGGCCGATCCCGCCGCCGCCGCCGGACCACCCGGATGCAGCCTGGTTTCCCGCCCGGATGGTCGAGCTGAGCGAAGAATGGTCGCGGGAACCGGAGAGCCTTCCCGCGGGCGAGCCGATAACGCGCCACATCACGGTGAGCGCTCTCGGCCAGCTCTCGACGCAGATCCCGGTTATCGAGGCCGTTGAACCGGATGGCGTGAAGATCTACCCGGACAAGCCCGACCTGCGGGTGGCTGCTGTCCCCGAGGGCGTGTTGGCTTCGCGCAAGGACCAGTACGCCATGATCGGCGTGGAGGCGGGGACTGTGAACCTGCCGGAACTGACCCTGCCCTGGTGGGACATAGAAGCAGGGGAATGGCAGCTGGCGACGCTTCCGCCCCGCAGTATCGAGATCATGCCTTCTGCCGATGCGTTACCGGCGCAGGAGACCGTCGTGCAGGCGCCCGCAGCTTCTGAGCTGCAGGAGCCGCTCCTGCAGGTGGTAGACAGCACTTTCTGGAGAAATACGAGCGCCGCACTCGCGGGCCTTTGGGTGCTGACGATGCTCTGGTTCTGGCTTGCCCGCTCGCGGTCCGCGCCCGCGCGTCGCCGGGAGCCGGAAGCGCCGCCCGTCTACAAGCAACAGTCACGGCTGGTGAAGGATGCGAGACGCGCCGCGCGCGAGGGCGATACGCGCGAGGTCAAGTCGGCGCTGCTCGAGTGGGGGCACTTGCAGTGGCCGGAGGCGGCGCCCCGGAACATTGCCGACATCGCTTCGAGGGTGTCGGAGCCGCTGGCTTCAGAGCTCAGGACCCTCGCGCGTTCCAGCTACGGACCGGGCGACGGGAAGTGGGATGGTGCGCGGCTCGACAAGGCGCTGCGATCGTTTACCGTGCTCACGCCGGAGGCGGACGAACCGTACGCCAAAGGCCTGCCGCCGTTGATGCCCGCGTCGCGCCACTGAGCGCGGCTGGACCGGCCTACCAGTGCCCGGTATTCGGCATCGAGGCCCACGGTTCCGCCGGAGGCAGCGGCTCTCCTTTTTGCAGAAGTTCGATAGAAATGCTGTCCGGTGAGCGGACGAAGGCCATGTGCCCGTCGCGTGGGGGACGGTTAATCGTGACGCCGCCGTCCTTGAGGCGCGTGCACAACGCATAGATGTCGTCGACCGCGTAGGCGAGATGGCCGAAGTTCCGGCCCTCGGTATAGTTCTCGGGGTCCCAGTTCCAGGTAAGCTCGACCTGCGCCTCGTCATCGCCGGGCGCAGCAAGGAACACGAGCGTAAACCGGCCTTTCTCGCTTTCCTTGCGCTTAAGCTCCTGAAGTCCCAGCTTGTTGCAATAGAAGTCCAGCGACTCCTCGAGATCCGTGACTCTCACCATCGTATGCAGGTATTTCATCGTCCCCTCGCTTCCAACCGGCGGATAAATTCACCTTCATTATAATGACCTCGATGATCATGGCCGTAGATATACCGATGCTCTTGATGCGCGATCACACCCGGCGTGCCAGGCCTTGAAGGCAATCGAGCCGCTGATTGTGTACGTGCCCGGCCTGCGGCCGAAGCCGCCTCCCGCGACGCATAGACGCGAGCTTTTGCGTTGCATGCTCGAGGGAATCAGGCGCATCGACGACGAAGCAGCCTTGCAGATCCGCGAGGCCGGTCGCGCCTTCGACATCGTCGGCTGGACCTATGACTTCTACGGTGAGCATCGGGACGTGGAACTGGATCGTCCGTCGATCGAACAGTTATTGCAGCAAGCTGCCGCGACACCGAGGGACATCGCGGAGGCGAGAACGCTCAAACGGCGCGCCGTACGCTGGCTTTATCGCGCGGCCGAGCACCTGCCGTTCCTGATACCGCAGGTAGCGGATGAAAACATGCAGCTGCACCTGCGTGACCTGCGCCGCTACGTCACAAACGACGCGGACGTCGCCAACGCCACACGGCGCCAGCTCAAGATGCCGCTTCGCGCCGCGTGGAAGAGCGGGCGGCCGATCCTGCTGATCGGGCACAGCATGGGATCGGTGATCGCCTACGACACGCTGTGGCAAATGAGCCGCGAATCACGGGAGGATGTGCGGGTGGACCTGCTGACACTCGGGAGTCCACTGGGACAACGCTATATCCAGCGCAGGCTGGAAGGTCGCAACGAGGCGGGTGAGCGCCGCTACCCGGATAACATCAAACGCTGGGTGAACATCGCGGCGGTCGGCGAGATGACAGCGATCGATATGGAAGTCAGGAACGACTTTTCCGACATGGTTGCCCTCGGCCTGACGGAAGACTTGAGGGACGTCGAGGTTTACAACTATTTTCGCTTCCACGGAGTGTTGAACGTGCACTCCGAATACGGCTACCTGGTCAACGAGGCAACCGCACTGGAAGTCCGGAACTGGTGGCGCGAGGTTACCGGCAATGCCGAAGAACCTGTCGCGACGGCCAGGGCTAGGCAGGATCCAGGTTCGGCTTGATGACGATATCGATGCGGCGATTCTGTGCCCGGCCTGAAGCGGTCTCGTTGTTCGCGATCGGGTTGGTTTCGCCGAACCCGGTGGCGATCAGCCTGTAGCTCGGAATGCGCATGGCATTGATCATGTACTGCTGCACCGCCTCGGCGCGGCTTTGCGACAGGGTCTGGTTCATGTCGTCGCTACCGTAAGAGTCGGTGTGTCCCTCGATGATGAGTTCACTGCGGGGGAAAACGTCTATCGCGCGCTCAACCTTTGCCAGCAAGTCGAGGTTCTCCTGCTTGAGTTCCGACTTTCCGCTGTCGAAGCTTAAGCCCACGAGCCGCAGGATCACGTTGTCGCCTTCGCGAAACACACGTGCTTCGTCGCGCCCGAACATCCGCTCGATCGTTTCGAATTGCTCCTTGACCCGCGCCTGTGCCTCCAGCCTCTGTACCAGTGCGGTGCGCTCCGCGGTGGCGCCGCCAAGCCGCTCGTCCAGCGTCCGTATCTCCTCCGCCATGTCCGCGGCGCGCAGTGCGTTGGCCTCGCTTTCCTGTTGCAGCTCCTGGTTTTCGGCCCGCAGGTTGTCAACGAACGTCACTAGCTCCTGTTCGACCTGGTCATAACCGTTCGCCATTTGCGGAACCACGTTCGCGGCGTCGGCGATATTCTTGAGCGGTGACTCCCATTGCAGGACCAGCTCTTCGACGGTCAGGTTCTTGTCCCTTACCCGGCGCACGATCTCTGACAGGTAGATGGCATGCCGTGCTTCGTAATTAGCCTGCTGTGCGAGGCTGCGCGGCAGGTCCGCATCGTAGCGATTCTCACTGAGTTCCCGTTCCGCATCAGCGAGCAGCTGGCGTGCCTTGCCGAGCGTGATCGGAGCGTAGCGCTCCACCTTTGCGCGTTCGGCCTCGGCCAGCAGTCGCCGCGTTTCGGTCAGGTACTGCGCCTTGATCGCGACCAGCTCGGCATCCCGGTAAAGGGTTGTCGCCTCGATATCCTTGCGCTTTGCATCCTTCAGGTCGCCACGCTCGACTTCGCGTATAGCATCGCCGAATGATTTCTGGGCACGCGCCCACAGGTCCGGGGACAGATCGGGTGCCCGCGCGTTGGCTGCATCCTGCCGGCTCTTCATGACCTGCGCGAGAACCGTCTTGCCGAGTCGAGCGACCCTGGCTGCTTCCTGGAAATCTTTCGCGGCGTCTGCGGCCTTGTTCCGCACGTACTCGACGTTACGGCCGCGTTCGAGGGCCGCCTCGGCTGCCTGGTAGTCTTTCATGCCCGCGGCATAACTGGTGGGTGCGAGCAACTGCGCATTTGCCTTGTTCGCCTCCGCGAGCGCTGCGTCAGCATCACGAAAGAACGTCGCGCGCAGCTCACTCTGCGAAAAAGCCGGTCCTGTGAGCAGAATCAAGGTTGCCAGCACGCCCCACCGGGCCAGTAGTGTCGGATTAGCCATTCTGTAATTTCACTTAATATCAGTAAGTTATGATGAAAGCTGCGCGG
Source organism: Woeseiaceae bacterium (assembly GCA_035304285.1). Lineage (GTDB taxonomy): Bacteria > Pseudomonadota > Gammaproteobacteria > Steroidobacterales > Woeseiaceae > IDS-8. The sequence continues at coordinate 21,659 of DATGQI010000028.1, forward strand.
CGGCGAGCGTCGCGCGGCTTCGGGATTCGTTATTGGCGCCCACGCCTTGAAACGAGGCGGCACGACGATAATACATACGGGCCGCGCGCGAAACTGTGCAACGCATCTCTTAAAGATGCACCGACAAAGGCTTCGCTCCCGGATTTAAGCCGCGGATTTTACGCCAGTTACGGACCACCCCGTATTTTTTCGCGGCATCTGCCACCAAATCCTTCCGCGTGTGCGACAACGTTTTGTGCTTTGGCTCACAGACGCTTCCGCGCTCCGCCGGTAGCCTCTCAATCATGTCCGTCAAGTACTACACGCAGTTTCGATTGACCGACGAGTACTATCGTGGCGGCAACGAATTCAGCGGCGTAGTGGAACTCAGCCGCCCGGTGGACCAGAACTCCGACGTGACCGATATCGAGGCCGTGCTGGCAAAGAATTTTGACCTGCGGAGGAGTTCCGTCAAGCTCCTGAGCTGGTCCAGGCTGCACTAGTCCAGGCGGCACCAGGGAGTACAAGCGCTCCTTCCGGCTTCTGGCAATCGATTTTTCCCCCCGATTCTCCCGGCATTGCCGGGATTTTTTTTCCAGCCGGAAGGGGCGGGCCTGCCGAGCTTTCGTCCGCTGGTCGTGCGAAAATACGCCTCCCTTAAGTTTCGCGGACCCTGTTTGATGACCGACCGATCCGAAGACGTAAAGAAAGGCAGCGGGCAGGTTGAGGCCTTCGCTTTTCGCGGTATCCCTATCGTCGAAAGCGGCAAGAAGTACCAGACCAGCGCCGGCTTCCCGGCCATCAAGAACGGCATCAAATCCCGCCGGGATGCACCGGAGCTTACCGTGGGTAACAAGCCGAAGTGGCTGCGCGCGCGCATGCCGGCCGGCGCCGGCTACTCCTACGTGCGCGAGACCGTTCGCGAACACCGTTTGAGCACCGTTTGCGAAGAGTCGATGTGCCCGAACATCGGCGAGTGCTGGAATTCCGGCACCGCGACGATCATGGTGATGGGGTCCGTGTGCACCAGGGCCTGCCGCTTCTGCGCCGTCGACACCGGCAACCCCCGTGGCTGGCTCGATCACGAGGAACCGGAGAACACCGCGAAGGCAGTCAGGCTGATGAACCTGAAATACGTGGTGATCACCTCGGTCGATCGGGACGACCTGCCGGATGGCGGTGCTGCCCACTATGCGGCTTGCGTCCGCGCGATCAAGCAGCTGAATCCTGACACGGCAGTCGAAGCGCTGACGCCGGATTTCAACGGCGTGCTTTCCGACGTTGCGAAGGTGCTCGACTCGGGATTGGAAGTATTCGCGCAGAACGTGGAGACGGTGAGGCGCCTGACGCATCCGGTACGCGATCCGCGTGCGGGATACGAACGGACGATCGGCGTTCTCGCGCATGCGAAGCACCACCGTCCGGAGGTGCTTACCAAGACCAGCCTTATGCTCGGGCTCGGCGAGCGCGACGAAGAAATCCTGGAGACGATGGACGATCTGCGCGAAGCAGGCGTCGACATCCTGACGCTTGGGCAGTACCTGCGCCCGACAGCGAATCACCTGGCGATCGAGCGCTATGTGAGCCCCGAAGAGTTCGACGCCTATCGCAAGGCCGGTCTCGCGAAAGGCTTTGTCGAAGTCGTAGCGGGTCCGCTGGTGCGCTCGAGTTATCGTGCCGAGAGAGTATTGCAGAAGAACAACGTCGGCATCGCCGTCTGAACCATGACTGAATTCTTTGCCGAGTACGGCCTGTTTCTCCTGAAGGCCATTACGATCGCGGGGGCGATGGTGTTCGTCATTGCCGCTGCCGCAGCCGTGAGCCGCAAAGCGGGCAGCCAGGAAGGGCTCGAAGTCGAAAGCCTGAACCGCAAATACCGCTCGCGCGCGCAGGCGCTGCAAAAGGTCGTGCTGGGCAAGAGCCGCTGGAAAGCCGTGGCGAAAGCCGACAAGGCGCGGGACAAGGCGGCCGCGAAATCCAGGGGCGAACGGCCGCGCATCTTTGTCATCGACTTCAAGGGCGACCTGAAAGCGAGTGCAGTGCAGTCCCTGCGCGAGGAGGTGGGTGCCGTGCTGGCAGTTGCAGGCGAGGGCGACGAGGTCGTGGTCCGGCTGGAGAACTACGGCGGCGTCGTCCACGAGCATGGCCTCGGCGCATCGCAGCTCGCGCGCATCCGCGATCGCAATATTCCTCTCACGGTGACGGTGGACAAGGTTGCGGCGAGCGGCGGCTACCTCATGGCTTGCGTCGCCAACAGGATCGTTGCTGCGCCCTTCGCCATCCTCGGTTCCATCGGGGTGATCGCGCAATTGCCGAATTTCAACCGGATGCTGGAAAGCCACGGAGTGGACTTCGAGCAGATCACGGCCGGCGAATACAAGCGCAACGTGACGATGTTCGGCAAGAACACGGATGCGGACAGGGCGAAGCTCAAGGAGCAACTCGAGGACGTCCACAGCCTGTTCAAGGCTGCCGTGGCCTCCTATCGGCCGAACCTCGACCTGGCGCAGGTGGCGACGGGGGAACACTGGTACGGCAGTCGGGCGATCGAGCTGGGTCTCGCCGACGATCTCAAGACCAGCGACGCGCTGCTCGCGGAACTGGCGGCCGACCGGGATCTGTACAGCGTCAGGTACAAGGTCCGGAAACCCCTGCAGAAACGCCTGATGGCGAACGTCGACGACGTATTGGAGAAAGTAGACTCCGCGGGCTGGCGCCGCCGCTTCGAAAGCCGGCTGCCGCGATGAAACCTGTGGCACCTGCCTGGAGCCCGTCCTACGGGCGACTGCCGGGCACGGCTCTGTGTCGCCCGCAGGATGGGCTCCTGAAGCCTGCTTCCCGAACTCGCGGGCAACTCGGAGAACGCCGCTGCCCGCACCGGGAACCCGCTGCAGGTCGCAATGTCTGAGAGGGTAAGTCGGCTATAATGCCGCCTTTGCGGGAGGAGGCTAATGAACAAACTAAAGGCCGGGAGCAAAGCGGGCAGCATCCTCTTGGGGGCCTGCCTTGCCGTCGTGCTTGCCGCCTGCGCGTCATCGCCCACCGGCCGTAGCCAGCTAGTGCTCAAGTCGGACGCGGCGCTGGCAGCCGAAGGCCAGCGGCAATTCAACATGATTCGCGAGCAAATGCCGCTTGTGAGGGATCGAGCAACCATCGATTACGTCGCCTGCGTCGCGAACGCGATCGTCGATGAACTCGAAGGCGAAGATGCGGAGATGTTCTGGGAACTCGCCGTCATCGACCAGCCGGACGTCAACGCGTTCGTGCTGCCAGGCGGCAAGATCAGCGTGTTCAGCGGCATCCTGACCGTCGCGCAAAACCAGCACCAGCTCGCCGCGGTCATCGGCCATGAGGTAGCTCACGTCACTGCGCACCATGCGAACGAGCGCGCTTCCCGTGCTTCGGTCGCAAACGTGGGTATCGACATAGCCGCGATCCTTTTGGGCGGCGGTTACGCGAGGCAGACGCAGGCAGCGCAGCAGACGCTTCGCACCGGCGCGGCGCTCGGCATCATGAATCCATTCAGCCGCAAGCAGGAAACCGAAGCAGACATCATAGGACTTCAGTACATGGCCAAAGCGGGCTTCGATCCGCGCGAAAGCGTTACGCTGTGGAAGAACATGGCCGAGAAGAACGAAAGCAAGGTTCCGGAGTTCATGTCGACTCACCCTTCCGGCGATACTCGAATCGAATCGCTGGTCAGCCAGTTCCCGACGTCACTTGCTTACTACAACGAGGCGCAGGGAAAGGGACAGGCGCCGAACTGCAGTCGTTGACAGCTGCGCCGGACGGTAAGGTGATCCAGGGAAGGCGGTCGCCTTTCAACGATCATTTCTCGTCGCACGCGGATAGCTACGCGACTTATCGGCCGACGTATCCGCAGGCATTGATGCAGTTCCTCGCTGACTGCTGCGAAAATCGCGTGCTTGCCTGGGATTGCGCCACCGGCAACGGCCAGACGGCCATCGCGCTGGCCACCCATTTCGACCACATCATCGCAACGGACGCGAGTGAAGCGCAGATCTGCTCCGCGACGCGCCATCCCCGAATCGACTACCGCGTCGCCCGAGCTGAGAGTTCCGGTCTCGACGCCCGCTCCGTAGACCTGATCACGGTATCGCAGGCATTGCACTGGTTCGAGATCGACCGCTTCTTCGACGAAGCAATGAGGGTGCTGGTACCGGGCGGTGTGCTTTCCGCCTGGAGTTATGAGCTGTGTGTCGTGGAGCCGGAGATCGACGCGCAGATCCTCAACCTGTATCGGCAGATCGATCAGTATTGGCCGCCGGAGCGTCGCATCGTCGAGGATCGCTATCGCGGCATCGAGCTGCCGATGCCTGCCATCGCGGCACCCGAGTTCGAGATGACGGCTGCCTGGAAGGCGGATGCGATGCTCGGCTACCTGAGAACATGGTCGGCCTGCCAGCGCTACCTGCGCGAGCGCGGGACGGACCCGGTCAAAGCGATCGAGGAAGCGCTGCGCCGGCTGTGGGGAGCGGAAACGCGCGAGGTACGATGGCCGCTCGCGCTCAAAATCGGTCGTGCCTAGCCCCGACTATTCATGAATACGCTCGCGCCCTTGCCTGGTCCTTGCAGTCCGGGCCAGCGATGTGTTTGGCACTTTGCCTGCCCGGCAATAGAGTCGACGCGATTTTTCTGCGACACTGCCGGCTCCGTTGGCCGCCAAGTCGGAAAAGTCGCCCTCGATGATGCGTAAAGTCTTCAAAATCCTGCTCCCCGCGCTACTTTTGTCCGGCTGCGCCACGATTGAAGACTTCTACAACGCCAGGATGAGGGACGAAGGTCCGGCGGTGCCGCCACTCGAAGAACGACCGCGCCTGGATCCGATCAGCCGCAACTCTTTCGTTCTCGATTCCCCGGGGCAGGCAGTAATCGGCGAGCCGCAGATAGTATTTACCACTGCGGACGACACTTTTTCCGCGCTTGCCCGCGAATACGGGCTCGGCTACGACGAACTGGTCGCGGCGAACCCTGGCATTGATCCCTGGCTGCCCGGAGAGAACACGCCGGTGCTGTTGCCGACGCAATACGTACTCCCGGAAGGACCACGTCGCGGCGTCGTCTTGAACCTTGCCTCGAAGAGACTCTTTTACTTCCCGGCAGTCGGAGAGGGCGAACCGGTCCAGGTCATGACTTACCCGATTGGTATCGGGCGCGTGGGTTGGGAGACGCCGGTGGGCGAGGCGAAGGTCGTCGCCAAAGCCACGGATCCGACGTGGTATGTGCCGTGGTCGGTACGGCAGGAGCATGCCGCGGCGGGCGATCCGCTTCCCTCGACCGTCCCGCCTGGTCCGGATAATCCACTCGGGCGACACGTGTTGCAGCTCGATATGCCGGGCTACCTCATCCACGGCACGAACAAGCCTTACGGGGTCGGCATGCGCGTAAGCCACGGCTGCGTCAGGCTCTATCCCGAGAACATAGAGCTCCTTTATTCACTGGTCGGCGTTGGCGAGAGTGTACGCATCATCAACGAGCCTTACCTGGCGGGCCGGCTGAACGGTGAGCTTTATCTGGAAAGCCATGCGCCGCTCGAGGAAGACACCGTCCCCCCCGAAGAACACCTGGCGAGGATTTTCGCGGCGGCGGGCAATGAGTCGGGTGCATTCATCGATGAAGCGGAGCAGGAGCGCGCTCGCGCCGTGGCCAAAGCGGCGCTCGGTGTTCCCGTGAGAGTGCTGCTGGACGATCCCGAAGAACTCTCAGGCCGCGCACGCATCGTGCGCAACACGGTGGAGCGGGACCCTGAGATGCCGACGCTCGCCGAAGTACGCGAACTGCTGGATGCACCGACGGAGCCGGCAGCGGGCGGCGCTGCCGCACCCGCAGCGGAGCCCTCGGCATCTCCAGCCGAGGCCGACGCGCATAACTGATGTCCCCTGGCCGTGGCGCCTGCCGTTTATGAGCGAACCCCCCGAGAAATCTTCGTCGAAGCCGATCCCCATGACCGATTGGCTCAGCCTCATGCTGGCCGAAATCGAGCGCAAGGAAGCCGAGGCACGCGCCGCTGAACTCGAACGGCAGCGCCGCGAAGACGGCTCGCAGGGAGCCTCCGCACAAGGCATGGACCAAGGCTAGTTGACGTAACGCAGGAATTCGCTCGGCAGCGCTGCGGGGTCGACCGGAGCGCTTTCGTCGATCTGTAAAGGCGCCGAGTTGTAGGTGTTCCAGAACAGGAAGTTCTGCTTCGAACTATCCGGGGAGGGGAGATCCCGGATGACCGCAGCCATCGCCTTGCCGGTGTAGGTACCTTCCAGTTCCAGGTCCAGTTCGTCCTTTGCCAGGCGGATGGCGGCATCGGTCTCACCGTCCGTGCGAGCATACCCGCCCGCGAAGAACTCGTGACGCAGCCTGATGTTCGCCCGCTCGCCAAGATTCCGGGGAATCGAGCGGTCAAGCCGGTGCATCATTCGCGCCGTTTTGTCCAGGAGGTGTTTCAGGTCACCCTCGTTGCAGATCGACGTATCGGAGACGCGAACCGCGTGCACCTCGGTTCCCATACCCGCAAGCGCCAGCCCCAGCGCGAGACCGGCAGCAGTTCCCATCGTGCCGGCTGCGACGTAAAGCCGGTCCGGCGGTGGCACGAGGCCGTCCGCAACCTGGCTGGCGAGTTCGATGCCGGCGCAGACATAACCGAATGCGCCAAGCCACGACGTGCCGCCGATTGGCACCACCCACGGATTTCGTCCCCACAGGTGTTGTCTGAGCGTGTGCAGCCGCTTTTGGTAAGGCCCGCCGTAGCGAACGAGAGAAGTGCCGATCTGCAAGTGCATGCGCAACGAGCTGGACGCCGCTGGCGTCGGCACCTGGTGCGAAAGAAAACAGATGCAGGGAAAGCCGAGTCGTCTCGCGTAGAGCGAAGTAGCCAGCGCATGATGCGAAGCGACGGTGCCGAAGGTCGCAACGCGCTCGCAGTTTTTCTCCCGCGCCCGGTGAAGGATGTACTCGAGTTTGCGGACCTTGTTTCCGCCGTAGACGTCCCCTGTCAGGTTGTCCAGCTTGACGGACAGCCGGTGCCGGTCCCCGGCGATGTGCAACGGGTACTCGCGTACCGGGGTCGGCAGCTGCGCAAGCGTCTCCTTGCCCAGCAAGTGGTCGATCGACGGGAGTTGCGACTGCGCAGGAGGCATAAGGCATCCCCGGTGAGATTCCTGATGTACAGCGAGCCGCCGCCAGACGCAGCGGGATCGACACCAGGATCGATGATTATAAGGCAGTGACCGGCGAGAATGGCTTCCGCGCGGCGCACTCTTTAGAATACCCCGCGAGACGCGGAGACGGACTTGCTGACGAAAAACAAGACCAGGTAATGCAGAGACTCCTGAATGGCGGCGGAATAACCGTCACCGAAATCGCGCCGATGGATGGACCCGTCGACGTCTGTCCCGAAACTATCGCGGCATTTGTAGGCCGCGCATTGCGTGGTCCCCTCAACACCCCGGTGCTACTGCGCAATTTTGCGGAATTCAGGCGCCGCTTCGGCGGCATCTGGCCGCGCAGCAGCCTCGGAATCGCGGTAGAGCAGTTTTTCGATCACGGCGGCAAGCAGTTGTACGTCGTCAGGGTTGCGAATGGCGCCCGCGGGGCGATGATCTGCATCCCGGCGGAGCACGGCATGCTGGTGCTTCGCGCGGTGGAGCCTGGCTCGACCGAATCCATTCGCGCATCGGTCGATTACGACGCGATAATCGACCAGAATCCCGAACACTTCAACCTGACCTTGCAGAGGGTGTCTCCCGACACCGGGCTCGTGCTCGACCAGGAGATTTACCGGCGCCTTTCGTGCGATGCGGAGGACAGGAACTTCATCGGCAATGCGCTGGCTGGTTCGGAGATAGCCCGGCCGCAGCTGCCGTTGCCCACAGGGCGGCCAAGGCCGACGACCGACGTCTCGAATCGCTTCGACCCGGGCTACGCAGGACACGCGCAGGCCGGTAGCGACGGCTGGTCGTTGACCGACTACGACCTCGTCGGCTCCGCGGTCGCAGGGACAGGCCTTTTCGCCTTGAACCAGGTCGAGCGATTCGACCTGTTGTACCTGCCGCCGCCCGGCGTGAACGAGCCGGGGCCCGCGGCGATCCTGGCTGCGGAGCTTTATTGCAGGCGACGCGGCGCGATGTTGCTGCTCGACCCTCCGGCCGCCTGGACATCGGTTGCCAACGCCGTCTCGGGAGTTCGGCAGGCGGCGTATGCGAGCCCGAACATACTGTCCTATTTTCCGCGGATGTATTGCCGCATCGATGACGGCGCGCCGCCGCGCGCGGTGGGCGGCGCACTGGCTGGCCTGCTGTGCAAGCTCGACAGGAACTACGGGCAGTGGGGCGACCTGGACCAGCCGGACTTAGCGCTTCGCCGCGACCTCGTACCGGCTGTCGAAGTGACGGACGAGGAAGCGAGGCAGCTGGCAAGGGAAGGACTGAACGGGATCGCCGGCAAGGCAGGCCGCGCCGTTACGGTGAAAGGGTCGGTGACGCTGGCAAGAAACTGCCCGATCGACCGCAAGTTCGGCAGTCTCGCCGTGCGAAGGCTCTGCCTCACGATCACCAATGCCATCGAGCGCGCAACGCGGTGGGCGGTGTTCCAGCCGAACGCCACGCAGGTCGCCGAGCGTATCCAGTCGCAGGTGCACGCTTACCTTTCGTGCCTCGCCGATGCGGGCGCGTTTGCCGGCGACGATTTCATCGTGCAATGCGATGCCGGACTGCACAACGGGCCGAATCACCCCGAGCGGGGCGTAACCATACTGCTCAGGTTCCGCCCGGTGGGCGCCGCCGACGCGGTATCGCTGACGCTGCACCAGGGCGTCTCCGGCTGCCGCGTTGCTACCACGGCGTTCGCGTCGTCACTCGCCAACTGCGCCTGATCCTGAACCGCTTTCTTGCCGTAGCCGCCGCCGCCCGGCGTTTCTATTATCAGGGTGTCGCCAAGTTCGAGGTTCACCGTTGCCGTTGCATCCAGCAGGATCGATTCTCCGTTCACGCGTTGCAGGCGATTGATGCCGGTGGCGCCGTTTTCGCCGCCCGCCAAACCGAAAGGCGCAACGACGCGGTGGTTCGACAGGATCGACGCCTCCATGGGTTCGCGGCATTTGAGCTTGCGAACGGCTCCGTCACCACCGCGCCATCGGCCTGCGCCGCCCGAGCCGCGGCGAATGGCGAACGACTCGATAAGCACGGGGAATCTCTGTTCGAGAACTTCGGGGTCCGTCATCCGGGAATTTGTCATGTGGGTTTGCACGGCATCCGCACCATTCCAGCCGGGACCTGCCCCGGCGCCTCCGGCAATGGTTTCGTAGTACTGCAGCCGGGCGTTCCCGAAGCTCAAGTTATTCATCGTCCCCTGCGATGCGGAAAGTGCGCCGAGAGCGCCGAATAACGCATCGGTGACGCATTGCGAGGTTTCCACGTTGCCGGCGACCACCGCGGCCGGGTAACGGGGGCTCAGCATGCTCCCCTTCGGTATCACGACGTCGAGCGGCTCGAGACAGCCTTCGTTCAGCGGGATGTCCTCGATGATCAGGCTGCGGAACACGTACAGCACTGCCGCCCGCGTCACCGCTTCCGGAGCGTTGAAGTTGCTTCCCGACTGCGGCGATGTGCCCGAAAAATCCACGGTCGCCTTCTCTCGCTCGCGGTCTACCTCTATGCGCACGCGAATGACTTCTCCCGAATCGAGCGGGTATTCGAATGAACCGTCCGAAAGTGTGCCCAGCAGGCGCCGGACGCTCGCGGTGGCATTCTCACGAACAAAGCTCAAGTACGCCTGCACCGTCGCCATGCCATAGCGGTCGACGGCTCTCAGCAGTTGCCGGATACCCTGCCGGTTTGCCGCGAGTTGCGCCTGCAGGTCGGCAAGGTTCTGTTCGATGTTCCGCGCCGGATACTTCGCGTTGCTGAAGAGCGACCGTACCTCCGTCTCGAGAAAATGCCCGTCGTGCACCAGCCAGAAGTTGTCGATCAGTACGCCTTCTTCGTCGATGTGCCGGCTGGCCGAAGGCATTGAGCCCGGCGTGATGCCTCCGATGTCTGCGTGATGTGCCCGCGAGGCCAGGTAGAAAAGAGGCGATCCCGATCCCGAAAACCACGGCGTCACGACCGTGATATCGGGCAGATGCGTGCCGCCGTTGTAAGGCGAGTTGAGCATAACCGCATCGCCTTCCCGCAAGTCACCGCCCTTGTGGGCAATGACACTGCGCACGCTTTCGCCCATCGATCCGAGATGCACCGGCATGTGCGGCGCGTTCGACACCAGCCGCCCGCCTGCATCGAACAACGCGCAGGAGAAATCGAGGCGCTCGCGTATGTTCACCGACAGCGCCGTGTTTTGCAGGACGGTGCCCATCTGCTCGGCAATGTGCATGAACAGCCGGTTGAAAACTTCAAGCCGGACCGGGTCCGGCGAACGTAACGCCGCGGGTGAACCGCCAGGCTCTGTGGCTACCGCCCCGTGCACGCGGTCGATGATGAGGTGCCCGTGCTTGTTGACGCGAGCTCGCCAACCCTGGTCGATGACGGTGGTTCCGTTCGCTTCGGCAACGATAGCCGGTCCCTGCAACAGCGTGCCGCCTGGAAGGTCCTCGCGCCGGAACACGGGCACGTCCCGCCATTCGTGCGCGACCCACAACTTCTGTTTGCCGCGCGGCTCGGCTGGCTTACCGTACGGCAACAACGGCTCTTCGAAGCTGCGCTCCACTCCCGTTGCAGCAACGGACAGCGTCGCCACGAGCAACTCGCGCTCGTGCAGATCGCTGCCGAAGCGATCCCTGTACGCAGCCGCGAAAGCGGCCCTCATGGCGGATGCCCCGGCGAGCGGCAACTCGAAAATCGTGTCGGAACCGCTGATGCGGACGCCGGCGCGCGACGTGAAGCGGCGGTTCGACGCCGGCACATCCTGTTCGGCAAGCAGGTTGCCGCACTGCTCAGTCAACTCCGCAACCAACGGTTCGAGCTTGCGCAGGTTCGCTTCGTCCAGCGGCGCATCCACCGACTGCTGCCGTTCCACCCGCAGGTCCGCAAGACCCATGCCGTAGGCAGACAGCACACCCGCCAGCGGATGCAGCCACACCGTCTTGATGCCGAGCACCTCTGCCAGGCGGCAGGCGTGCTGGCCGCCGGCGCCGCCGAAACAGCACAGCGTGAAGTCGCGCACATCTTCGCCCCGTTCGATCGTGATCTTGCGGATGGCGTTGGCCATATTCTCCACCGCTACCGTCAGGAATCCTTCCGCGACATCCTCTGCCGTAGCCTCGACGCCGCTATCCCCCGACACAACGGCTGCAAGTTCTTCAAACAGCTTTTGCACCACTTCCCGGTCCAGCGGCTGGTCCGCGGACGGACCGAACACCCGCGGAAAGTGCTCCACGGGGATCCTGCCGAGCAGGACGTTTGCATCCGTGACGGTCAGTGGTCCATCGCGGCGGTAACAGGCCGGGCCGGGGTTGGCGCCGGCAGAGTCGGGACCTACCTGGTAGCGCCCGTCCGAGTAGCGCAGCAGAGATCCGCCTCCGGCGGCAATGGTGTGGATTTTCATCATCGGCGCCCGCAGCCTTACGCCGGCGACCTCCGAATCGTTGCTTCGCTCGTACTCGCCGTTGAATGCAGAAACGTCGGTGGACGTGCCGCCCATGTCGAAGCCGATCAGCCGCTCGAAACCCGCCGCGGTTGCGGTTCGTGCCATGCCGACAACCCCGGCG
>DATGQI010000029.1:0-8869 GCA_035304285.1 Woeseiaceae bacterium
CGCATTCCGATGAACGGCAGGGAGAACCTTCAGTGGCTGGTCAAGCAGGTGTTGGATGTCGGCGCATTCGGCATCGTCTTCCCCTACGTCGAGACGCGTGAGGAGACGGAGAACGCGATCAGTTCGATGCGGTATCCACAGCGGCGGGGAGACGCCGCGATGGAACCCGCCGGAACCCGCGGCGCGTCGCCCGGCATTGCCCGCTGGTTCTGGGGCGCATCCGACTACTTCGATCGTGCCGACGTCTGGCCGCTGGATCCGCGGGGCGACCTTCTCGCCGTGATCCAGATCGAGTCGAAAAAAGCCGTGGAGAATATCGAAGAGATCGCAGCGGTTCCCGGCGTCGGCGCCATTTTCATCGGGCCGAGCGACCTTTCCATCTCTTACGGCGTGCCCGGGCAGCGTGAACATCCGGAAGTGGCTGCCGGCATGGAGAAAGTGCTAAACGTATGCAAGCGACGCAATATTCCCTGTGGCCTGACGACCAGTGCGGACAGCGTTGAACAGTACCTCAAGGAAGGGTATTCCTTCGTCACTGTCGGCTACTGGAATGACGCGGGCATTTCCGGCGGAGTCGCCGAGGCACTGGAGATCGGCCGCCGGGCCGCCGGCCGCCACAGCGAATAACCTCCCCTGGAGAACTGCGATGCCTCAACCGCCTGGTCGTTTGATGCTTCGTATGGCCGCCGCTATCCTGGTGACGCTCTGCGCAGGGGGCGCTCAGTCCGCGGACCGTCCCGACCTCGAACTGATCATGTCGGACCCGGACTGGATCGGCAACGCGCCGACCGGGTTCTACTGGTCCGATTCCGCCGGCGAAATTTACTTCGACCAGAAGAGAGTGGGCGAAAACTTCAGCGATCTTTACGTGGTGCCGGCGGCGGGCGGTGAACCACGACGGGTTGCGCCGGCCGAGGAGTCGAAAAGCTCGAATGCGTCACGCGCCTACAATGCGGCACGCACCATGGTCGCGTGGATTCATCGTGGCGACATCATGGTCAGGGACCTCACGAGTGGGCAGACCAGGCAGCTGACTCGCACCACGGCGGAGGAAACATCACCAATGTTCATGGCGGACGGCCGGTCCGTCGCATTCGTCCGGGACAAGCTGCATTTCGTGTACGACACGGAGACAGGCATGACCTCCGAGGCCGCCGATCTTCGCTTCGAAAAGCATCCGGACGAGCAGTCGTTCGACACGCTGCGCGAACAGCAGATGCGGAACCTCGAGACCCTGCGCGAGGACAAGCGCCGCGCGGAGGCGCTTAAAACAGATGAAGAAGCGCGGCAGCACGAGGATCCCGCCGGTGCGCCCCTTCCGATCTACCTGGGCGAAGACTACACCGAAGTCACTCGATCCCTGTCGCCCTCTGGCCGTTACCTCCTGGTGACGGTGACAGATGACGAGGTCGACGAAGGTCGGGCAGGGATGATGCCGAATTACGTCACCGAGGACGGCTACACGAGCATTACCGAAACCCGTACGCGCGTCGGCAGGAACCTGCCGGCGGCACAGCAGTTGCTGCTGGTCGACCTCCTCGAGGGCAAGTTCGAAACGGTGGACTACGCCGCGCTGCCCGGCATCGATGACGACCCGCTGGAAGAACTGCGGGAAGGCGCGGTCGACTGGCATGTCGAACGAGGCGCCGACAGGGAGGAAGTCGAGAAGGCGGTCGAAGCCCCGGAGACGCGGCCGCTGACGGTTGAACGCATCGTCTGGAACAACTCCGGCAGCCTGGCGGCGGTGCAGCTTCGATCCGTCGACAACAAGGACCGCTGGCTTGCCACCATAGATCCCGAAAAGCCGCTGGCTACGCCGCAGCACCGTCTGACCGACGAAGCGTGGATCAACTGGGACTACAACGAGTTCGGCTTCCTGCCGGATGGCCGTACGCTGTGGTACCTCTCCGAGGAATCGGGGTTCTCGCACCTTTATACCAAGCGCGTGAACTCCCGCAGGACACGGCAACTGACGAGCGGCGAGTTCGTGGTTCGCGAACCGGAACTCAACCCCCAGGGCAGCCACTTCTACGTCGTGACCAACCGCACGCACCCGGGCAACTACGAGGTGTATCGCGTGGCCGCGAGCGGCGGCGACCTCGAACAGGTGACGGAACTCGGGGGAGTCGTCCAGTTCCGCCTCTCACCCGCCGGTGACCGGCTTCTGCTGAGCCGCTCCTGGCTCGACCGCCACGAGGACCTCTACGTGAAGCCCTCCACCGCCGGTGGTGAGGTCGTGAGGCTCACGGATACCGTCAGCCAGCAGTTCAAGAGTATCGACTGGGTGGTCCCGGAGATTCTGCCGGTACCTTCGTCCCAGGTCGACAAACCGATCTATACGAAACTCTACCTGCCTCCCGACTATCGGGACGGCAACCGTTACCCTGCCGTCATGTTCGTGCACGGCGCGGGATATACGCAGAACTCGCACATGGGCTGGCCCTACTACTTCCGTGAGTTCATGTTTCACACGATCCTTGCGAACGAAGGTTTCGTCGTGATCGACATGGATTACCGCGCCTCGCAAGGCTACGGGCGCGACTGGCGCACTGCGATCTACCGAAACATGGGTCGACCCGAACTCGAAGATTTCAAGGACGGCATCGACTGGCTGGTGGAAAACTACGGCGTCGACAGGAGCCGTATCGGAATCTATGGAGGATCCTACGGCGGTTTCATGACGTTCATGTCCCTGTTCCTGGAACCGGACCTGTTCGCGGCCGGCGCGGCGCTGCGACCGGTCGCCGACTGGATGCACTACAACCACACCTACACTTCGAACATCCTGAACACGCCGGTGATCGACCCGGAGGCGTACCACCGCAGCTCTCCCATCAACTATGTGCAGAACCTGGAGAAGCCCCTCCTGATCGCGAGCGGCATGCAGGACGACAACGTGTTCTTCCAGGATGCTGTACTGGTAGTGCAGCGTCTCATCGAGCTGAAAAAGGAAAACTTCGAGCTTGCTGTGTACCCGCTCGACCCGCACGGCTTCGTGCACCCGAACTCGTGGCTCGACGAGTACCGGCGCATTTACAAGCTGATGCACGAACACCTGGAATAGCACGCGGCCCCAAGGGTTACGAGCTGTTCCGAATCGAGCGCTGTAGGAGCCCGTCCCACGGGCGACAACCGGCACCGCAAGATCAACCGGATGTCGCCCGTGGGACGGGCTCCTACAGCGCGCTATTTACCTACTCTGCTCCATCGCGCAGGCGGAAGTCTGCCCATAGCGGCAGGTGATCCGATGCTCTTGGCGTTTCGCGATGGACGCCGGTCTCGATCAGGGCCAGGCTCGATTCGAACCAGATCCGGTCGAGCGGCAGGAAAGGCCAGCGCGAGGGAAAGGTGGCGTGGCGGCCGACGGATCGGAAGAGCCTGCCGAACATTCGCCCGGCGGTGCCGTTACCCGTCGGTTCATTGAAGTCCCCCAGGATCACGGTTGGCAACCCATCCGCGTCCGCCAGCGCTGCAATCGTATGCGCCTGCTGACGGCGCTCCCCATGCGAAAGCCCGAGGTGCGCCGCAAGAAAGCTTACCGGTCCCGCCTTCGTCTCGATTTTCGCTTCGATGACCGAGCGCGGTTCCCGCCTGGCATAGCTCAGGTCATGATGGGTCCACGACGCGATCTTCCAGCGGCTTAGCAGCATGTGACCGTAATCCCTGTCCGGCGTTCGCACGGTCCGAACCTCTGCGCTGTGACTGCCGAGGGTATTGCCGAGGAGGTCGAAGCCGTCTCTCAGGTCACGACGGCTGTCCACCTCCTGCAACGCGGCGATGTCCGGATCAATGACCTTGATGACTGACTTCACGCGTTCCGGATCGAAGCGGCGATCAGTGCCAATGCAACTGTGCACGTTCCAGGTCAGAACTCGAATCCGGCCGTCAGCCGCCCCCACGATTATTGCTCGCGCTTGCGCAGCCGCGAAACGAGCCGTTGCAGGACGAAAGCCAGCCCGAGCCAAAGCACTACGACGAGAACAAAGAGCACCACGTTCGCAGGCGCAGGCTCTCGCCATGCCTCGCGCAAGCGATCGCCCAGCATGGTGAGCACGAACGTGCCGGGGAGCATCCCCAGGAAACTCCCTGCAAGGAACACTCGTGCGGAGACGCCGGCGGCGCCCATAGCCATATTCACCACCGTGTACGGGGCCACCGGCACCATTCGCAGTGCCGCGACGGCGATGACGCCCTGGCTTTTCAGGGCCTGCGAAACTGCCCGGAACGCGCGTCCCGAAATGTTTCGCACCGGGCTGCCCCCAAGCCACCCGCCGGTCGTGTGGCCGATCCAGGCGCTCAGCATCGAGCCGAGCATTGCGTAGAACCAGCCGGTCCATGGTCCCAGCAGCATGCCGCTCACCGCGATCATCACGGTAACCGGGAAGAGCACGATTCCTCCCAACACGAATGCGGCGAGGATGGCGGGATAGATCCACCATTCATTGCGCACACTGTAGAGCGCGTCGGCTACCGCTTCCGGGTCTGCAAGGTCCGCCAGCGGTGTGTACGTCCACGCGAGCAGCAGCAGGAGCAGCATCGCCGCAATCGCAGCGAGCTTCAGGACACGCCTGGTGGCATAGCGGTTGCCCCCGGCGGCGCCGAACATGTCTCCCACGAACTCGGTCGGGTCCAGTGGCGCTTCGGGATCGGCAACGAGGTTCAGGGTCTCCGACAGCGCCTGGTACTTGCTGTGCTGTTGGAGCGGCTTCAAGCCGCGCTCGCCGCACCATTGTGCCTGCGCCAGTTCAAGCAGGGAGCCCTGCTCCTGCAGCTTGTCCGCAACCTGGCTTACCTCCATGCCGAGGTGCTCGGCGAGCAGCCGATGGAGTACCTGGCGGATGCCGGCTTGGTGATTTTCCGTGGAAGCGCGTACCAAAAGATCGCATTCGGTATCCACTCCCATGGAGCGATTGTTCAGGTTCGAGGAGCCAACGCGCAAAAAGAGATCGTCGATGATCATCAGCTTCGCATGTACCATCACGGGCGTATGCTCTGCTCCCGTTCCGACCCATGGGTAGAGAAATTTCACGCGAGCCTGAACTCCCTCCTGCGACAGCTTCTGCATCACGCGCTGCTGCCCCGCACCCATGGTGCGTTTCTCCAGCCATCCTTCCGGCGCCCAGGGTGTGATGACCAGCACCTCGAGTTCCGGGACTTCGCGAACGCGAGCCGCTAGTGCCTCGGCAATCTCATCGGAAGTGAGGTACTGGTTTTCGATATAAATGTAACGACGCGCTGTCCGAATTGTTGCCAGGTAGAGCTCGAAGACCTGCGTTACGGCCTCCCGTTCGTCCGTTGCCGGCAGCGTCTGGGCAATGCCCACCTCGACATTCTCACAGTCGGGCGCGACGTTGGCCGGCCACGGCACCTCCGCCTCGATGGCCGGGATCTCCTCGCCGGTTGCTTCCCGCCACCTGCGGGACGCGATATCTGCCAGGCGCTTCGCTGCTTCCCCGTCAACCAGCATCTGGATGTCATGGAACGGCGGGTATGCGTTACCGTCAGCATCGAGGCGGAAGGGATGCCCCGGACGGTGCTCCGGCGTGTCCCAACGCCTCGTGGTCAGATCCAGGCCGCCGCAGAACCCGAGGTTGCCATCCACTATCACCAGCTTCTGGTGATGGCAGGCGCCGAGCGGCAGGCAACTGTCCAGCTCGACCTTGACCTGCGGGGGCGTCCGCCACTTCAGGTTGAGCGACGGAAGTGGTTCGCGGTCCAGGGCGTAAAGGATCGTGTAATCCCACAGCAGCAGGCGCACGTCCAGTTGCGGCCGCTTCTCGACTAAGAATTCTATGAAGGCCAGCAAGGTTGCCGGAGCGCCATCCTGAGCCTCGCCGCTGCGACCGACGAGCGGGGTTCGGCTGTCGATGTCCCAGCCAATGACGGTGATGGACCGCGTCGCCGCGCTCATGGCCGCGCGCAATGCGCCGAAATAATCTGCCGCATCGACCAGCACGGCGGCCCGCCTGGCCTGCGCCAGTTTCCACACCGTTCGCCCCTCTTCCAGCGTGTCCCGCTGCAGAGTTTCAGCCACGTGATCTTCCCTTGTTATGGCTCACCGCCCTTTGATGGCTCACCTGTGGCTCACCGCCCTCAACCGACGCTGGCAAGAGACTTGCATGGCGAGATTATCGCGCGGGCATGTTCGCCCCCGGTCACTGGCGGGGCTTCAACCTTGATCCTTGCCGGGGCGTCGCCCCTCCAGAACATTTGTCGGAACATTATCAGGAGCACCTTATGATACAGGCACACATGAAAAAGCATCTCGACACTGCGATCGAGAATGCCGAATCCGCACTTCGGGATCTTTCCGACCGGCTGGAGTCGCTATCCGGTTCGCGGCGGCCGCGGAGCGCCATGCGCCGCGCCGGGCGAAAGTGGAAGCGGCGGGCAAGTTCGATTGCCGACCATGTTCCGCTCGAGCGCGCCTCGGCGTTCGCTGCGGACACCGGTCGGTCTGTTCGAGAGCACCCGGTGACGACGGTGTTGGCTGCGGCGGTAGCGGGCTATTGCATCTGGTCGCTGATCCAGTACTCGACCAACCGCACAGCCGCCGGCAGGGGATCGCGCCCTGGCGGAGCGCGCGACAACTTCTTCGGGAAGGAAAGGACCGGCGGCGGTGATTCGCCACAGCGGGTGGTTGTACCCGGGGAAACAGAGGGCGTTTCGCGGCACTGAGCGCACTTAAGACAGCCGGGAAAGTCGGCGGCAGGGGACACCCAACCAGGGATTACGGCACAAATTCCCTGCGTTTGCAGAATCTACATTTCGCTGCTGCAACACTGTCTGCGAATGACGACGGAGACACCGGCGTCCACTGCACGCTGTCTTTCGCCCGCCCAAGCCATTGTTCAGGAAAGGAAACCCTGCTCTCTCAATGCCACGGGAACCCGCTCCTTCCCTGTGGCCTGGCTTCCTTCCGGCGATGGCATGCGCCTTGCAACATGTCTCCTGAGCGGCCGATAGGCCGACAGTCGCGAAAAAGATTTCTAAACAGTAAGGAGAAGACAGCATGAAGAAAGTTGTAGCAATCGTAGGCGGACTCGCACTCGCGAGCGGTATCGCATTCGCAGGCGAAGGAGAGAAGAAGACCTTCAACGACCTCGACCAGAACCAGGACGGCGTTATTACGCAATCCGAGGCAGCCGCCGACCAGAAGCTGGTATCGGAATTCACGACGGCTGACACGAACCAGGATGGCTACCTGACGCCGTCGGAGTTCGAGGCACTCGAGAGTGAGATGGAAGAAGCGGAGTAAGGCTAAAAGCCGCCCGCTCTACCGGTAGCGACAGGAAAAGGGCCCCAGGGACGGGGCCCTTTTCTGTTATAGAAGCTTTTACAATCAATGGCTTGGGGGGATTTCTCTGGCATGTCTCTTGCAGAAACCAAGTGTGTGTTCAATCCGGAGTGAGACATCATGATCAGAGGCAATGTATTGAGAAAAGCGGGCTCGTCCCTGGCGCTGCTGGCAACCCTGGCGCTTGGCGCAGGTTGTGCGGATCAGCGTGAACGTGGCATAGACGAGTCAGATGCAGGCCAGATATTGGGTGGCGTCGCGGGCGCAGCAGCCGGCAGCCAGGTTGGCGGCGGCAGCGGCCGCACCGTGGCAATGATCGCCGGCGCCCTGATCGGCAGCATGGCCGGCGAGCGTATCGGGGCGCGCATGGAGGAAGACGACATGCAGGAGGCGGGATTGGCCCTGGAGGATAATCGCACCGGCGAAACTCATGCGTGGGAGAACCCGGATACCGGCAACGAATTCCGCATTACGCCCACCGATACTTACGAACGGGATGGGCGCCCCTGCCGTGAGTTCGATTTTCGCGTGCAGACGGAGCGCGGGTCGGACGTCCAGCAGCGAACGGCTTGCCGCGACTCCGATGGCACGTGGGAAGTGATCGACAGCTAGGGAACCTCTGCAGAAGTCATGGACGGCGCCTTTTCGTCCGGAGGCTCCCTGGCCTAGAGGCTAGGAACCCGGCGTCTTCTGCCGCAGTTCCTCGCGTGAGCCGCGGGTCCTCATGGCTTCGTGGCGCGCTTTCGCCAGTTCATATTCGGCGCGCGAAAGGGCCAGGTGTTTGACACCGAGCGACTTGGCGCCGTCGATGAAGCGCTGCGCTTCGTCGAGCTTACCGCTCGAGATCGCAAACATGGACTGGAAGAGCAGCGCCGTCGCGATGCGGTCTGCTGCAAGTGTCACCTGGCGATCATCCGGCGCAAGTACCCTGGCCTGGCGCAGCAGGTCCATGGCGCTGTCGCCGCTCGGCATTGACAACCGCTCCGCCAGAATACGTTCGTCAATTCCCTTAAGCAGTTGCTGGAGGGTGGCGTTCTCGCGCATCCGCTCCAGTTGCGCGTCGACAGCAGTCACTGCCGGGTCGTTTGCGGGAATGAAAGCAGAGGCATGCGCAAGCAGCCGTTCGGCCTCATCGAGGTCGGTGGCCGCCGCCTCACGCGCACGGAACAACAGGTCCTTGCCATAGCGGCCGATGAGGTCGTTCATGATCGGGATGCCGTAGTGATCCGGCATCACCTGTCGGGCGGTTGCGAGCAGTTCCGCAGCACCACGCGGATCATCGTCAGCGAGCGCCCGCCGCGCAGTGGCAAGGTAGTGCTCCGCGATGCGCTGCAGTCCGGCGTTGGCGGCGGGGTGCTCCGGGGAGATTTGCAGCACCGCAGAATACAGCTCAAAGGCGTTGTTCTCAGCCGGCTCCGTCAGGCGGCCGTCCGAAAACGCAATCTCGGCCCTTTCCAGCACTCCCTGTTCATCGACGGCCCCCCCGCCTGTCGACCCGACCGTCCAGGCGACCAGTGCGATCAGTAGTGCAACGGCGACGGCTCCATATGCGATGTGCTCGAGCTGCGAACG
>DATGQI010000030.1:0-10297 GCA_035304285.1 Woeseiaceae bacterium
GGGTCCTGCTCCGCCTCGACCACAATCCAGCCGTTGTAGTTGCCCTCGAGCAGGGGCTTCAGCACTGCGGCGAAATCGATGCAGCCGTCGCCGGGAACGGTGAAGACACCCTGCAGTACCGCTTCGAGAAAACTGGTGTCGGCGTTGCGGCAGCGGCGCAGAACGTCGGGGCGAATGTCCTTGCAGTGGAGGTGCGCGATGCGGGCGGAGTGGGTGTTGGCGGCGCGGACGGGATCGCCGCCGGCGAAAAAGAGATGGCCGGTGTCGAGGAGGAGCCGGACATCGGGCGAACAGGTGGCCATGAGCGCGTCGACTTCTTCTTCGGTCTGGATGACGGTGCCCATGTGGTGGTGATAGGCGAGGTGCATGCCTTCGGCGCGCATGCGAGCGGCGAGCGCGGAGAGGCGCTCTGCGAAGCGCGCGAACTCGGAGGCGGAAAACTGCGGGCGGCGTGACAGCCGGACGTTCATGTCGCCGTGGACGGCGCGCGTGACCTCGGCGCAGACCATGACGTTGGAGCCGAGCGCCTGCAGCAGGTCGAAGTGCGGACGCATGGCCGCAAATTCGGCATCGGCGTCGCGGTCGTGGAGGTGCAGGCTGTACCAGCCGGACACGAGCGCGAGTTTGTGCTTCGACAGGATCTTGCCGAGGGCGTCGGCCTGGCGCGGAAATTTCCGGCCGAGTTCGACGCCGCCGTAGCCGGCGGCTGCCGCTTCACTGAGGCAGGTTTCGAGGCTGATCTCATCGCCGAGCGCAGGCAGGTCATCGTTGGTCCAGGTGAGGGGATTGATGCCGATCCGGACGCTCATTGGTTTCTTGCCTTCTCGTATGCTGCAAACGCCTGCTGTACCTCGGGCCGGTCGGATATTTCGGGAACCGGGACGTCCCACCAGGCTCCGCCGGCGGAGGTGGATTTCGCCGGGTCTGTTTCGATGACGATTACCTGCGTTCTTGCAGCGGTAGCGGCCTGGTCGAGTGCCTGCTCCAGTTCCTCGAGGTTGCGCACAGCCCGCGCCTCGGCGCCTAAGGATCGGGCGTGTGCCGCGAAGTCGATGTCCGGCGTTTCCGGGAGAAGGTTGTTGAAGGAAGCGCCGCCGCAGGATTGCTGCAGCCGGTTGATGCAGCCGAAGCCGCGGTTGTCAAGCAGCACGATCGTCAGCTTCAGGCCGAGCATGACGGAAGTGGCGATCTCGGAGTTCATCATCAGGTAGCTGCCGTCGCCGACGAGCACGATGACGTTGCGCTCGGGCTTCGCGAGCTTGACGCCGACCGCGCCTGCTATCTCGTAGCCCATGCAGGAGTAGCCGTATTCCAGGTGGTAGCTGTCGGGACCGTGCGCGCGCCACAATTTGTGCAATTCGCCGGGCAGTCCGCCGGATGCGCACACGACGGTTGCATCCGGACCCGCGGCGCGGTTGACCACGCCGAGCACATCCGCATCGCCGGGCAAACCGTCACTGGCAGTTGCGCCGGTTGCCGCGTCGACAGCCTGGTTCCATTCCGTGATTGACGCTGCCGCGAGGTCTGTCCAGGAAGAATGTGGTTCAAGGTCCGGCAGCGCTGCGTCGAGTTCGGCCAGCGTGATGGCCGCGTCACCACGGAGCGGCAATGCGCCTCTCTTGATAGCGTCGTGCCGGTTCACGTTGATGCCGATTATGCGCGGCCCGGCGGCGAACAGCGTGTTCGAGGCAGTCGTGAAGTCCTGCAGGCGTGTGCCCAGAGCCACTACGAGGTCGGCTTCGGCGGCAAGCCGGTTCGCAGCCGAGCTGCCGGTCACGCCAATCGCACCCGCGTTCAGCGGGTGGTTCCAGGGAAGCGCCCCTTTGCCCGCCTGCGTTTCCGCGAAAGGAATGCCAAGCCGGGTGACGAAGGCATCCAGTGCGGCGAATGCGTTCGAGTAATGCACGCCGCCGCCGACGATGACCAGCGGCCGCTTCGCCGTCCTGAGCCAGTCGGCTGCCTGCATCATCATGTCCTGGTCGGGCCGCGGCTTCTCGATCGTGCGCACCGCTTCTTCGAACATCGATGCGGGATAATCGAATGCTTCCGCTTGTACATCCTGCGGCAGCGCTAGCACCACGGGTCCGCAATCGGCAGGATCGGACAGCACAGACATAGCCTGCGGCAGTGAGGCCACCAGTTGTTCCGGGCGCACGATACGGTCCCAGAAGCGCGCCACCGGCCTGAAGCAGTCGTTCGCAGTCACGCCGGGCTCAGTGAAATCCTCTACCTGCTGCAACACCGGGTCGGGGCGTCGGCTGGCGAACGTCTCACCCGGCAGCAGCAGAAGCGGCAGGCGGTTCACGTGCGCCAGCGCGGCCGCGGTCACCATGTTGGTGGCGCCGGGGCCGATCGATGTCGTGCACGCCATCAGGCGCCGGCGTTTGCTCGCTTTTGCGAAAGCAATTGCGGCATGGGCCATTGCCTGTTCGTTGTGCGCGCGGTAGACCGGAAGTTCTTCACGGTGATGCTGGAGCGCTTCGCCGAGCCCCGCAACATTGCCGTGACCGAAGATGGCGAAAACACCGGCGACGAGCGGCAGTTCCTCGCCAGCAACTTCCGTCCGCTGCGCTGCGAGATAACGAACCAGCGCCTGCGCCATCGTCAGTCGGATTGTCTTGTGGGCCATTCGATTAGCTCCGCGAATCAGTCGTTGGTCAGGCGGACGCGCGCATCGCTTCGCTCGCCGAGCACCAGACATCGATCATGTTGAGGTAGCGTTGCTTGATCGCACCCTTCGCGGCGGAACCGTCGATCTCACCGGCAAACCATTGCCGGGCGGCGTCTGCAAAGATGCTGCGCCCGACCGCGAAGCCGCGACAGATATCATAAGCTGCCGCAACGGTCAGCCCGCTGGCGAGTGTCTTCTCGTCGGCGCCGAGACCGAGGAGCACGACGCCCTTGCACTGCGGGTCATTCTTCCGGATAACCGCGGACAAAGCTTCCCAGCCCGCCGCCGATTGCGTTTCCAGCTTCCACCAGTCCGGCCGCACGCCCAGGTTGTAAAGCCGCCGCATGGCACGCGGCAGCGTCTCGGGCGTGACGGCGTGCTCCGTGGCGGGGCAAATCACTTCCAGTATCAGGCGCCGGTCCAGCGCTACGATATCGGCGTACAGCGCGCGAACTTTTTGTTCCTGTTCGTGCCTCAGCGCGGCGTCGTCGTCCGGATGGTAGAACATAAGGCACTTGACGACCTGCTGCGCCGGCCACGTCGAGAGGTGTGGCCCCGTCGCGAAATGAGGCTCGAATTCCAGCGGCCTCGAGCCGGGGATCTCGACAGGGCTGCCGGTCCAGATGTCGGCGCGCGCGAGCCTTGCCAGCGCCTTGCTGCCATAGCGGTGGTCGACGATGGCCCCGTGACGCACCGAAGAATCGCTCTCCTCGATGGCCTCGAGAAGGACCTCCGCGATGAGTTCCTTGAAGTCACCGATCGCCTCGAATGGCCGCCCGTGTTGTGCGGCAAGCTGTTCGAACTGGCTGCGGTGGTCGAACGCCAGTGCACACAGCGGCCGCGGGTCGTCGCGCCAGGTGGTCGTGCGGTGCAGGTGAGCGAGTTCGGCATCGTTCTGCGGCTGGCGCGGCGGGTTGCGGCGCAACAGCCAGGTGTCGAGTTCTATACGGCTCGGCATCGCGGGAGTACATCCGTGGCGTGACACCACCAGCGCGCCACACGCGTTCCCGAGAGCGCCACTGTCCGCCGGCGACAGGTTGTTCAGCACGCCGCACAGGAAACCGGAGAGGAACGCGTCACCGGCGCCCACAGTATTGAATACGTCGATCTCGGCACCGCTCACCGCGATGCCGTCCTCCAGGGAATCAATGGGCCCGGAGTCGAAGATGGAACAGCCGGATGCGCCGCGTTTCAGCACGATGACGGCGTCGCTCAGGCTGCGGATGGTGATGAGCGCCTGTACCGTGTCGGTTTCGCCACCGGCGATCGCGATTTCCTCTTCCGTGCCGACGATAAAGTCGCAGTGCGGCAGGAATCCCTGCAGGATGCCGGTTATTTCCTGCGACTCTGCGAAGCGGCTGGCGCCTTCGCCGGCGCTGGCGAGTCCCCACAGAACGGGGCGATAGTCGATGTCCAGCACGACCTTCGTGCCGCCGTTCCTTGCCGCATCGATGGCTTTTTGCACCGCATTGCGGGTAGACGTCGTGGAAAGGTGGGTTCCGGTAATCGCGAGCATTCGTGCAGAGGCGATAAATGCTTCATCGATGTCGTCTGCGCAGAGGCCCATGTCCGCACAGTGCTCGCGAAAGAAGATGTGCGGTATGTCATCGGCGCTCAAGATGCCCAGCACGACCAGCGCCGTCAGGCGGTCCGGGTCGGTTTTTACCTGCGTTACGTCAACGCCCTCGCGTGCGAGTTGCTCCCGCACGAAACGTCCCATCTGCTCGTCGCCGACGCGGGTAAGCATCGCGCTCCGCACGCCGAGGCGCGCAAGGCCCGCGGCGAGGTTGCCAGATGAACCGCCGAGATACTTTGCGAAGCTCTGCATGTCCTCCAGCCGGCCCCCCGACTGCTGGCCATAGAGGTCTACCGCCGCGCGCCCGAGGCAGATGACGTCGGGCGATACGCCGCTACTTCTGCTCGACATCGGCCGGCCACCAGTAGGCGGCATCCTTGTCCATCGTCCAGGCATGCTCTTTCGTAAAGTCGGGAATCGTGTAGGGGTCATTCGGCAGGTGCCGGATCACCCAGGAGTAATACATGCCGTAGCCGGGGGCCGCACACTGCGCGTGATCGAGCCCGGGCGGAATACAAACCGTATCGCGGTCGTTGACCTTGAAGACTTCATCGCCCAGTTCGGCGTGTCCGTAGCCCTGCGGCGCCGTGAAACGATAATGATAAATCTCCGGCTGCCGGTGATGGTGCGGCGGGTAGCTCGACCAGCCTCCCGGCAGAGTCACGACTTCGCCGAGCACCAGTTCTGCGTTTTCCGGGGCATTGCTGCCGTCGAAAATCGTGCGCACGAAGCGCAGGCAACGTTCCGCAACCTGTCCCTTGCCGCGGTGTTCGTTCGGCACGTCGGCAGGCGTGTAGACGCGCGGGGGAAACTGCTTGCGGTTCGGGCACTGGTATACCGTGAGTTCACAGGGGGTCACCGCTTCCAGCGTGACCGGCGTCTCTGCAGATGCGTGCAGGCAACTTGCCGATTCGTCGAACAAGGAGTGCCGCTCCAGTTCGAATGTCGTCTCGCCCGCCTGTCCCCTGACCTTGCCTTCCATCAGGAGCCACGCCGTTTCCGTATCCATGTCCTCCGCGAAGCTTTCTCCGGCACGAAGCCTTAAGCTCGTGACACGAAGTCCTGAAAACTCCGCGATCGCATCGCTGTCCTTTTCCGCACCATCGCGGTGACGGATGACATACTGGCGTGCATCGTTCATCACGTAACTCCCGTTGATTCTTTCACAGCGTCAGGCTAACTCGACCCAGGCCCGCTCGGCGCTCGACCGCTCGATCGCTTCCATGACTTCCTGTACGCGAAGTCCCTCCTCGAAATCCGGCTGGAAGGATTCGCCATGCTGGATCGCACGGAGGAGGTTGCGTACCTCGATGACTTTGAGATCGTTGATGCCGAGACCGTGACCAGGGGCAGGGCAGAAGTTGCTGAAGTCCGGGTGGGCGGGCCCGGCGAGGATCGTCTTGAAGCCTGCTTGCGCAGGGCGTTGCCCGCTCTCATACACCCGCAATTCGTTCATACGTTCCTGGTCGAATGCGATGCTGCCCCGGGTGCCGAACACCTCGAATTGCAAGCCGCACTTGTAGCCGGTTGCGACGCGGCTGATCTCGATCGTCGCCGGCAGGCCGGAGTCCAGTTCTATCATGGCGCGCGATACGTCCTCGTTCTCGACCTCGCGTTCGCTGCCGCTTGCGTCGCGGCGGGTGGCGATGACCGTGCTGCAGTCGCCGCACAGGCGCCTCACTCGTCCGAGCAGGAAGTGCAGCATGTTGATCAGGTGCGAACCCAGGTCGGCAAGCGCGCCGGAACCGGCGAGGCTGCGATCGCAGCGCCAGGTAAACGGCACTTCCGTGCTTGCCATGTAGTCCTCGAAATAGCGGCCCGTGAAGCTTACCGGTTCTCCGATCTCTCCAGAGGATATGATCTCGCGCGCTGTCTGCACCAGCGGATTCGTCGTGTAGTTGAGGCCGATGGCGTGCACGAGGCCGCTCTTCCTGGCCAGGGCTGCGAGTTCCGTCGCCTCGGCAACACTCAGGGCCAGCGGCTTTTCGCAGTAAACGTGTTTGCCCGCTTCGAGCGCTGCGAGCGACATGGGGTAGTGGAGGTAGTTCGGTGTGCAGATATCGATGACGTCGATCGCCGGATCGCCAAGAAGCTCCTTCCAGTCGACGGTGTTTCGCTCGAAGCGCAGGTCACGCGCGGCCTTTGCCGCGCTATCGGGATTGGTGTCGACGACGGTCACCAGGCGCGGTGCCTCGATGCCGGCAAACACCGTCGCCACCGACTGCAGCGCAATGGCATGCGTACGGCCCATGAAGCCGGTGCCGATCATTCCGAAGCCTGGTTGTGTCATCTGGTCTTGTCCGTTTGGGCGGTCCTTCGCAGAATACGCGGTTGGAAGTAATGTTTCAATCTGGCTAGAAATGGAATTAATGTTCCATCAAGCTGGCCGCACTGGCTGCCCGGTTTGCCGGGAACGCTCAGCGGCATCCGCCAGGATCAATGCGCGCAGACCGTCATCGCCATCGGCAAGGCTGTTCTTCTCTCCCTTGAGCGCGCGCACGAAGTCGTCCATTTCCAGCCGGTAAGCTTCCCGGTATCGCTCGAGAAAGAATGGCAGCGCGGGTTCGCGCTGGAAGCCCGCGCTGCTTGCGAGTTCCACGCGTGTCTCGGTTTCGTTGTCCGCGCGCAGCATGCCCGTGGCGCCAAACACCTCGATACGCTGGTCGTATCCGTAGCTGCAACGGCGGCTGTTCGTTACCTGGCAGAAGGCGCCGCCGCGGGTCTCGAGGATCACCACCGCGGTGTCGATGTCACCGGCTTCGCCTATGTATGGGTCCACGAGGCAACTGCCCGATGCGAACACGGAGGAGGGTTCGTCGCCCAAGAGCCAGCGCGCCATGTCGAGGTCGTGGATTGTCATGTCGCGGAACATGCCGCCGGAGCGGCGGATGTAGTCTGCCGGCGGCGGCGCAGGGTCGCGGCTCGTGATGCTCACCACCTCCACCTTGCCGATGCTGCCGGCTGAGATTTCGTCTTTCAGCCGCCGGAAGGAAGGATCGTAGCGGCGGTTGAAGCCGATATAAAGCGGGATCGGCGCCGCCGCCGCAACTTCTATGCAACGGCGCGCTCTCGCTTCATCGAGATCCAGTGGCTTCTCACAGAATACCGCCTTGCCTGCGGACGCTGCTGCCTCGATCAGGGACAGGTGCGTGTCCGTCGACGTCGCAATGACCACACCGTGCACTTCGTCATCGGAAAGCGCTGCCTGCGCGTCGGCCGCCGCAGCGCCGAGGCCGGATGCCAGGCGCGCCGCTGCCGCGGAATCGACGTCAACCACGTATTTCAGGGTCGCGTCACGGTGTGCCGCGATGTTTGCGCCGTGAATCTGTCCGATGCGTCCGGCCCCAAACAGGCAAAGGTTGATGCTCATGGATTGCTTTGTCCTTCGATGCGATGCGCATAGCTGATTACAAGAGTCTGGGCGACGCACAGGGAACCCGTTAAGGATCGGAACTGCCTGACCTCCGCATCGCGAATGTCGAAGGAGATATCAGCGTCGCGGGAGACAGGGCTCAATTCGCTGTCGCTGATTGCAATGACGCGAGCCCCGGCAGCTTTGGCCTTCAGAACGATCTCCCCGGTTTCCTTTGCATAAGGCCTGAAGCTGATGGCGAACAGGAGGTCCTCGCCGGTGATCATCGAGCTTTGTTCAACCAGCATGCCGGCCAGGCCGTCGATGAGGTGCACGGGCTTCGCGACGTGGCGTAGTGCGTAGGCCATATAAGCGGCGACAGGGAAAGAGCGTCGCAGCCCGACCACGTAAACCGCTGCCGCCTGTTCCATCAGGTCGACCGATCGTTCGAGATCGTCGGAGCTGATCGTGTCCTTTATGTGCTCCAGCGCAATGATGTTGCTGGCGGCGAACTCCTGCATCAGCTCGTGCGGAGAAAGCTCGCGGCCGTCGCCGGTGCGCTCATTGAACTGGCGAATCCGCTCCGCGTAGCTCGGACTCGGAGACGAGTTGATCAGCTCATCGCGAAACAGCCGCTGCATCTGGCTGGCGCCGGCGTAGCCGAACGCCTTGGCGAAACGGACGATGGTCGAGGCCTGGACTCCGCAGCGCTCGGCAATGACGGCAAGCGTCTGCAGTCCCATATCGTTTGGATGGTCGAGGACGTAAGCCGCCACCTGCCTGAGCCGCGGGCTCAACTCGTCGTGTCGCGCCACGATTGCGGCGCGGAGTTGTTCGAGGTCCGCGGGTTCCTGCGCCGGCTGGTTGCGTGGCTTCATAAGTGATCCCTTTGTTCTTGGTTTTATTACGGTTTAAGCATAACAGCGCTTCGTCCGGCCGGTGTTCCAATCGACCGGTATGCGTTCCATGGCAGCGCGAGGAGAGGTAGCCCATCGTGCCATATGAAACAGCAATTTCATATTTGCATGTTACAAAATTTTTATTCTATACTCCACCGTAACGTTGCCGTCACGTTGGTTCGTCACCATCGCGGACTTGTGCCTGCGCCGCAAACGGATTCTTACCGAAGCGTTGTCGGCAACCAGTAGTTTCTGAGGGGGGATCACATCATGTCTGCCAGATTACCGTTCGCGTGTCGTACCGTATTCGCCTTGAGCCTCATGCTGCTCGCGTCGCTGGCAAATGCACAGGTCCAGCTGCGGGGCCAGGTCACCGACGCTGCGACCGACCGGCCCCTGCCGTCGGCGGAAGTGCGGATCGTGGAGCTCGATCGTCGCGAAGCCACGTCGAACTCCGGCGACTTCGCCATCGCGAACATCCCCCCGGGTGATTACACGGTGCAGGTGCGATTTGTCGGTTACGCGCCGGCGGAACAGAGCGTGCAGGTGACGGAGACTGGCGCACAGACGCTGGACTTCGAGCTCACCGCGATCGGTACCACCGAGGAAATCGTCGTGACCGGCTACCGCGCCGCGCAGGCGAACGCGCTGCAGGACAAGCAGATGTCTTCGGTGATCAAGGAAACGCTTACCGCAGACGATGCCGGCAAACTGCCGGACCAGAACGTCGCTGAAGCGTTGCGCCGCATCACGGGCGTCACTGCTACCGTCGACCAGGGCGAGGGCCGCTACGTGACGGTTCGGGGCGTCGATCCCAGCTACACCAACATTACGCTGGATAACCAGGTTATCGGTTCTCCCGAAGACACCCGCCGTGTCGCGCTCGACACCATCCCGTCCGAAGTGCTTTCACGGGTGGAGGTCGTCAAGGCGGTAACGCCGGACATGGACGGCCACGCCGTCGGCGGCTCGATCAACATCATCACCCCGAGCGCCTTCGACGATCCGGATGGCAGTTTCTTCTCGGCGACCGCCGACTTCGGCTACTACGACATGAATGGGGACAATCCTTTCGGCATCTCGGCCGGATGGGGCCAGGTTTTCGGGCCGGACGACAAGTGGGGCATCCTGCTGTCGGCAAGCTATTCGGAGCGCAACTACGATACGGAGAACCTGCAGGGTGGAGACCCCTGGGAAGAGGAGGGCGACTTCCTGATCCCGGATTCCCTGGTGCTGCGTGACTATCGGATCGAACGCCTGCGCAGCGGCCTGGTGGCCAACCTGGAGTACCGGCCGAACGATGAGGTGAAGCTCTATTTCCGCAATTTGATAAACCGTTTTGAAGATACGGAAAACCAGGCCGAGACGGTTTGGGCTTACCGCGAAGGGGATCTCGAAAACCAGACGGCAACCTCCGGAACCTTTACCGAAGGAGAAGGAGAGCGGCTGGTCTCGGAACGCCTCGAGAAGCAGTCGATCCAGACATCCTCGCTCGGTGGTGAGTTCATACTCGGCAACTGGGTCCTCGATGCGTCCATCACGTACGGCGAGGCCGAGCAGGAAACACCGTTCGATCGCGAATGGGTATTTGAGTGGTCGGAACCCGGGCCAATGACTTACGACACGTCCGACCTGTTCTTCACGGTCGATGCCGGCCCAGGCTTCCATGATGCCGACCAGTACGAGTTCAACGAATACTTAAGGGGTGGCCAGAACATTCTGGAGGAAGTAACGGCATTTCAGATTGATCTTGAAAGGGACTTGACCTTCGGTGAGCGTTCGGCAACGTTGAAGTTTGG
>DATGQI010000031.1:0-6685 GCA_035304285.1 Woeseiaceae bacterium
GCAAGTCAGGACGAACAGCGTCGCGAGTCCCAGGCCCAACCCGTTGACGAAGGTCGTGGTCACTGCCAGTAATGGGCACAGGCCCAGAAGCTGCACGAGTCCCGGGTTCTCGGTCCATAGCCCTGCCTTGACCTGCGGCAATGTCGACATCCCGTTGTTCATTGCTCGATGTTCATTGCTCAGTTCCCGGCATTGTCTTGCTGCCCTTCCACCTCGTTTTGCATTTCGAACACGTTGTCGCGGTTTGCTTCGTAGTATAGCAACGTCTCCTTTACCGCTCTTACGACCGCTCGCGGCGTGATGGATGCACCGGTGAACTGGTCGAATACTCCGCCGTCGCGACGGATCGCCCAACGGTCACGCAGCGGGTCTTCGAGAGATGCTCCCTCGAACTGCTTCAGCCAGTCAGAGCGCGATGGCTCGATAAGATCGCCGATTCCCGGGGTTTCGTTATGCTCCAGTACCTGGACGCCCGTCAGGTGACCGGAATACTCGACGGCGACGAGGAGCCGTATCGGCCCGGAATAGCCGTCGCGGGCGCTGACGACGAAGACGGCTGCCACCGGTCGTTCTTCGGAAAACAATCGATAAATGGTCGCAGGCTCGTTCCCGGGAAGTCCGTGCGGTGGCGGCAGGACAAGGGTGGTCTCAGTGAGTTCATTATCGTAGAAGATGTCCGCAAGCGCGGGTCGCAGGCTTTGCTCGAGATAGGCTTTCTCGTTTTCCGCAATGCGCGGCGCGGTCACTCTATGCGTGATTGCCACCAGCGCGGTGCAAACCGCGGCCACCACCGCGAGCACGATGCCGCTGCTCCACGCAGAGGGCGAGCGCTCAGGGCTCATCTGGCTTCGTTCCTGGCGTGCCCGACTATTCGAGGTCGCGTGAGGTAGTCGATGGCGGGGCGCGACATGTTCATCAGCAACACAGCAAACGCCACGCCGTCCGCGTAGCTGCCCCAGCGACGGATTGCGTATATCAGCAAGCCGATGCCGAACCCGTATACGAGTCGTCCCCGCGGGCTGGTAGCGGCCGTGACCGGATCGGTCGCGATAAAAAACGCGCACAGGATGGTGCCGCCGCTGAACAGGTAGAAACCGGGGCTCGGATGCACGCCAGCATCGAGAAAATACATGATGCCGGACGGCACCAGTACTCCCGCGAGTACCGCTACCGGGATGTGCCAGCGAATGATCTTGCGCACCAGCAGCCATGCACCTCCGATCGCAGTGAAGTTACCGATCCATTCCCAGCCACGCCCGCCGAAGTCGCCCATCAGCGGATTGCTGTACATCTCGTCGAACGTCATCATGTTTTGCAGACCCGACTTGACGGTGTCGAGCGGCGTGGCGCGGCTGATAGCGTCAAAGTCCAGGTAGGCCGGCAGTGAACCAGTCAATGTGTAGCGCGCGGTTTCGTACAGGTTGAGGTAGTGATAGTCGATGTCGCCGATGCGTGGTGCGGTCCAGAAGTTCATGTAGGTCGGGAAAGCAACCAGCGCGACGACATAGCCTGCCATCGCGGGATTGAAAATGTTGTAGCCCATTCCACCGTACAGGTGTTTCGCAACGACAATGGCGAAGAGGGCGGCTGTGGCGGTGACCCACCAGGGGCAGAGGGCGGGCAGCGAGAAGGCAATGAGAGCGGCCGTGACCATGGCGGTGAAGTCAGAGAGAGCCACCTCGGGCGGTCTTCCGCGCAGGTGTGTCATGAATGCTTCGCCGGCGGCGCAAAACAGTGCGGCGACGAGGAGGTTCAGGATAAAGCCGAAGCCGAAGAACCACGCGTAGGCTAAGGCGGCAGGCACCAGGGCCAGCAGCACCTGGAGCATGAATCCGCCGACGCTGGTCGGCGGCCGCACGTAGGGTGCCTCGCGACGTTCGAATTCCACCTTAGCGGCCGGTAGCGAAGCAGGCGGTAACGAACGTCGTGCGACAGGCAGGCTTGCGCCGGGGCAAAAAGAGCGTCATCAGTCCTCCGGGCCTTTCTTCGTGCGTTCGAGAGGGCGCTTCTTCTCCTGCGCACGCTTCACCATGTCCCGGATTTCCCTGGGGCCGGCCGTGACCGCCGCTCGTTTCTGTTCTGCAAGCTCCTCCTCGCGCTTCTGTTCCTCGATTTCACGACGCATCGTCCGTGCCTCGAATCGGCGCCGCGCCCGCTCGGCCCGTGCCTTCTCATCCTCGAGTTCACGAATGCGCGCTTTCGCTTGCCGAAAGCTGGCCATCAATGGGATGTGGCTGGGACACACGAGGTCGCAGCAACCACATTCGATGCAGTCGATCAGGCCGTGCTCGCGAAGTTTCACCTCGTCATCGGCGTTGGCGAACCAGTACAGTTCCTGCGGTTGCAGCACCACGGGACAGACAACTGCGCACTCCCCACAGCGTATGCATGGGCGGTGATCGAGGGGCGGGGTGAGCTCGGACTGGACGAGTATGCAGTTGGTAGCCTTGACCACCGGAACACGGTCGGTGGTTACCGACTTTCCCATCATCTGGCCGCCGATGATCAGCTGCTTCGCCCTGTCGGTATAACCTCCGGCAAAGGCGACGACTTCGGCGACCGTGGTACCCAGTCGCGCAAGCACGTTCATCGGCGTCCTGACGCCATCGCCAGTCACGGTCGTGACGCGAGATATCAAAGGTTCGCCATCGCAGATCCAGCGATGAACGGCCGCGGCCGTGCCGACGTTCTGCACGAGGCAGCCAACATCCGACGGCAGCCCACCACTCGGGACTTCTGTATTCGTTATCAGCTGAACGAGCTGGTCCTCGCCGCCCGACGGGTAGATCGTCGGCACCAGCTTCAGCACGATTCGTTCGTCGTTCAGCTCGGCCAGGGCCGCCTCTATCCGGTGGATGGCTTCGGGTTTGTCGCTTTCGACGGCGACGTAGCACTTCCCGATCCCCAGTGCGTACATCAGGACCTGCGCGCCTTTCAGCACATCTGCGGCTTGCTCGCGCATCAACATGTCGTCGCAGCTTATGTGGGGCTCACACTCGACGCCATTCAAAAGCAGCGTTTGCACGGGCAGTGTCTTCGCTTGCATGAGCTTCTGCGCGGTCGGGAATACGGCACCGCCCAAACCAACAATGCCGCCCTGCAGGATCTTCTGCAGGAGCGAGTCAGCCGGCAGAGACTCATAGGGAACAACGGCCTCCGCAACCCCTATGGCCTCGTCTTTCCCGTCGCATTTGATGATGATGCACGGCGCCGCGTCGCCATACCGGCGCGATACGGGCCACGGCTCTATCGCGACTATCTTCCCCGATGAGGAAGCATGTACCGGCGCACTCAGTACGCCATCGGAATCGGCAATCAGCTGGCCTTTCAAAACCTTCTCGCCGATGCCGACTATCGGTTGAGCAGGGTTACCCGAATGCTGCGCGAGGGGCAGGACGAGCTGCTCGGGCACCGGCATCACCTGGATTGGCAAAGCCGTCGATCTCTCTTTCTCGCCGGGCAGCCTCAGTCCGCCGTGAAGCCGGCCGAGGTCGTATGTAGGAGCCGTTCTCATTGAGGATACATGCTGATGCAGTCCACGGGGCAACGCACGACGCACAATTCGCATCCCGTGCACTCGCTGGCGATAACGGTATGCATGAAATGATGTGCCCCGGTAATGGCGTCGACGGGACAGGCGTCCCGGCACCATGCGCAGCCGATGCAAAGGGATTCGTCGATGATCGCGACACTCGCGGTGGACGTAGCCGGTGACGCCGCCTCCGCGACGGGTAACGCTTCCCGGTCGAGCAGGGCAGCGAGCCGGCGGACGGTATCGTCGCCGCCGGGTGGGCACAGATTGATGGCGGCATCGCCATTCGCAATCGCCGCGGCGTACGGACGACAACCCGGATAACCGCATTGCGCGCACTGCGTCTGTGGCAGCAGTTCGTTAACCCGATCGACCAGGTCATCGCTGTTGCCCGGCAGCCGGCGCGACACGTACCCGAGCAGGAGCCCTGAAGCGAGTGCAATGCCGGTTACTGTGGCAACGGCGGTGGCGATGCTGATCCACATGTCGATGTCAGGTTGAAAAGAAATCGACAGGAGTCACGGCCGCGCCATTCCTGCAAAACCCATGAACGCCAGGGACATGATGCCGGCAGTAACCAGCGCTATTGCAGTGCCGCGAAACGGCAGCGGGATGTCCGCCGAGATCAATTTCTCGCGCACCGCCGCAAACATGACCAGGACCAGCGCAAAACCCATCGAAGCACCGAAGCCAAAAAACACCGATTGCGCGAATCCCTTTGCTTCCTGGACGTTCAGGAGCGCAACACCCAGCACCGCGCAATTTGTCGCGATGAGGGGAATGTAGATGCCCAGCACTTCGTGCAGCAGCGGGCTCAGCCTCCGCACCATGATTTCGGTGAATTGCACGCTGGCTGCGATCACCAGGATAAAGCTCAGGGTGCGCAGGTAGGTAAGGTCGAGCGGGACGAGGAGGTACTCGTGCAGCAGGTAACTTACCGCCGAGGACAGTGTCAGCACGAACGCCGTAGCAAGCGACATGCCGAACGCAGCCTCGAGATTGCGCGACACGCCCAGGAACGGACAGAGGCCGAGGAAACGTACCAACAGGAAATTGTTGACGAGTACAGTCGCAACCAGGATGAGAAAGAGGTCAGTCATTGCGTTGCCCGCATCGCAAAGCCGGAAGCACGGCGGATGGGCGTACATGAAACGGCCCGGTCAAAGGCTTAAGCCTGCTGCTATTGTAGAGCTTTGGCTCCGGCGCGTCGCGTTGGCGGAATTGCGCTGTGCGTTACTTGACTCGCATCCCGGGTTCGGCTCCGTCATCCGGCGAAAGCAGGAAGATGTCCTCTCCGCCGGGCCCGGCCGCCAGTACCATTCCTTCTGATGTGCCGAAGCGCATCTTTCGCGCCTTCAGGTTGGCGACGGCAACGACATGGCGCCCCACCAGGTCCTTACCGGCATAAGCTGCCTTGATGCCGGCGAAAACGGTACGCTGGCGAGAGCCGAGATCCAGGGTCAGTCGCAGCAGCTTGTCGGCTCCTTCCACGGGTTCCGCGGCAACGATGCGCGCGATACGCAGGTCTACCTTCATGAAGTCGTCGATCGATATCTCGGCTGTTTCGGTTGGCGCCCGTGCTGCACCTGCATCGGGCAGCGGCTCTTTCGATTGTTCGATCATCTTCTCGACCTGTTCCGGATCTATGCGTGTGAGTATGGGCTTGTAGCTGGCAATGTCATGGTTCAGCAACGGAGCCTGCGCCGACTGCCACAGCCACGAATCTTCGCGGAACAGCGCCCGTGCGTCCTTTGCTACCTTCGGCAGGACCGGCTCGAGGTAGATTGCCAAGGCCCGGAAAAAGTTCAGGCCCTGAGTACAGACTAGCTGCACGTCCTGTTGCAGTCCTTCGTCCTTCGCCATCGCCCATGGCTTCCTGTCCTCGATATAGCGGTTCGCCTTGTCGGCAAGCGCCATGATCAGCCTGATTGCCTTCGAATACTCCCGCGCCTCGTAGTGGCCCGCGATCGTTTCCGACGCTTCCGCGAATTCGGCGTACAGGGGCAGGTTCTCGAGTTCAGCCGCAAGGCGACCGCCGAAGCGCTTGCTGATAAACCCCGAGCAGCGGCTTGCAATGTTGACGAGCTTGCCGACGAGGTCCGAGTTCACCCGCGCCACGAAATCATCGAAGTTCAGGTCGATGTCGTCCATGCCGGGGCCGAGCTTTGCCGCGTAGTAATAGCGCAGGTGACTCGGGTCCAGGTGATCCAGGTACGTGCGCGCATTGATGAAGGTGCCGCGCGACTTCGACATCTTCTTGCCATTGACGGTGAGGAAGCCGTGGGCGCACACGCTCGTCGGCGTGCGAAAACCCGCCCCCTCGAGCACGGCCGGCCAGAACAGCGTATGGAAGTACACGATGTCCTTGCCGATGAAGTGATAAACCTCCGTATCGTGCCCCGGCATCCAGTACTCGTCGAAATTGAGGGTGGTCTGCCGGCGGCACAGGTTCAGGAAGCTGGCGACATACCCCATCGGCGCGTCCAGCCAGACGTAGAAGTACTTGTCCTCGGTGCCGGGAATGAGGAATCCGAAATAGGGCGCATCGCGGGAGATATCCCAGTCCTTGAGGCCGGCCGCAAACCATTCCTCCAGCTTGCTGGTGATGGAATGATGAAGCGCCGCCGTCTTCATCCAAGCCCTCAGCCGCTCGCCGAACTCGCTCAGGCGGAAAAAATAGTGCTCGG
This sequence comes from Woeseiaceae bacterium, assembly GCA_035304285.1. Lineage (GTDB taxonomy): Bacteria > Pseudomonadota > Gammaproteobacteria > Steroidobacterales > Woeseiaceae > IDS-8. Next base: position 6,220 of record DATGQI010000031.1, read on the forward strand.
ACTCCTTCCACAGCGGCGTCGTCCCGGACAATACCGAAACCGGGTTCACCAGATCATTCGGGGAGTACGTGGCGCCGCAGACTTCGCAGGCATCGCCGTACTGGTCTTCGCTGCCGCAGCGAGGGCAGGTCCCGCGCACGAAGCGATCCGGCAGGAACATCTTCTCCTTCTCGTCGTACGCCTGCTCGATCGTCTTCGTATAAACATGACCGGCGCCGCGCAACGCCAGGTACATGCGTCCGACGAGCTGTTCGTTCTCTTCCGAATGCGTCGAATGAAAGTTGTCGAACGCGATACCGAAGGCTTCCAGGTCCCGCTGCTGCTCCTTCGAAACCCGCTCGATCAGCTCCTCGGGCGTTATGCCTTCCTCGCGCGCCTTGATCATGATCGGCGTGCCGTGCGCGTCGCTCGCACAGACGTAGGTGCACTCATGGCCGCGCAACTTCTGGAAGCGCGCCCAGATGTC
>DATGQI010000032.1:0-5302 GCA_035304285.1 Woeseiaceae bacterium
CGGACAAGGCCATCATCGGATTGCCTGAAGTCCAGCTCGGCATACATCCCGGTTTTGGGGGTACCGTCCGCGCGGTGCGAACAGCCGGCGTCCGCGCTGCCATGGGACTCATGCTTACCGGCCAGCCAATCGCTCCCGGCAGGGCCAGGCGCCAGAACCTTGTCGACAGGATCGTGGCACCGGATAACTGGAAGCAGGCGGCAAAGGAGATGATCGCAACTCCGCAAAAGCGCGCGCAGGCTCCCTTGCTGGACCAGGTCCTCAATCTTCCACTCGTACGCCCATTCATCGCTCGCAAGATGCGAGCCGAAGTGGCGAAGAAAGCGCGTCCCGACCATTACCCGGCGCCATACGCAATCATCGACCTGTGGGTGCAGCACGGAGCATCCGAACACCACGGGTACGAAGCGGAAGCCCGCTCGATCGCTCAGCTCATGTGCGGAGAAACATCGAGAAACCTCGTGCGGGTATTCTTCCTGCAGAACCGGCTCAAGTCGCAGGGAGGCAAACCGGCTGCGCGCATCAAACGCGTTCACGTCGTCGGCGCAGGAGTCATGGGAGGAGACATCGCTGCCTGGTGTGCCTTGCGCGGCCTCGATGTCACCCTGCAGGACCGGGCAATGGAATACATCCAGCCGGCAATGGACCGCGCGAAGAAGCTTTTTGCAAAGAAGGTCCGCACCGAAAGCGACCAGGCCGCGACCGTGGAACGGCTCAGGGCAGATCCGGCCGGTGAAGGTGTTGCGGATGCGGATCTCATCATAGAAGCAATATTCGAAGATGCGGATGCCAAGAAAGACCTTTACGCGACGCTCCAGAAGTCGATGAAGCCGGACGCTATCCTCGCCACCAACACATCCAGCATACGGCTCGAAGAACTGCGCGAGGGGCTTGCCAGTCCCGAGCGGTTCATCGGCCTGCATTTCTTCAATCCCGTTGCGAAGCTGCCGCTGGTAGAGATCATCCGCGGGGATGACACCGCGCAGGACGCGATGGATAGCGGCTTTGCCTTCGTCAAGGCCATCGGCAAGTTCCCCCTGGAGTGCAGGAGCTCGCCGGGCTTCGTGGTCAATCGCGTACTGGCACCTTACATGGCCGAAGCGATGTTTCTTGCCGGCGAAGGTGTCCCGCTCCGCGAGATCGACCGGGCGGCGGAAGATTTCGGGATGCCGATGGGACCCATCGAACTTCTGGACAGCGTGGGACTTGACGTCGCCATGCACGTATCGAACGTACTGGGCAAGGCTTTCGAAAAACCGGTTCCCCCCACACTCTCACAAATGGTCGAAAGCAAAAAACTGGGCCGAAAATCAGGACAGGGATTCTACGCCTGGGAGGACGGCAAGGCGGTCAAGCCGGAGACACCTCCCGGCACAACCGTGCCGCAGGATATCGGTGACAGGCTGATACTGGTGATGGTCAACGAAGCGGTTGCATGCCTGCACGAGAATGTCGTGGGCGACGCCGACCTGCTCGATGCGGGTGTCATCTTCGGCACCGGCTTCGCGCCATTTCGCGGCGGTCCGCTGCAGTATGCTCGCAGCCGCGGCTTAGGCGATGTGCAACAACGGCTTAAACAACTGCAGGAAAGGTATGGCGATCGTTTCTACCCACATGCGGGCTGGAACGAACTCTGATGCCGACCGGCGCGCCTGCGCCCGAGTTGGTAAACTGTGCTGCGCTTCACGGTGCCGCATGCTCGCGGTATCGGAGCCGGATAAATTGAAGGTAGAATAACGGCTTAGCTTGACGTAAGAGCAAATGCCGCACGCCGCGCAGGTGTCTGGAGCGGGCGTGCCCCGGTAACGAGCGAGTACCGCGACCAGGCGGGCCTAACGACAGCACAATAATATGCGAGCCAACAGGATGAACCATGAAGGACGAGCAGCTGGATACTGAACTGCTCAAGAGCTTCTCCCCGCTGGATGGACTGAAGCGCGATAACCTCGCTGCCCTTGCAAAGAAAGTGCAGATTCGCGAGTTGTCGCCGCAGCAGATCCTGTTCAAGGAGGGAGACACCGAGAAGCGCACTGTTTACGTCGTGTCCGGTTCGCTGGAACTGATCGACCAGGGACAGGTTCAGGAAGTCGTCGAGGGCGGCACCGACGGCGCCAGGAATCCGGTATCACCGATGTTCCCGCGCCGCGTTACGGCAAAAGCACGCGACCGGGTGCAATACATTTCGATCGACAGCGATTTGCTCGACGTCATGCTGACCTGGGACCAGACCGGTTCCTACGAGGTATCGGAACTGAAGGGAGACTCCAGTTCCGGCAGTGACGACTGGATGACGATGCTGTTGCAGACAAAGGCATTCCACAAAATTCCGCCGGCGAATATCCAGGCGATCTTCATGCGCATGCAGCAGATCAACTACAAGGCAGGCGACGTGGTGCTGAAGCAAGGCGCCGAAGGCGATTACTTTTACGTGCTCACGCGCGGCAAGAGCCTGGTCACCCGGGAGACGCCGTTAAACAAGGAAGGCATCAAGCTGGCCGAGCTGTCAGTGGGTGACACGTTCGGCGAAGAAGCCCTGATCTCGGATGCAAAACGCAATGCCACCGTCACGATGCTGACGGACGGGGCGGTCATGAGACTGGGCAAGGACGACTTCAAGCGCCTCCTGAACGAGCCGATGCTGGACTGGGTCACGCCGGCGGAAGCGGAAGAGATCGTGAAGAACGGCGGGCATTGGCTGGACGTGCGCCTGCCAAGCGAATTCGAAAACCAGCATTACGATGGCGCGATCAATGTTCCGCTTTACTTCATACGCCTGAAAATAAACACGCTGGATCCGAAAAAGAAATACGTCGTTTGCTGCGACACCGGAAGACGCAGTTCGGCCGGCGCTTACATTCTCAGCGAGCGTGGCTACAACGTTTACGTGCTGAAGGGCGGGATCAATTCCGGGCAAAACTGACGTGCTGGTTTGAATCTCGGCGGAAGCTGACACGCACCACAACGCGTGACGTTTGCTAACTTGCCCGCATGGCGGGCTCCTGCGCAACGATTTACATCGTGTGAGTCGGTTTGTCCCCGCCCAGCGCACCCGCCAGGTAGTTCTCGATTTTCTTCTGTGTGTTGCCCTGGTCCTGGTCGCTGAACTGCACGCCGATGCCTGCCGTCCTCTTTCCCTGGGCGCCCTTCGGCGTCATCCAGATAACCGTACCCGCAACAGGGATCTTCTCATCCTCGCCCATCAGGTTCAAAAGCATGAAAACCTCGTCTCCGAGGCGGTAGGAACTGTTCGTGGGTATGAAAAGGCCGCCATTCACCACGAACGGCATGTACGCGAGGTACAGTGCGCTCTTGTCCTTGATGGTCAGTGTCAACAATCCGGGTTTCGTCATTGCGCATTCACCTTACCGTCCGGGATCGGCAACAGGCCGCCCCGGATGAATTTATTGCCGCTGTCTTTGAGGCCTTCTGCCCAGTCGATCAGCAGGCTTTCCAGAGTCAGCTGAACGTTGTATGAGCCCGCGGATTGGCCCCGGACGCGGTTGATGTCGTCTAGATAGCAGAACAATTTTCGCCTGTCTATGCGGTTCAACACAGATTCGGCCGTACTTCCTTCGAAGCTTTCTCCCGCGGCTCCGCTCGCCCTGTAGATGCACTGCTGCACCTGTCGGCCGACCCAGGCGAGCACGAAGTCCGGCTCATACTGGCTCCAGCGGGCTGCTACGTCTATAGGCGAAACGCGGCGTTCCGCCGTCTGCGAAAAATCCCTGGCCATCGCGTCGGTTACGTCCAGCCGTTCGAGAGCTTCGATTGCCGCGAGCGGCGCGTTGCCGGCCATTCGCAGCGCAGCGCGCCAATTGGCCCCAGGCCGGACGCGCTCCAGCCATGCCAGGCTGACGCTCTCGGGCGGTGTCGCGATGGTGATGCGCTGGCAGCGGCTCAGGATAGTGGCTGGCAAGCTGCCCATACGGTCGGCGACGAGCAGCAACAGCGCGTCGCCCTGCGGTTCTTCCAGGGTCTTGAGCAAGCTGTTCGCAGCATTGCCGGTGAGCATATTCGCCGGCTCGACTATGGCCACCTTCGCGCCGCCTTCGTAACTGGTGAGGGATAGTTCGCCGACCAGTTCTCGAACCTGGTCGATGAGAATCGCCTGTTTTCCCTCCGGCGGACGGAGCCAGCGAAGGTCCGGATGCTCCGCGAGACGGCGATCGGCAGACTTCTCCCCTTCGACAGGATCGACCTGCACGGTCGGCAGCGCGGGAGTCTCGAGGCGCAGCCGTTGCATGGCCATCCAGTATGCCGCAGCGCGTTTGCCAACGCCGCGGCTCCCCGTTAGCAGTACCGCATGCGCTGCCCGCCCACGTACCGAAGCGCCATGCCACGCCTCGGCGAGGGGTGTAAGCCATGGTAACTCTATAATCATCAGTGGCTTAGCAAGCTTTCTTCAGAGTCAGCATTATCCAGCAAGCGGCGCAGCGCAGCCTCGATGGCGTCCTGCACTGCCGCCAGCGCTTGGTTCGCATCCACTATTGCGAACCGTCCGGGCTCGGTCGCGGCCTGCCGGAGATATCCTTCGCGAACCCGCAGGTGAAATTCCGCCTGCTCATTCTCCAGGCGATCGGCTTCGCCACGTTCTTCGGCCCGCTTCATTCCGATAGACGGCGCCGCATCGAGCAGAATTGTCAGGTGCGGGTTCAGGTCGCCGTGCACCCATTCCGCCAGCCATTCGATACGCGCGGGATCGAGCCCACGGCCGTTGCCCTGGTAGGCCCGTGTCGCATCCGTGAAGCGGTCGCAGACCACCCAGGTACCGGATGCCAGGGCCGGCCGGATGAGGTTGTGCAGGTGCAAAGATCGCGCTGCGAAAAACAGCAGCAATTCTGTCTCGTCCGGCAGGTGCTCGTCCCCGTGTTCCAGCAGCATATCGCGGATTCTCTCGGCCAGGGGTGTGCCTCCAGGCTCCCGCGTCTGCACTACGTCATGGCCGCGGCGTCGGATGAGGTCGCAGATAAAGTCGATGTTGGTGGACTTGCCGACGCCTTCGCCACCTTCCACGGTGATGAACTTACCTTGTGCCATCTTCATCGCCGTTGTCGTCGGTAGCCGTTGCCGTCGCTCTCGATTGGCGCAAGCGTGAAAGGTATTCCGCAACCGCAGCGTCATGCTCCGCTTTTGTTACCGAGAAGCGGTGACTGCCGTCAGCAAACCCCGTGGCGACGAAATAGAGTTCTTCCCCGGGGGCGGGATTCAGTGCCGCGCGAATGGCAGCTTTTCCCGGCAGCGCGATCGGGGTTGGAGGCAGCCCGGACATGGTGTAGGTGTTATACGGCGTACTCGTTTGCAA
>DATGQI010000033.1:0-24148 GCA_035304285.1 Woeseiaceae bacterium
GAACTTCGTGCACGGCATCGTGCTGGTCGGCGCCATGGTGGCGCTGGGTCGTGCCGAGACCGGCCTCGAGATGACGATCGGTTTCATCGGCGTGTTCCTGGCCGCGGGTAATGCCGTCGGCGGCTACGTCGTCACCGAGCGCATGCTCGAGATGTTCAAGAGCAGCAAGGAGAAGCGCTGATGGATAACGCTTCCTCGCTGCGCTGGCTGATCGAGGCCAGCTATTTCATCGCGGCCATACTCTTTATATATGGCCTGAAACGGATGAGCTCGCCGGTAACGGCGCGCGGCGGCATTGTATGGGCGGGCGCGGGTATGCTCGTCGCCACACTGGTGACGTTCCTCTGGCCGGGAATGGACAACTATGTCCTCATGATGGTGGCCATAGCGCTCGGCGGCACCCTTGCGTGGGTCAGCGGCAAGCGCGTCGCTATGACCGACATGCCGCAGATGATCGCGCTTTACAACGGCATGGGTGGCGGCGCGGCTGCCGCTATTGCTGCCGTCGAGCTGTTCGGCGGCGAAGACCACGGCCTGACCTTCAGCGTCCTTGCCGTTCTCGGCGGCCTCATCGGCTCGGTTTCCTTCAGCGGCAGCCTCATCGCGTTCGCCAAGCTGCAGGGCCTGATGAAGTCCACCGTACGCTTCGGGGGACAGCAGGTCTTCAACCTGGTGCTGCTCGCCGTGTTGCTCGTGCTGGCGACCCTTATCGCCACCCAGGACAGCGGGCCGGCTCTGATCGCGATCTTCTTCCTGTTGGCGCTCGTTCTGGGAGTCACGATGACGCTGCCGATCGGTGGCGCCGACATGCCGGTGGTTATCTCGCTGTACAACGCCCTCACCGGTCTCGCCGTCGCGTTCGAGGGATTCGTGCTGCAGAACGCGGCCATGATTATCGCCGGCACGGTGGTCGGCGCCGCCGGCACGCTGCTGACGCAGCTGATGGCGAAGGCAATGAACCGATCCCTCGGGAACGTGCTTTTCTCCGGATTCGGCGATACCGCGGCGGTTGCCTCGGAAGTGCACGGCAGCATGAAGCCGATAGAAGCAAGCGACGCCGGCGTGATGATGGCGTTTGCCAACAAGGTCCTGATCGTACCCGGTTACGGCATGGCGGTCGCGCAGGCTCAGCACAAGGTGTGGGAACTCGCACAGATCCTGATCGAACGCGGTGTCGACGTTAAGTTCGCCATTCATCCGGTGGCGGGGCGCATGCCCGGTCACATGAACGTGCTGCTCGCCGAGGCCGGTGTGCCCTACGACGTGATCTACGATGAAAACGAGATCAACGCGGAATTCGCAACGGCCGACGTGGCCCTGGTGATCGGCGCGAACGACGTCGTGAACCCGGTGGCGCGGACGGATCCCGCGAGCCCGATCTATGGCATGCCGATTTTGAATGCGGACAAGGCCAGGAATGTCATCGTCATCAAGCGCGGCCAGGGCGCAGGATTTTCCGGGATCGAGAACGGGCTCTTCTTCCTCGACCAGACGCGCATGCTGTACGGCGACGGCCAGGCAATGGCGTCGGAGCTGATCCAGGCCGTGAAATCACTGTAACGTTCCCGGACCGTGGATGAGCCGCGAAATCGTTTTGAGAGTCGCGATCAACGCGCCGTTGTCACGGTTGTTCGATTACCTGCCGCCGACGGCCGGCAACACCGATTTGAAGCCGGGCAGTCGCCTGCGCGTGCCGTTCGGGCGAAGGACGCAGACCGGCATGCTGCTCGAGGTTGCAGGCGACAGTGAGGTCTCCCGGACAAAGCTGAAGCGCGCACACGAGGTCCTCGACGAGGAGCCGCTTTTACGCCCGTCCGACCTGTGGCTGATACGCTTTACCAGCGAGTACTACCATCACCCTGTCGGAGAGGTCGTCGCCGCTGCGCTGCCCGCGCTACTGCGCCAGGGGAAGGCGCTGCACCCCACTGTCCATCACCTGTCGCTGACGGATGCCGGGAGGCGGGCTGACGCGGCTGCGATCGGCCGGAGGGCGCCGAAGCAGGCAGAGCTCCTGTCGCTGCTGCAACAATCGGTGCGCATGAGCTTCGAGTCTCTCGAGGAGCGCGCGCCAGGCTGGAAGCGCCTCTTGAAGAGCCTCAGGGACAAGGGCTGGGTGGAGGTGGTCGAATCGCAAGGCGAGGCGGCTGTGAGCGCCGGCCCGACGAATACGGAGGCAGGGCCCGCGCTGAACCAGGACCAGGCAGCTGCGTTCGCTTCCATATCGGGGCGGGCCGGGTTCAGCGTAAGCCTGCTGGACGGGGTCACGGGAAGCGGCAAGACCGAGGTTTACCTGCGCCTCATCGAGGATGCGCTCACAGACGGCAAACAGGCGCTCGTGCTGGTGCCGGAGATAGGACTGACACCCCAGTTCGTGTCGAGGCTCGAAAAGCGCCTGGGCGTTCGGCCCGTCATCCTGCACTCCGCGCTCAGCGATGCAGAGCGCCTCGAGGCGTGGCGTGGTGCGAGGGACGGCAGCATGCCGCTGGTCGTCGGCACCCGCTCCGCCGTATTCGTACCATTGAAGAACGCAGGCATCATCGTGGTTGATGAAGAACACGATAGCTCGTTCAAGCAACAGGAGGGGCTTCGTTACTCGGCCCGCGACCTCGCCGTGGCACGGGCGAAGGAACTGGACATTCCGGTGATACTCGGTTCAGCGACGCCCTCGCTGGAAACCCTGCAGAGATGCGCCGAAGGCAGCTACGAGCGCCTGGTGCTGCCGGTGCGGGCGGGCAACGCCGTCCCGCCGCTAATGCGGCTCGTCGACCTGAACCGGCACCCGCCGCTGGATGGCTTAAGCCGGCCCGTGATCGACGCGATGCGACGGCACTCATCGGAAGGGGGCCAGGTGTTGGTATTCCTGAACCGCCGCGGCTTCGCGCCGACCTTGATCTGCCAGCATTGCGGCGCGATTGCCGAATGCAGCCGCTGCGATGCGCGGATGACCGTGCACGCGCGGAACTTGAGCCTCATGTGCCATCACTGCGGCGCCCAACGCGCGCTGGATCCTGCCTGCCGGGAATGCGGCGGCGGCGTGAAGCCGCTGGGCCACGGCACCGAGCGGCTGGAGGATGCGCTGCAGCTCCACTTCCCGGACCAGGCTGTCAGCCGCATCGACAGCGACAGCACGCGATTTAAAGGCGCGCTGGACAAGGCGCTGGAGATGGCGACGACCGGCGAGACCGGGATCCTCGTCGGCACGCAGATCCTGTCCAAGGGACATCACTTCCCGAAGTTGACGCTGGTTGTCGTGATCGATGCCGACCAGGGTCTCTTCAGCACCGATTTCCGCGGCACTGAACGGCTGGCGCAAAGCCTGATGCAGGTCGCCGGCCGCGCCGGGCGCGAACAGCGCCAGGGTGAGGTCATGATCCAGACTTCCTTCGCCTCACACCCCTTCTGGCACGAGCTGTTCCAGGGCGGCTATGAGCGCGTCGCTGCCAGCGCGCTGGCCGAGCGCGAAAAGGCGGCGTGGCCGCCATTTTCGCGCCTGGCCCTCCTGCGTGCCGCCGCCACCCGCCGCCAGGACACTCATGATTTCCTGGAGCGGTGCCGCGGCAGGGCAGACGCAGTGAACGCGGCGGGTGTCCGTATCCTCGGCCCGGTCAGCGCTCCCATGGAGCGCCGCGCGGGACGTTACCGTGCACAGCTTTTGTTCCAGAGCCGACAACGGCAGCCCCTGCACCGTCTGTTGCAGGCGATGCGCCGGGAACTCGAAGCCGGTCCCTGGGCCCGCAAAGTCCGCTGGTCCATTGATGTGGACCCGGTCGAGTTGTTCTAGCCCGCGCAATCGGTGAGATATCCGGGCTGGCCCTCGGGAAAGGTCGATTCTTTACGACCGGGTACACTAGAATTGCCGGCCCGCCAACATCATCCGCACTAGCAAAGAGACGTCGTTGAAAAGCAGTATTGCAGAACTGGTCGACAAGGCCATTGCCGGCCTTCCGGAGCTGGCTGACTCCCCCGAGGTAACCTCGACGCGCACGACTGTCGAACGAACGCGAGATCCGCGGCACGGGGATTTTTCGACCAACATCGCCATGCGCCTTGCCAAGGCGGCCGGGAGCAAGCCCCGGGACCTGGCAGGCCAGATCATCGCCCTTCTGCCGACCAGCGACCTCGTGGAGAAGGTCGAGATCGCCGGTCCGGGCTTCATCAACTTCCACCTGAGCAAGGTGGCGCTGCAACAGGAGGTCACGGCGGTGCTGCGGGAAGGATCGGCGTACGGGCGGCAGGCGACCCGAGCCGAACCACGCATCCTGCTGGAGTTCGTCTCGGCCAATCCCACCGGGCCGCTGCACGTCGGACACGGCAGGCACGCGGCCTTTGGTGCAACGCTCGGCAACCTGCTGCAGGCCGCGGGCTTTTTTGTAGAGCGCGAATACTACGTGAACGACGAAGGCCGGCAGATGGACATCCTCGGCGCGAGCGTTTGGCTGCGGATGCTCGAGCGGGACGGCGAGGTAGTCGCGTTCCCGAAAGCAGGGTATCGCGGCGACTATATAAAGGAGATTGCCGACGCGATCGACGGTTCGGGAATGCCGAGGGTAGAAGCGGCGGAACTTGAGGAGCGACTACCGGCGGATGAGCCAGAAGGCGACAAGGAAGCGTACATCAGTGCGGTGATCGCGGCGGCCACGGAGCTTCTTGGGGCGGAAAGGTTCATTGCCATCCGGCGCCAGGCGCTCGACTCGATCCTTGAGGACATCAGGGATGACCTCGGCGAATTCGGCGTCGAGTTCGACCGCTGGTTCTCCGAGAGGAGCCTTTCGGACGACCGGCGTATAGAGGAAGCCCTGTCGGTGCTGAAGGAACGCCAGATGCTGTACGAGAAAGATGGTGCGACCTGGTTTCGAGCGACCGACTACGGAGACGAGAAAGACAGGGTGGTCGTTCGCGAGAACGGCAGGACGACGTATTTCGCATCTGACATCGCCTATCACTACGACAAGCGGAAACGCGGCTTCGACCACCTGCTGGATATCCTGGGCGCCGACCACCACGGCTACGTCGCTCGCGTACGCGCGGGACTGGAAGCAATGGGGTTTGCAGGCGATAGCCTGGAAGTGGAACTGGTGCAGTTCGTAACGCTCTACCGCGCAGGAGAAAAGCTGGCGATGTCGACCCGCTCGGGCGAATTCGTCACCCTTCGCCAGCTGCGGGACGAAGTCGGCCGAGACGCAGCCCGGTTCTTCTACGTCATGCGTTCGCACGACCAGCACCTGGATTTTGATCTCGAGCTGGCGAAGAGCCGCTCCAACGACAACCCGGTCTACTACATTCAATATGCCCATGCACGGGTCTCGAGCGTGTTCCGCCAGCTCGCCGAGAAAGAACTCTCGTGGGATGAGAAGGCAGGGGTTTCGCATCTTTCCCGTCTCGAAGAGAAGCACGAAAAGTCGCTGATGAGCACCGTGAGCCGTTACCCGGAGATCATCGAAACGGCAGCGGCCAACCGCGCACCTCATCACCTGGTTCACTACCTGAGGGACTTGGCCAACGACTTCCATACCTACTACAACGCCCATACCTTTATCGTCGACGACGAGGATCTTCGCAACGCGCGCCTCGCGTTGATCGCCGCTACCCGGCAGGTAATCGCAAGCGGCCTCGACATACTGGGTGTGTCCGCGCCGGAATCGATGTAGAAAATGGCAAAGCGAAGATCAAGACACCGCTCGGAAACCAGCGAGTACCCGGGCTGGGCATGGATGCTGTTCGGGCTGGCAGTGGGCCTGTCGGTGGCGTTCGCCATCTACATCAACGGCCGCGAATCGCGCCTTCCGGCAGAGCCCCGGGCGCGCGAGGCTGCAAGCATGGAACAAGCCACTGACCTGGCCGTTCCGCCGCCGGTGGAAAATCCATCGTCCGCTACCGACGAGCCGGCGAAGCCCCGTTTCGACTTCTACAGCATGCTGCCGAACTTCGAAGTCATCATTCCGGAACAGGAACCGGACGTGAAGACCGACACGGCGGTGCAGGCGGTCGTCGAACCTGGCGTATACGTCCTGCAGGCCGGTTCCTTCACGCAGCATGCCGATGCGGATCGCCGCAGGGCGCAACTTGCGCTGCAGGGAATCGAATCGACGATCCAGCAGGTCACCATCGACGACAAGACCTATCACCGGGTGAGAATCGGGCCGATGGAGGACCTGGAACAGCTGAATGTCGTGAGAAGCCGGTTGCGGGAAGCGAACATCGACGTGCTGCGCATCCGCCTGGGAGACTGATGTCTCGCGCCGGCAGGAGACCGCCCGAAGATCCTGCGCCGGCGGCATCGGCGGCGCATGGCCGACGCGTGCGCTTCAGCGGCTACGGGGCCGCAATTTTTCTGAGCCTCGCCATCACTCTGTCCGGCTGCGCCTCCGGACCGGAGCCTGCGGCGGAAGAACCGGCGGAAAGCCGGGCCCCGCAGCAAACACCAGAGGCCGAGGCGCCGGCACCCACCGTAACCCGCGAACTGACGATCGCCGCCGTCGGCGACATGATGCTCGGAACCGATTACCCGGAGGATCATCTGCCGGATGACGACGGCGCCGGATTTCTCGCCGGCGTGGCGCCGGTCCTGTCGGCAGCGGACCTGACCTTCGGCAACCTCGAGGGTGTGCTGGTCGACGGCGGGACTCCACGCAAGGTCTGCACCAACCCTTCTGCATGTTTTTTGTTTCGTACGCCGTCCCGCTACGTCCAGCATTTCGCCGACGCCGGTTTCGATGTCCTTAGCCTCGCCAACAACCATTCCCGGGACTTCGGCGAGCGTGGGCGTTCCGCGACGATGCGCACGCTGGACGCAGCCGGCATCGCGCATTCCGGGCGCGAAGGCGATTTTGCCAGCATGGAAGTCGAAGGCTTGAAGGTCGCCCTGCTGGCGTTCGCGGTTACGCAGAAGTCGAACCTGCTTCACGATTACGACAGAGCTGCAGAGACCGTGCTGGCGCACGATGCGACCCACGATATCGTCATCGTATCCTTCCACGGCGGCGCCGAAGGCAATGACGTCACGCGCCTGCCGTTCGCCGAGGAGGAGTACTACGGCGAACCGCGCGGCGACGTCGTGTACTTCGCAAGGAAAATGGTTGACGCGGGCGCCGACCTGGTGCTGGGTCACGGACCGCACGTGGTGCGCGCCATGGAGCGCTACCGGGACCGCATCATCGCCTACAGCCTCGGTAACTTTGCAACCTATTATGGAATCAGCGTGAACGGCTTGAACGGCGTAGCGCCTATCCTGCAGGTAACCGTGGACGGTACAGGCCGTTTCATCGAGGGCCAGGTTTATTCAACCGTGCAGGTGCGCCCCGGCGGGCCGCGCCGCGACGAAAGCCGTCACGCATTGCACCTGATCCGCTCCTTAAGCCGGCAGGACTTCGTCACTCCCGGCATCCGTTTCCTGGATAACGGCCGTATTCTTCCGGAAGCACGCTCGACCTTCCGCGAACACTTGCGAACGCCTTCCGGAACAGAGCAGACAGGTGGTCGCCCGTAGGATGGGCTCCTTGAGCCTGCTCGCTGGCACCGCTTCGAACAAGGCCGCTCCAGGAGCCCGTCCCATGGACGACGCCTGGCTAATCGTCAGCGGTGGATACGGAACGGAAGTCGACGCCCAATGAACGCAGCTTCCGGTACAGGTGCGTCCGTTCCATGCCGACGCGCTTTGCGAGTTTGCCCACTTTCCCGTCACACAGTACGAGTTGCTGCTGCAGGTAGGCTCGTTCGAACTGTTCGCGCGCCTCGCGCAAGGGCAGCGACAGGAGGTCCTGCTTCACCAGTGGCTCGTCGCTCTGGGAGCTCGCGCTCAGTTCCCGTTCGATCTCGTCGAGCGCGATTTCCTCGCCCGAGCCGGTGAGCAACAGCCGGCGCACCAGGTTCTTGAGTTCCCGGACGTTGTCGGGCCACGGATAGTTGCGCAGCCGGTTCTGTGCCGCGACGCTGAAGCGGCGGAACGACAACCCCTCGGAATCGACCAGCTTGTCGACGTAGTAGTGCAGCAGTTCCGGAACGTCCTCTGCATAGTCACGGAGCGGTGGCACCCGCACGCTCAGGACATTCAGCATCGAAACCAGCTCGCGCCGTAGCTGCCCGCGTTCGATTGCGCTTTCGTAATCGTCGCGCACCGTCGCAAGAATGCGTGGCCGCAGCTCGACCTGTTCGTGACCGCCGACGCGCGTGAACCAGCGTTGCTCCAGCGCGCTCAGGAGGAGCTTCTGCGCCTGGTCATTGAGGTCCGACAGTTCCTCGATGAGCAGCGTCCCGTCTCCTGCGCGCTCGAAGTAGCCGGGCCGTACATCGCCATCCTTTTCCACGCCGAACAACTGCTCTTCCGTATTCGCCTCGGTGAGGGAAGCGCCGAGGAGCACTTCCAGTGGCTCCTCTGCCCGCGGGCTCAAGGCATGGATGTAGCGCGCGAACGCGCCTCGCCCCGTACCCGGTTCGCCGATGAGGAGCACGGGCGAGTCGTGCCCCGCATATTGCTGGACCTTGTCCCGCAAATCCTGCATCAGCCTGCTGCGCCCTACCGGCGCCAGCAGTGACGGCAGCATGCCGCGACCGGAGCCCGCCTGCTTCCTCGCGCTTTCCAGGCCGCGCTCGACCGTCCGCAGCAATTTTGCAATCGACAGCGGCTTCTCCACGAAGTCGAGTGCGCCCAGGCGGGTAGCCTCCACGGCGGTATCTACGGTCCCGTGACCGGACATGATGACCACGGGCGTTTCCAGGTCGCCATGCTCGGACCATTCGCGCAGCAGCGAGATACCGTCGGTGTCCGGCATCCAGATGTCGAGCAGAACCAGGTCGAACCGGTTCTCTTTCCGGGCGGTGCGGGCTTCCGTGGCATTGGCAGCTACGGTCACCTGGTAGTTTTCGTCCGTGAGAATTTCCTGGATCAGTGCCCTGATGTCGGCCTCATCGTCCACAACCAGCACGTGTGCTGTGCTCATGCTCTTTCCCTCCGTTTTTCTGCGCGTCTCGGCAACAGAACGGTCATGGCTTCTCGTGCCGTCTCATTTACCGGCAGTTGAATCCGAATTAGTGCGCCGCCTTCCTCGCGGTTCTCGGCGTCGATGGTGCCGGCGTGTTCCTCAACCAGCTTCTTTACAATCGCGAGCCCCAACCCCGTGCCGCGAGGCTTCGTCGTCACATACGGGTCGAATACCTGGCTCACGGAGCCGGTCTGGAAACCCGGCCCGTTGTCCGAGACCTGGATCTCCACGACCTCGATCCCGTTGAGGTCTGCTTTGCGCGCCGACACGAGGATATGACCGTGGCTGCTGGACTCCAGTGCCTCGATCGAATTGCGAATGAGGTTGTGCAGGATCTGCCGGATGCGCCCGATGTCCGCTTCGATCCTGGGCAGGTCGCGGTCTGCCTCCAGCTCTATCCCGATTCCGCTTTCCTGGGCGCGATACAGGTCGACCACCTCGTGCGCCAGCTTTTCCAGATCGAAAGGGCTGATGTCGATATCCGGCGCTCGCGCATAGTTACTGAACGCATTCACCATTTCCTTCATGGCCTCGACCTGCTGCACGATCGTGTGCGTTGCCCGATCGAGGATCTGCGCCTCGTCGCGGGACATCGTGTGCAAGTACTTGCGGCGCAGACGCTCCGCCGATAGCTGGATGGGCGTCAGCGGGTTCTTGATCTCGTGCGCCAGTCTCCGCGCGACTTCGCCCCAGGCGGCATCGCGCTGCGCCTGCAACAAGGCCGTGATGTCGTCGAAAACGACGACGAACCCGGGAGCGTGATCGTCGTCACCGGGAAGGGTCGTGCAGGCGCAGGTCAGCACCCGGCGGCCGACTTCGCCACGGAGGACGATTTGCTCGCGCCATTCGGTCTCGCCCGCCCCCATGTGCGCGCGCGCCACGTCCACGAACTGCTCCAGCAGCGGTTGGCCGGCCGCCACATCGGGAAGAAGCTCACCGACCCGGTTCTCCAGATCGACGTTCAGGATGGCGCCGGCTGCCTGGTTCGCCGTGCGGATTCGCAAGTCCGACTCCAGCGACACCACACCGGTTGAGAGCCTGGCGAGAATAACCTCGAGATTTGCGCGCTCGGCCTCCACCTGCGCCTGGCTCAGGCTCGCCTGCCGGCGAGCGGCCGAGAGCCTTTGCGTCATGTCGTTGAACGAGCTGATCAGGAAACCTATCTCGTCGCGTGAAGGTGTCGGGAGGCGCGTGTCGAAGTCGCCTTTCGCGACCGCCCGCGTACCGGCAACGAGATCCTGGATCGGGGCAACGAGGCGCCGCGAGAAAAAGAACGCGCCGTAAACCGAGGCGAGCAGGGAGATCATCAGGACCACCGTCAAGGTAATCGAAATGGTCCGCTTCAGCGGTTCCCTGAGGTACACCGCCCGCTTGTAATCGCTGTACGACCTTTCGACGTTCGATGCCATGCGGCCAAGCCGTTCATTGACCGGGAACACGGCCCGCACGAATGCCTGCCCCTCCCGGCCGTCGGCGGGAAAGCGAACTGCAGTGCGTATTTCGTAGATGCCTTCTTCAACGGAATCCAGGTTCACGTAAGGGCGGTCCTGGTGAATCTGCATCAGCATTTCTTCTTTCGCAGGTTCCGGAAGGCTATCGGCGAGCTCGTCTGAACTCATCGCGATGATCCGTCCGCCTCGCCCGAACAAGGTGATCTCACTCGCACCGCTTTCCCGTCGCAGTATCCCCAGCTGGAAGATGAGTTCCCGCCCATCGACATCGCGCAGGCGTTCGGCGATCTGAATGGTGGTGTTGAGGTGATCGCGCATGCGCGTGCCGAGGGCGGCCTGGCTCAGGGCGAGTGCATCATCAAGGCCAGCCTCGACTTCGACGTTGAACCATGTGTCGATGCCGCGGTTGATGAACTGCATCGCAAAGTAGAACACGACCAGAAGCGGCAGCACGGCGAGACCGACGAACATGGCGACCATGCGCGCTTTAAGCTTCGCGCCCGGCACATGCGCGCGATAGTCCCGCACCAGCCGCGCCAGGTTTCCCACGAGGAGCGCGAGGAGCGCGAGTACGCCGGCGATGTTGACCAGCAGGATCAGGTTCTGCAGCTGGTCGAACTCTCCGGCGTCCTGCGCCGTGCGGCTAAGAAGGTAAAAAGCGAACAGCGCAAGGGCGACGCCGGTTGCGCCGAGCGCACCGTAAAAAGCCCGCTTCAGCGTTCGAGTGGCCATTCGAACCACTCACTCTTGAGTTGCCACTGGTCGCGCCAGAAAAACAATAGCCGCAAGGGAGCAGGATACTGCTGCGTGTTCAGGAGCGCCTGAAGGCGCATGCGGTAATCGGCATCCGGGTCCAGGATGGATTCGTCCACTACCGGCAGGTCCTGGATGCGTCCGAGGTTGTTCAGCGCCGAGTACAGCGTTGCGAACGAGTCCTGGTTACCGCTGTTCAGGTTCCTCACGATGTAGCGCTGGCTCAAGGGTCGGTACTCGAGCTCGTAACGCAAGGTCAGCTCCGCGTCGGTGGCGTCCGGCAGGAAGCGCCGTTCGCGTATCACTTCGAGCTTGAGCTCGATTGTCAGCGGAACACCGCTGTCGAGCGCGGCCAGCGCTTCATCGCTCAGCACGAGCTGCAGGCGCGCTTCGAGCTCGATCACGTCCTCGACCACGGCGGTGGACGCCGACCGGACGTCGAAATAACCCTCGCGGCCGGGGCGATCCTGGGCGTGCACCAGCAGGACGAACGGCAATGCAATCAGCAGCCCCAGTACGAGCGCCGATATATTTGCTTTGCGAAGTCCGCTCATCCTGTCGTCCGGCCGGGTTTGTTAAGGCACGCGTAGTAAAAGCCGTCCAGATCCCCCTTGCCGGGCAAAATCTGGAAGCCTCGTGCCTTGCGATGCATTAAATCGCGGATGTTGTAATTTGGCAACACCTGTTCCCCAATATTCTCGGTCGCCGCCGGCGTCCGGCTCATGAAGCGGCTGACGACCTCGTCGTTCTCAGTAGCCAGCACGGAGCAGGTCACGTAGAGCAGCCGCCCGCCCGGCGCCAGCAGTGGCCAAAGGGCCTCGAGCAGGGCCAGTTGCAGCTCCGCGCTCTTGTCGATGTCGGTTTTTCGTCGCAGCAGCTTTATATCCGGGTGACGGCGTATGACGCCGGTGCCGCTGCAAGGCGCGTCGAGCAATATGCGGTCGAAGCGTTCGCCGTCCCACCACGCTTCCGGATTGGATGCATCAGCGGCAACAAGTGTTGCAGTGAGCCCAAGGCGCTTGAGATTGTCGCCGACGAACGCGAGTCGCCGGCTGTCCACATCCACCGCCGTCAGACCGGCAGCAGGGCCGCAGAGTTCCAGCAGATGAGCGGCTTTGCCACCCGGGGCCGCGCAGGCGTCGAGGATACGCAACGGGCGCTCGGTCGAGACCGCATCCCCCAGTAGCCATGGAGCCGCCAGCTGCGCGGCTGCATCCTGTACCGAGACGAGCCCTCTATCGAACCCGGGCAGGTCTGTCACCGCGCGCGGTGCGCCAAGGCGGATTGCCTGGTCGAACCCTTCGAGCAGGGTGGCCGAAGTGCCTGCCGCACCTGTCTCACCGGCAGCTTCCTGCGGTTGGCTGTCATCGAGCAACTCAAGGTACTCACGGGCTTTCGTCTTCTGCCGGTTCACCCGCAGCCACATCGGCGCCCTGGCATTGTTGGCGAGAAGAATCTCCTGCCACTCCCCCGGCCAGTCTTGTTGCAGCCTCTCTATGAACCAGGCTGGATGATTGAACCGCGACTCGGGCGTTGCTGGCTCCGTCGCTGCAAGTTTCCTGCGGACGAAGTTGCGCAACACCGCGTTCACCAGTGGCGCGAGTTTCGGCTTTTGCAGGCGCCGGGCCGCGTCGACCGTCAGGGATACTGCCGCGTGGTCCGGTATCCGGCTCTCGAGAAGCTGGAACAATCCGAGGGCGATGAGCGACTCGATCACGCAGTCCGACGTCTTAAGCGGCTTTTCGAGCAACTGGCCGATAAACTCGCGCAGCCGCCAGTGATTGCGCAGCGTGCCGTAGCAAAGCATTCGGAGAAGCGGCCGGTCAGCCGGATCGAGTGCGGCATCTGCGCTTGCCAGGGCATCGTCCAGGGAGCGACCAGTGTTCGCAACGGCGTCGATCACGCGTGCGGCCTCGGCACGGACCGCGGCACCGGTGTTGGGCGCGCTCATGCCGGCAACGATGTGCCGGGAGTCACCAACCCGTCGGCAAACTGCGCGCCCCTGACGCGGCCTTTGCCCGGCCTCTGGAGTTCGAGCAGGCGAATCGCACCCTCTCCGCAAGCTATCTCGATTCCCTCGCGACTCACCTCGAGCACGGTGCCGGCCGGCGCCGCGCGCCGGGAATTTCCGGAGGTGATTTCGGCTTTCCAGCACTTCACTCGCTCATCGCGCAGCATGAACCAGGCACCAGGTTCGGGATCGTAGGCGCGTATCCGGCGCTCGAGTTCTATCGCAGGCAGGCGGAAGTCGAGCCTGGCCTCGGCCTTGTCGATTTTCCCGGCGTAGGTCGCACGGCTTTCGTCCTGCGCCTGCGGTCGCAGGCTCCCGTCGAGGATTTGCGGCAGGTACCGCACGAGCAGTTCGCCCCCGAGCTCACCGAGCCGCTCTGTAAGCTCGCCTGCCGTATGGCCGGGATCGATGCCAATCGACTGCTGGACATACACCGGACCGGTGTCGAGCCCTGCTTCCATGTGCATCAGGCTGATGCCCGTCTCGCTGTCCCCGCAGAGGATGGCGGACTGGACAGGCGAGGCGCCGCGCCATCTCGGCAACAGTGATGCGTGAACGTTGACGCAGCCGTGCTCAGGCAGCGCCAGGAGTTCAGGAGGAAAAATCAGCCCGTAGGCCGCAACGACGATCACTGAAGGCTCGATCTGCCCGAGGCGACTCCTGAGCGCCGGATCTTTCAGCGTTTCAGGCTGGCTTACCGCAAGCCCCTGCTCCCTGGCGTAAAGAGCTACCGGACTCGCCGTGAGCTTTCGCCCGCGTCCCGCCGGCCGGTCCGGCTGCGTCAGCACGAGCACCGGGGCCATATCGTTCTGCACGAGCCAGCGCAGCGACGCCAAGGCAAACCGGGGCGTGCCGGCGAAAACCAGGTTGTGAGGCATCGTCCGTGATTCGGAGCTTCGCCGCGTCAGCTACCGACGGCCTCGGCAACCGGCTGCTGTCTTCGTTCCTTCTCCAGGCGCTTGCGGATGCGCTGTCGCTTGGCTTCTGACAGGTAGTCGACGAACAACCTGCCATTCAGGTGGTCGATCTCGTGTTGCACGCAGACGGCCATGAGGCCTTCGAATTCCCGCTCGACTACAGCGCCGTCCCTGTCGAGGAAGCGCACCTTTATATGGTTGGCCCGTTCGACCTCTTCGTAATACCCCGGCACGGAGAGGCAGCCTTCTTCCGTGATGGTCACACCGTCCTTCTCCAGTATTTCCGGGTTGATGAGCACGTACGGAGCATTCTTCTCCGTGGAGACGTCCGCCACGAGCAGGCGCTGGTGCACATCCACCTGCGTGGCCGCGAGACCGATGCCCGGGGCCGCATACATGGTCTCGAACATGTCATCGATGAGACGGTTGAGTTCCTCGTCGACACGCGCCACGGGCGCCGCCTTTTTCCTCAGGCGAGGGTCGGGAAACTCCAGAATGGGCAATATTGCCATGATACTGATGTTTATACTCGTGTGGATTGCTATAAATTCAAGCTAAAGTTTTGACTTTATTGAATAACATAGCGGACAATGCCGCCTGAAATTGCGCGCGCCAGACTCGTGCCTAGAGCGGAATTGTGACGTGTTTGGCAGCCTTCCGCGGCCTCGACCTACATATTA
The DNA here is from genome assembly GCA_035304285.1 of Woeseiaceae bacterium. GTDB lineage: Bacteria > Pseudomonadota > Gammaproteobacteria > Steroidobacterales > Woeseiaceae > IDS-8. The sequence continues at coordinate 14,791 of DATGQI010000033.1, forward strand.
CAACAATGCCGGCCTGGGCAGGCAGGCCAGACCACTTTGACGGAGCAACCGCCGATTATGTTCCCAGTAAAAAAAGGCTTAACTTTCAGTCGCCGACTGACCGTTATCGCGCTGGCCATGCCGTTGGCTGCATGCTCCATGAATCCCTTCTCCGACGACGATGACCGCTCGCCCCGTCCGGCAGCCACGGCTACGAGATCTGCCGGCGCCGTAACCGACTCCTCGTCGATCGAACCGCGGACCTCCGCCCGTCCTACAGCCGAGTCGACTTACCGGCCCCAGGTCGTAGAGCAGACCGAGCGGCGGGTGCCGCTGGCGGAAGGCCACCCGGACGAGTATGTCGTCCAGCCCGGAGACACCCTCTGGGACATCGCCTCCACCTTCCTTCGTGACCCGTGGTATTGGCCCGAAATCTGGCATGTCAACCCCGAGATTGCGAATCCCCACCTGATCTACCCGGGCGACGTACTGGCGCTGGTGACGATCGACGGCGAGACCCGCATCATGGCCGTCCGCGGCTCATCCTACCGGCTCTCGCCACAGGCACGGGTGACGCCGCTCGACGAATCAATCCGCAGCATTCCCTACGAGGAGATCGCCGCATTCTTGTCGAAGGGCCTCGTGCTCGAGAAGAACCAGATCGAGCAGCTGCCCTACGTGCTGGCAGTGCGTGAGGGTCACCTGATCGCCGCAGCCGGCAACGACGTCTACGTTCGAGGCGGCGAGCCTGCGCAGCCGGGTACCCGCTACAGCCTGGTGCACGTCGGCGACGAGCTTGTCGATCCCGACGACAACCAGGTAGTCGGCTACCAGGGAATCTACGTCGGCGAAGGCGCATTGTCGCGCGGCGGCGACCCGGCGACGGTCGCACTGACGGAAACCAACCGCGAGGCATTGCGTGGCGACCGCCTGCTGCCCGAGTCGGTGGACATCCCGCTCAATTTCTTCCCGAAGTCCCCGGATACCGAGATCGACGGGCGGATCATTTCGGTAGTAGATGGTTTGTACCTGATCGGCCAGTACCAGACGGTCGTGCTGAATCGCGGCGCGCGCGACGGACTTGCCCCGGGCGACGTGCTGACCGTGTACCAGGAAGGCGAAGTCGTGAAAGACCGCTTCGCCGGAGCCTCCATGTTCAGCGGCGAGAAAGTAAAGCTGCCGGATGAAGAAGCCGGTACAGTCATGGTATTCAAGGTATATGACCGCATTGGCTACGGACTTGTCATGCAGGCAACGAGCGACATTCACGTACTCGACGCCGTACGCAACCCCCGCTGACCCGAACGAACGAGGGCCGGCATCCGCGTGGATGCCGGCCCTTTTTAATGGTCGGCCAGTTGGTCCCCTTAAGTCTCCCTCTCCCGCTGAAGGCTTGAACGGGTGACGGGTCCCGAGCGGGCATGGTTCATCCTCGCGAAAGCGCGCCTGGGCCAAGGCTGCCTGAAACGCCTTACGGACGAGTTCGGATCTGCGGAGCGCATCGTCTCCACACCGGCCCGCGAGCTCTGCAAGCTGGGCTTAAGCGAGGCGGCGGTTGATGCCATTTGCCATCCGGACGAGGCTGCGATCGCTTACGACCTCAGGTGGCTCTCGGGGTGCGAAAATCATCTCATTCACCCGCAGTCCGAATACTGGCCGGAACTGTTTCGTGAACTCTCAGACGCCCCGACAGTCCTTTACCTGCGCGGCAAGCCGGAGTCGCTGCATTTGCCCTGTCTCGCAATCGTCGGTAGCCGCAATCCCACGCGAGGCGGAGTGCTGAACGCGTACGAATTCGCCCGCCACATGGGCGCGGCAGGTTTTGGCATCGTCAGTGGGCTTGCGCAGGGGATCGATACTGCCGCACACAAGGGCGCCCTCGACGCGAACGCCACGACCATCGCGGTGCTGGGACACGGCATCGACCGGGTCTATCCGGCCGCCAACCGCGAACTCGCACATCGCATTGCAACTGAGGGAGCGCTGGTGTCGGAGTATCCACTGGGAACCCATCCGCGAAAGGAGCATTTTCCCGAACGCAACAGGCTCATAAGCGGCCTGAGCCTCGGAACGCTGGTGGTGGAAGCAGCGAGACGCAGCGGTTCGCTCATCACGGCACGCCTCGCTGCCGAGCAGGGACGCGAAGTGTTTGCCATCCCGGGCTCGATACATAATGCAATGGCGCGTGGTTGCCACCAGCTTATTCGCCAGGGCGCGAAGCTCGTCGAAAGTGCGGATGACATCGCAAGCGAGTTCGGTCCACTGGTGGCGCACCTTATGCAAAACGCCGGCAGCGACGCGCGCGAGGTCGTCGAAGCGTCAGCACCACGACACGATGCCGAGTACGAGAGGCTGCTGACGGTGCTCGGTCACGACCCTGCAACGGTCGACGAAATCGCCCGGCAATCCGGTTTGACGATCGGCGAGGTTTCCTCCATGCTTCTTATCCTGGAGCTCGAGGGCGAAGTCGAAGCTCTGAACAGCGGCCAGTACGCAAGACTAGGGAGTAGCTCCAGGCATGAAAGAGAACGTGCTCGACGTGCTGATGTATCTTTTTGAGACATACATCGACGCCGAAGAAGAGCCTGAACCGGACCAGAACGAACTTCGGGACGAGCTCTCCAGGGCCGGATTCGCAGACAGTGAAATCGATCGCGCCCTCGACTGGCTCGACGGGCTCGCCGAAAACCAGGGCGGCCTGAACTACAGCCCCCAGGTCGGGCACGGCACCCGGATCTACAACGAAATGGAGCACGAGCGTCTCGACGTGGGCTGCCGTGGTTTCATCACCTATCTCGAGCAGATTGGTATCCTGTCGCCGCCGCAACGCGAAATCCTGATCGACAGGCTGCTCGCGCTGGAAACGCCGGATATCGATGTCGAACAGATCAAGTGGGTGGTGCTGATGGTCCTGTTCAGCCAGCCCGGGCAGGAACTCGCCTACGCGCGCATGGAAGATCTCGTTTTCGACGAAAGTGGCGGCGCGCTGCACTGACGATAAGCGTCCCGTAGCGCACGCCAGTACCCGCTTTCTTCGCTTTTGCGGCACTTCCGGGTTGGCCGTTCGAATGAGTCCGGCTTGACAGCCTGCAGTCAAGCATGTAATTCAAGCGCCCCACAGTGGCGCCGTTCCCTTAAGTGAACGCCCAATTCACCGGATCCCTTGAGTAAATGACGAAGAATCTTGTCATTGTCGAATCGCCGGCAAAGGCCAAAACGATAGGCAAGTACCTGGGCGAGGACTTCGACGTCCTCGCGTCGTACGGCCATGTACGCGATCTCGTGCCCAAGGAAGGCGCGGTCGATCCCGCGAACGGCTTCGCGATGAAGTACAGGCTCATCGAGAAAAACGAAAAGCACGTCAACGCAATCGTACGGGCGCTCAAGAAGGCCGACGCGCTGTACCTGGCAACTGACCCGGACCGCGAAGGCGAAGCAATTTCCTGGCACCTGACGGAACTCTTGAAGGAGAAGAATGCGCTGAACGGCAAGGATGTCTACCGCGTGGTGTTCCACGAGATCACCCGGGGCGCCATCCAGGAAGCTATCGCGCACCCCCGAAAGATATCCGATGACCTGGTGAGCGCACAGCAGGCCAGGCGTGCGCTCGACTATCTCGTCGGCTTCAACCTGTCGCCGCTGCTCTGGAAGAAAGTACAGCGGGGGCTGTCGGCAGGACGCGTGCAGAGTCCGGCGCTGCGGATGATCGTCGAGCGCGAACTCGAGATCGAAGCGTTCACGGCGCGGGAATACTGGACGATCGAAGCCGACGTGAGCAAGGAGGGGCAGCCTTTTTTATCTCGGCTCGTGCGCTACCGCGGCGAGAAGGTCGAGCAGTTCAGTTTTGGCAACGAAGAGCAGGCTCGCGAGGTCGAGCGGACGATACTGGACGCCGCGGACGGCAAGCTCACGACGGTCAGCGTCGACAAGAAGAAGCGTCGGCGAAATCCCGCCGCGCCATTCACGACATCCACCTTGCAGCAGGAAGCATCCCGCAAACTCGGATTCAACACCCAGCGGACGATGCGCGTGGCACAGCGACTGTACGAGGGCCTCGAGCTTCCCGGTGAGGGGAACGTCGGGCTCATCAGCTACATGAGAACGGACTCCGTCACGCTGGCTGCAACGGCCGTCGATGAAATTCGCGAGGTGATCCGCGAGCGCTACGGAGATGCGAACGTTCCCGAAACGCAGCCGGAGTACAAGAACAAGTCCAAGAATGCGCAGGAAGCGCACGAGGCGATACGCCCGACCTCGGCGCGGAGAACGCCGGAATCGTTGCAGAACAAGCTCGATCCTGACCAGTTGAAGCTCTACACGCTGATCTGGCAGCGAACCATGGCATCGCAGATGGTGCCGGCAGTGTTCGACACGGTTGCACTCGAGTTTGCGGCCGGTCCCGATGCCGAAAACGGCCACCGCTTCCGTGCCAATGGTTCCGTTCTCGTCGAGCCGGGCTTCATCGCCGTCTACCAGGAAGGACGCGATGACGCCGCCGTCGAAGAGGGCGATCGACTGTTGCCGGAGGTAAACGAAGGCGACGTCATCTCGCTCGACAAGTTGCGCCCGGAACAGCATTTCACCGAGCCGCCCCCAAGGTTCACGGAGGCGAGCCTGGTCAAGACTCTCGAAGAGTACGGCATCGGCCGTCCGTCCACCTATGCGAGCATCATTGCGACACTGAAGAATCGCGAATATGTCGAGATGGACGGCAAGCGCTTCATCCCGACCGACATCGGCCGAATCGTGAACGGCTTCCTGACGGAGCACTTCACGCAATACGTGGACTACGATTTTACCGCGAAGCTCGAAGACGACCTCGATGCCATATCGCTGGGCGAGAAGGACCTCGTGCCCCTGCTCGAAGGGTTCTGGAAGCCATTTTCGGAACTCGTGATAGACAAGGAGCAGAGCGTTTCGCGCGAACAGGTTGCGCAAGCGAGGGACCTGGGCATGGACCCGAAGAGCGGCAAGCCGATGACGGTGCGCATGGGCCGCTACGGGCCATTCGTGCAGATCGGGACGAAGGACGACGAGGAGAAACCGAAGTTTGCCGGCTTGCGGCCCGGCCAGAAAATGAACGACATTACGCAGGAGCAAGCGCTGGAGCTGTTCAAGCTGCCGCGCAAGCTCGGCGAGACGCCGGACGGGTTGCCGGTGCTGGCGAGCGTCGGGCGCTTCGGTCCCTATATACGCTACGGGGACAAGTTCGTGTCCATTCGCGGCGACGATGATCCTTATACGATCCAGTTGCCGCGAGCGCTCGAGTTGATCGAGGAGAAAAAAATCGCTGATGCAAATCGCATCATTCGCGATTTTGAGGAAGAGGGAATCCAGGTGTTGCACGGCCGCTATGGGCCATACATTACGGACAAAACGAAAAATGCACGGGTGCCGAAGGATCGCGAGCCCGGCACCCTGACCCTCGAGGAATGCAAGGAACTGCTGGCGGCCGCTCCGCAACGGGGAAGGAGAGGTAAAAAGAAGTCGACCGGCAACGGCGCGGCAGGCAGCGCAACAGCGAAGAAAGTCACCACGAAGAAAGTCACTGCGAAGAAGAAGGCAAAGAAGAAAGCGAAAAAGAAGAAAAAGGTTGCCAGGAAAACCGCGAAGAAAAGCAGCAAGAAAGCCGGCAAGGCAGCAGGTTCGAAGGACGCCGACAACCGTCCAGCCTGAGAAGGTCGTTGCAGGAGATCCGTTTTGGCTCTGTCGATCCCTCTTCAAAAGGCGGTCCGTGTACTGAACGAAGGCGGCGTCATTGCGTACCCGACCGAAGGAGTATTCGGGCTGGGCTGCCTGCCGCCGATTGCTGATGCCGTAGAGCGAATCCTCTGCATCAAGCAACGCGACCCGTCGATGGGACTGATCCTGATTGCATCGTCACTTGCGCAACTCGAGCCTTACGCCGCAGTACCGGCGGACGAGCGGGAGCTCACGGGTAGCCTGGAGGAACCGGTTACCTGGGTCCTGCCCGCGACGTCGTCCACTCCTCTGTGGATTCGCGGCCGCCGCCCCGGGGTGGCCGTGAGGATCACCGCACATCCCGTTGCGGCCGCACTGTGCGATGCGGCCGACTCCGCGATCGTGTCCACCAGTGCCAACGTTGCCGGTCAACCGCCGGCGCGTAACAGCATCGTCCTGCGCCGTCGGTTCGGCCGCCTAGTAGACTATGTCGTTCCAGGGAATTGCGGTCCCGCGAAAGGCGCTTCGGAAATTCGCGATTACGCGAGTGGCAGGGTCCTGCGCCCATCCGGTTGACTCGCGCCCACCAGAGCAAAGCATGATCGATAGCGACAGCGAAGTTTCAAGAGTCGGGGATTACCTGCAGGGCCTCCAGGCGCGTATCGTTGACGCGCTCGAGGATGTCGACGGCAGGAAAACGTTTACGACGGACCGCTGGAAGCGCGAAGCAGGCGGCGGTGGGACGAGCCGCGTGCTCAAGGACGGTGCTGTCTTCGAGCAGGCCGGCGTCGGGTTCTCGCACGTGTTTGGCGACACGCTTCCGGAAAGCGCCACCCGCGCGCGACCGGAGCTTTCCGGCCACCGCTTCCAGGCGCTCGGGGTATCGCTGGTGTTGCACCCGAGGAACCCGCATGTTCCGACGACGCATGCGAATTTCCGGTTCTTCAAGGCCGGCGATGACGGTGCAGCTCCTGCCTGGTGGTTCGGCGGCGGTTTCGACCTCACACCCTTCTATCCCGTGCACGAGGACGTGCTCCACTGGCACAGGCAGGCGCGGGACCTGTGCATGCCTTTCGGCGACTCGCTCTACGATCGCTACAAGAAGTGGTGCGACGATTACTTCTACCTGAAGCATCGTGGCGAAACCCGCGGAGTCGGTGGCATTTTCTTCGATGACCTGAACGAGCTCGGCTTCGAACGTTCGTTCGACTTCCTCCGCGCTGCGGGAGATCGTTTCCTGCCGGCCTACCTTCCGATCGTGGAAGCCCGCAACCAAGAGCCCTTCGGCGATCGGGAAAGGGAGTTCCAGTTGTATCGCCGCGGGCGTTACGTCGAGTTCAACCTGCTCTATGACCGTGGCACGCTGTTCGGCCTGCAGTCGGGCGGCCGGACGGAGTCGATCCTGATGTCCCTGCCGCCACGGGTACGCTGGGAATATAACTGGCGCCCGGAGGCCGGTTCGGCCGAGGAGCGGCTCGCGGACTACCTGCGTCCCCGGGACTGGCTTTCAGAAGCCGGCGAGTGACACGCTGGCGTGGCGCGAGCCGTATATGCTAAGTTCTTTGCAAAACCGCCATTTACACCGGCCTTAACGACGACGACTGAATAATAACGACCGGATCGAACAGGGGAGCGTCCGAGAGGTGAGTGCCGGGTATCAAGTGGTCTCATCCAGATTCATCTTACTGCTCTGCTGCCTCGCCAGCGCGGGCGCCTTTGCGCAGGCAGAAAGTCGCTTGCACGATGGCGGCCTGGCCTACGGCATCCGGCTGGCCGGGTCGGACGACCGCGGCGGTGCACCGAAGGTGTACATCGTCCAGCTGAAGTCTCCTGCCGCGGCCGAGAATTTCGCGGCCAGCCATATCCGCCAGTACGGGAAGGTCTCGAGTACCCTGCAAGGCCCGCCGCAAGCCTTCAGCAAGAGCGCCGCCGGCGTCGAGAGCTATGCGCAGCGACTCGCACAGGAGCAGGACAAGGTCCTGGCTCGCGTGGGCGCGCAGAAGATATACAGTTATCGTTACAGCCTGAACGGCTTCGCTGCTCGCATGACGCCCGCCGAGGCGCACAAGCTCGAGCACCAGCCGGAAGTGTTACGTGTCTGGGAAGACGAAGTTCGTCCGCTCGGCACGAGCTATAGCCCCCAGTTTCTCGGGCTGTTTGAGGGGAACGTCGGCCTGCGCGGCGCGCCCGGACTCGATGGCGAGGGGGTCGTGATCGCCATCATCGACAGCGGCATTACGCCGGAGCATCCCGCACTGGCCGACACCAGGGAGGCCGCTCGCCCGAGGGCCTGCCGCAGTCTATGGGCAGAGAACACCTTTCTCGGAAAATGGCTCTGCCGGCGGTACGACAAGCTCGAGGACACCCTGGTATTCGACCCTCCGGTGAACTGGAACGGCATCTGCCAGGAAGGGCCGGAGTTCGCCGCCGACATCTGCAACAACAAGCTCATCGGCGCGCGCTGGTTTTCAGACGGTGCGGAAGCGGGCGGCCCTATAGACGAAGGCGAGATATTCTCTACCCGCGATGTCGACGGTCACGGCACGCACACCGCAACCACCGCTGCCGGTAACCGGGTCAGGGCTTCAATATTCCGAACGTTCCTCGGGCGGGTCGAAGGCATCGCGCCCCGCGCCCGCGTCGCCGCCTACAAGGCGTGCTGGCTGCGTCCGGGAGACATGCGCGCAAGCTGCAATACCTCCGACCTGGCGAACGCCATCGACGCTGCCGTTGCCGATGGCGTGCACATCATCAATTATTCCGTCGGCAGTTCGCTGCTGACCACCACGGCCCCTGACGACGTCGCACTGCTTGCGGCAGCGAAAGCCGGCGTTCTCACCATCGTCGCCGCCGGCAACGAGGGCCCGAACTTCAACACGATCGGTTCGCCCGCCGGCGGACCGTGGGTGATCACGTCGGCGGCATCGAGCAGGGACGGCGAGCATTCCATCGAGGCACTGGAAGTGACGGCGCCGCAGTCTGTCGCCGGCCGCTACGCCGTGAAGGAAGCGAGCTTCACGCCGCGGCTCATCGACGAGGGTCCCCTGGAAGCGCGCCTGGTCCTCGTCGACGATGACGACGAGGAACTCGCGGACGGCAGTGCCGGCACCACGTTCGACGGCTGCGAGCCGCTGGTCAACGACAGCGAACTCTCCGGTAACATCGCGTTCATCCAGCGCGGCGGCTGCAATTTCGACGTCAAGATCGCAAACGCGGACGAAGCCGGCGCGATTGCCGCGGTGGTATTCAGCATCGCCGGCGACCCGATCGTCATGACCGGCGTTGCGGATCTTTCCGACATCCCGGCGCTCATGATCGGGCAGGCAGACGGCAACCTGTTGCTCGACGAGATTGACGCCGGGCTCACGGTTGAGGTCGTGCTGGACAAGAGCCTGTTCCTGACGGAAGAAGATACCGGCAACGTGATGGGCGCCTTTTCCGCACGTGGTCCCGGACCGTCCGAAGATATACTCAAACCCGACATCACCGCGCCCGGCATCAACATCCTTGCTGGCTTCACCCCCGACGCCGCCAACTCCGTCGCTGGCGAGAACTTCGCGTTCCTTACGGGTACATCGATGGCTGCGCCGCACGTGGCCGGCGTCGCGGCGCTCCTGCGGCAGGCGCATCCCGACTGGAGCCCTGCAGCCATCAAGTCGGCACTGATGACGACCGCACACCAGGACGTCAACCAGCA
>DATGQI010000034.1:0-4765 GCA_035304285.1 Woeseiaceae bacterium
CAGAATGCCGACGACGAGGCCGCTGCCCACGAGCAAGGCGCCCTGCCGCAACACCAGCGTCAGCAGGTTCGCAGACCTCGCGCCCATTGCCATGCGCACGCCGAGCTCAGTCGTGCGCTGGCCGACGACGTAGGAGAGAACCCCGTAAATGCCGACGATCGCGAGCAGCACCGCCACCACGGCAAATACCGACAGCAGCATGGTCGGCGCGCGCTGGTCACCCAGTGACAGCCGGATGCGATCGTTCATGCTCATCATGCTGAATACCGGCTGTTCCGGATCGACCGCGAGCACGGCTGCCCGAATGTGCCGCTCCGCGGTGGCGGGAGGCAGTGCCGTCCTGACGACCAGCGAAGACCAAGCCGGCGGTCGCTGACGATAGAAGTGGTAGTACGTCTCACGCTCAGGCATCTCGTCCAGGCGGCCCTGCTTGATCGTCCCGACAACGCCTGCGATGGTCGACCAGACGACAGCGCTGTCGTCGTTCCGGGTATTGGTGATTCGCTTGCCCAGTGGGCTTTCGTTTGCGAAATACTTGTCGGCCAGTAACTGGTCGATGACGACGGCGTGCGGGGCGTCAATGCCGTCGATCGTCGCGTCGAAGCTACGGCCCTGAAGCACCGGTATCCCCATCGCTTCGAAAAAATCTTCACTGACCACGTGCGAATTGCCGTGCGGCGAGTTTGCACCGGCCGGAGCATCACGACCTTCAATGTCATATGACGCCTGTGAGCCATACTCGTTGAACGGGAGCACTGACGTCAGCGCAGCGTGATCGATGCCCGGCTGGCGGCTGATCTCCGCGAGCACTGCATCGATGAACGCGCGCCGCGCGTCGTCATTCCGGTACTTCGCGCCGGCGAGCTCCAGTTGTGCAGCGATCACGTTGTCCGGATCGAAGCCCGGAGACTGGTTGAGCAAGCGGTCGAAGCTTCGAAGCAGCAATCCGGCGGCGATCAGCAATGACGCCGCCAGCGCCACCTGGAAGGACACGAGCACGCTGCGGGCGAGCAGCGCGCCGCGGTTCGCAGTCTGGCCGCTTCCTTCCTTCATTACCTGCTGCACGTCGAGGCGCCACGACGACGCGACGGAGATCAGGCTGAAGGCGAAGCCGGCCAGCACGGACAGCAGGAACGCGAACAGCAGCACGGAAGGATCGAGCGTGACGTCGAAGTTCTCTGTGCTCCGATCGATACCGAACAGCGCTATCAGGCGGACCACAACCCAGGACAGACCAAGGCCGAGAAGGCCGCCGATCACGCCGAGCAGTATCCCTTCGAAAACCAGTTGCCGTCCCACGCGCAGGCGTTCTGCGCCAACAGCGGAGCGGACCGCGAGTTCCCGCGCCCGTCCGAGTACCCGGGCAAGCATGAGATTCGCCACGTTTGCGCAGGCAATCAGCAATACGAAGAACACTACAGCCTGCAGGACCAGCAATGTCAGCCGCACATCCCCCACGAGGTAGGAGCGGAACGATTCGGCCCGTCCCGTGAAGCCGCTCTGCTCCAAGAAATCCGCATAGGCGGCGCCGCGGGGAGAAATTCCGACGAAGCGGTCCCTGTTTGATTGAATAATCGCGTCCATCTGTGCATTCAGCTGCGCGATTGTTGCACCCGGCATGAGCCGGCCGACGCTCGCCGAGAATTCCGTCCCTCGAGACTCGTCGGACATCTGTTCGGCGGTGAAGGCGAACGGTACGTAGAGGTCGATATTGCGGTTTGGAAAGGAGAAACCCTGCGGCATCACGCCGACCACACGGTAGGTCTCGCCGTTCAGCCGGACGTCGCTATTCACGATGTTGCGGTCGGCATTGAAGCGATTGACCCAGAGGCTGTAAGTCAGGACTACCGATTTGTCGTTGCCGGGCTCCGCCTCGTCCTCGGTGAATGCGCGGCCGAGAAGGGGACTGACGCGAAGCGTCGAGAACAGCGACGGCGTAGCCACGAGGCCGAGCAATCGCTCCGGCGTACCGCTGCTCGACAGGTTGAAGGACTTCCACGTAAACAGCGCGGAATCCTCGAGCGCCGCTGCCTGTTCGCGACGATCGATGTAGTCCGGAATGGATACGCCGGCGTTGTCGAGCCCGTTCCGCGGATAGCTGTTGTGAATCTCGACCAGCCGCTCGCCGTCGGGATACGGCAGCGGCTTCAGCATGACAGCGTTGATGACGCTGAAAATGGCCGTGTTTGCGCCGATCCCGAGCGACAGCGTCAACACCGCAGCAATTACGAATCCCGGGCGTGCCCTGAGCGCCCGGTACGCGAAGCGAAAGTCGTCGAGGATGGCGCCCATTTTCTTTTGCCCCCTGGTAGTGATGTACATCCCGCTCTAGTTGACGCCGGCTCTCAGGTCGTCGCTTGTCCGCAGTTCCTCCAGCGTCTCCTCGTCCACCACCTGGCCGTCAAACATGGCGATGCGCCGCTTCGCGCATTCCGCGAACCGGGGATCGTGAGTCACCATGCAGATCGTTGCGCCGTCGGCATGAAGCTCGTCCAGGAGCTTCATGACCGCATCGCCGTTCTTGGAGTCGAGGTTTCCCGTGGGCTCGTCGGCCAGCAGTATCGACGGCTGCCCCACCAGCGCCCGCGCCACGGCGACGCGCTGCTGCTGGCCGCCCGAGAGCTGCGCCGGATAATGCTTGACGCGATGCGACATCCCCACCCGTTCGAGGGAAGCCATCACGCGTTCCTTGCGCTCGGCGCGGGGCATCCCGTCGCGATAGGTCAGTGGCAGCTCGACGTTCTCGAATACCGTCAGGTCTCCAATGAGGTTGAAGGCCTGGAAAATGAAGCCGATTTCCTTGTTGCGAATGCGGGCACGCGTGCTGGCATTGATGTCCTCGACGGAGGTTCCGTTGAGGACGTAGCGGCCCGCGCTGGGGGTATCTAGCAACCCCAGGATGCTGAGCAATGTCGACTTGCCGCATCCGGACGGACCCATGATCGCGACATACTCGCCGCGCATGATCTCAGCGTGCACGCCGGCCAGCGCGTGCGTCTCCACTTCATCTGTGTAAAAGATCTTCTTGACGTCCGTCAGTCTGATCAGCGCATCTTGCGTTTCGGCCATGTTCCTGGCTCCCTTTTTAGTTGAGTTCGATGCGGTCGTGGTCGTCCCACTGCGATGTGTCGGAAAGAACCACACGCTCGCCTTCGTTCAGTCCGTCAAGAATCTGCACGCGGTTAACGGAAACCTTGCCGAGTGCCACCGGTACCTTCACGGCAACCCCGGACTGGGGCTGCAAGCGAAACAGGCGCAACGTGGAACCGGGTTGCCCGTAAGCCGGGCGGCCGACGTGCAGTACGTTGTCGAGGCGCTCGATGAGAATGGTCCCGTCTACCGAGAGGTCGGGGCGCGCACCCGGCGGCAGGTCGCCGAGGATCTCGACGTCGACCTGCACGGTACCGTTGACGACCGCCGGGTCGATGCGGGTAACACGGCCTTCGACGACGCCGTTCCTCGTATCCACGTCCACGGACTGGCCAAGGCGGATGTCCTTGGCCTGCGTTTCGGCGATGCGCAGCTCGGCCATCAGCTCGTCCGGCCTTGCCACCCGCGCGATGTTCGCGCCGGGTATCACTCGCTGCCCGGCCTCGACTTCCAGCGCCTGCAGCACGCCTTCGACGCCTGCCCGGACGTTTAGATTGGCCAGGAGGTTCTCGCGCATCGCGAGGTTCTGTTTCTGCTGGTCTATTCGCGCGCGGGCTGCCCTGAGCCGAGCGTCCAGCGAATCCTGCAGGTACTTGATGCGCTCCCGTTCAACGTCGAGGCGCACCTTCAGCTGTTCGGCCGCAAGTTCAACGCGCCGGTAGTCAACTGCGGGAATGATTCCCTGCGCCGCTACCTCGGCTCGCGCTTCCGCCTCCATGCGTGTGCCCTCGTATTCCGCGTTCGCGGCGGCAATGACGGCGCGCTGGTTCAGAACTTCGGATCTCAGCTGCACCTCGAGCGCGGCGTAATCGGCTTCGGCGGCCGTAACCTCGGCACGGACTTCGAACACCTGTTGCTCGAGTTCCGGGTTGCTCATCTCGACCAGCACCGTGTCCTCCGTGACCTGCGCACCCGGCTTCACGAGCACCCGGTCGACACGCGCTTCGCTCGCCGCGGCGATCCAGCGGATTTCGCTCGGCACCAGTACGCCAGGACCACGGACCTGCAACAGCATTTCCCCGCGTTCGACGGTATCTATATAGAGTGCCGCCCGCTCGACCGACGGCGCCGCCGGCTCGAGCATCGCCAGGAAGATTACGAGCGCCAGCACCACCGCCGCCGCGCCAGCCGAGTACGTCCAGCGCTTGCGTTTGCGTTTCTGTTTCAGGTCGTCTCTGACGAAATCCATCTGTGCGTCGCTGAGAGGTACAAGTCAGGACGCCCTATTGCACGCAGCATGCCAAGTGCGAAGCCAGCAAAACCGAGGGCTCCAGGGCCTTTGCGAACCTTCGAGTGTCCGGAAATGGAACAGCCGGATCGGAAATGGGATTGGCTGATGGAGCGTATGCAGTCTGGCTGCGGCGGGAACCTTTATGCCTCGAGCTGCATCCTGCAGCCGGAACACGAGCTAACCCCCCCATCCAAACAGGTACGAGACCATGAAAACGACCAGGCAGGCTCCCGACTTTCAACTCCTCACCGAGACGGCACAGGACTCCCGCCGGCGCTTCCTGCAACAGGCTGGCACCGCGACATTCTCAGGCCTGGCGATCGCGCTTCTCGGCGGGCGCTCCACCGCGCTGGCAGCCGGAACCGCCGACGATGCTGTGTCGCA
>DATGQI010000035.1:0-9065 GCA_035304285.1 Woeseiaceae bacterium
CCGGCATGATGGTGCCGCTCGACCAGATCGCGACCATTACTTTCGACAAGGGGCCGTCACGAATCCAGCACCTGGACGGCAAGCGGACGGTCACCGTCTCTGCAAACGTCGAAGGGCGGTCGCCGGGAGAGGTCACGGCCGCCGCCATGAAGCTGGCGACAGCCATCCAGTTCCCGGACGGTTACGGCCTGTCCTTAGGCGGCGCCTCGCGCGACCAGCAGGAAGTGTTCAGCGAGATGTTTACCGCCCTCTTCATGGGGATAGGCGTGATGTACCTGGTGCTGGTGATGCAATTCAACTCGTTTACTGCCCCGGTCCCTGTCATGTTGTCCCTGCCGCTTTCGCTGATCGGTGTCGTGCTGGCGCTGCTCGCCACCGGCGGTACGCTCAACCTTATGAGTTTCATCGGCGTCATCATGCTCATGGGGCTGGTCGCGAAGAACGCCATCCTGTTGCTCGACTGCGCCCGCAAGGAGGAAGCGCAAGGCGTGGATCGCGAAGAGGCGTTGATGCATGCAGGCCGTGTACGCTTCCGGCCCATTCTCATGACGACGTTCGCCCTCATCGCGGGCATGACGCCGGTGGCGATCGGCGTGGGCGAAGGCGGTGAGTTCTACCGGCCGATGGCGGTGGCCATCATCGGCGGAGTCTTCACGTCGACCCTGCTCACCCTGCTCGTCATCCCGAGCTTCTATGACAGCATCGAAATCGCTCGCGAACGCGCTGTGCTGAAGACGCGGGCGCGCGCGGCCCTGACCAATCCCGCCGTGGCATTCGTGCTGACGTTCGTCGAAGCCCTGCTCGCCCTGACGTTGCTCCGCGCCCTGTACCGCAGCTTGCGCCGGCTGTTCAGGCTGGCTCCTCACGAACACCCGGTCGAACGGGCGGCACGCCTCGCCGGTTTCGAAGTGCCGGCGGGGTTCGAGGCACAGCGCGAAAAGCGGCCGCAGCGGGACAGGGGGGCGACGGTCGCATCCGGCGGCGTTCCTGCGCCTACCGGCGCTGAAGCGGTGTAAGGGCGACATCGGCCGTCGGCGAACAGCGCGCCCTTGGCAGGTGCAGAAACAGTGCACTCATCTTCGTTCGCCAAAGAATCGCATGACCTCGGCGAGTGCCCGTTGCGCCAGTTGTCGATGCTCGCGCTCATACGAGCGTTCGGTCACTTTGACGAACTTGCCGCGATCTGCCCTTTCGATTGAAACGTGGTGCGACACCCCGCTCGATGAAGACGACAGAGCGGGAGGGCGCGCGGCTTGCTCCCGATCCATCGAGATCGGATGGGGCCTGAGCGGGTAGCCCGGATGAATCCCGGCCCGCTGAACGAGCCGGAACTGGGCGTCGTCTGGCGAGTCGCCGTCGATCAACGGCACGCCGCGGGAGAACCCGGGCCGTGCCAGGTATCCGAATTCCTCGGCATACCCGCCGGCGAGATAGGAGTTGTGGTCGGCCTCGACTTCTTCCCCTACTGCCAGCGACCGACGCGTCCAGTCCGGAAAATAGCGCCGGTACTCGTCCCGTCGTTGATACGCGTTCGATTGGAGGTGCATGCCCGCACTCCCGCAATGATAGAGCTACGATTCCGTAGCACCTGGTAGCGTGAGGGAGTCAAGCGGCTTGCCGTCAGAGATAGCAAGGAACTCCCTCGCGCTACTCAGCGCTTCTACTGACCGGGCATGATCGCCGCTTTTGTCGGCGCTTCTCCCTCAGTAATCTCGGGTCATCCTAGCGCCTTCGCAAGCTGACAGCCAGCCCGCTCCAGGCACGGGAACGGGCGGTCGGGATCAGAACCGGACTTGCCAGCTGACGGTCGCCCCGTCCGCGGCCGCGGCGACGTGCAGGCCGGTTCCTGGGTCCTCCATGCCCAGGAAAACATCATTCACGAAAGCGGCAAAGAAGTTACCCAGGGCGATGCCGAACAGCGTGTCCGACGGGAAGTGTTCTCCCGACTCGACGCGCGCCCACGCCGTGGCAATCGTCAGCCCGTCCAGCCCGACATTTAGCGTGCGTTCCGTGCGGTCGCCGCTTTCAATCCAGCGCAGGTTCCGCGACGTCAACCGTGCGAACACCGCCGTGGTCGAGGCGTGTCCCGAGGGAAAACTGTCATCGTTCGTCTCGTTCGGGCGCTGCCGCCCGACGCTAGTCTTCAGTTGCCGCGTCGCGAGGCCGGTCGCGGCGACTGCGCTCATGCCGACCAGGTAGCCTTTCGCCTTGTTCTCGAACCAGCTTGCCAGGTCTACACCGCTGGGGGTGGCGAGTACACTCGCATGGTAAGCAAGGATCGACGCCACCCGCAGACCGTCGCTCCAGTCGTCGGCATTGCCAGGCGAGCCAAACACCGGCGTGTGGTCGACCGCCCAGTCGGAAATCTCCTCGTCCATGTCGTCGATCTGCAGTATCCCGGCGCCGACGGCTGGAACCCACACCCGCGGATCCCGAACGGCGTCGAGGGCCGAGTGCCGGACTCGCTCCCAGCCGGGGCGGAACGTTGCGTCCTCTCCCCAACGATGCTCGTCCGGAAGCGAAGCACATCCGCCGAAAACGAACGCGGCCAGCAGCGTGAGCAGCGGCCCGGACATGCGGATCAACAAGCGATCACACGGCATACGGAATGCTCGGTTCCGCCTGTGTCCATCGTCTCCGCGTTCTCAGTACCTGGCGAAGGCCTCGTCGACGTAGCAATAGAGCCAACGTTCGCCCTGCTCTGCCGAAGCGATTACCGGATGGCCGCTGCTGCCGGCGTGCTTGCTTGCGTGGCGGTTCGGGGACGAGTCGCAACAACGCGTGACGCCGCAGGTCTGGCAGGTTCGAAGGTGCACCCACCGCGAACCGCTCTT
Organism: Woeseiaceae bacterium; assembly: GCA_035304285.1. Taxonomy (GTDB): domain Bacteria; phylum Pseudomonadota; class Gammaproteobacteria; order Steroidobacterales; family Woeseiaceae; genus IDS-8. Next base: position 2,835 of record DATGQI010000035.1, read on the forward strand.
CACGCATTCGTCGCATTCGCGGACCTCCGGCTGCCTGACCGATGTCACGACATCGAGGTGATCGCATTCTGCCTGGGACTTCATTCGTTACATGCGTAGTCTGTGTGTACGTCAACCCAGTATAGCGTGACACCATCCTATCGGCTGTTCGCCGCCGGCATGTTGGTTACACTACTGCTCTCCTCGACATTCGCCGCTGGCGCAGGCGGTGGTTGGCAAGTCAGGGGTCAGACCGCCATGATTTATCTCGCATTGAAGTTTCTGCACGTCGTCGCCGCTATTATCTTTGTCGGAAACATCACGACGAGCGCGTTCTGGGCCGCCCGCGCGCACAAGAGCCGTGACTTTCGCCTGGTTGCGTCAACGTTCGACGGCATCATCCGCGCCGACCGCGTGTTCACGATGCCGGCCGTCCTTGGGCTCCTCGTCAGCGGAATTGCCGCAGCCCTCATCGGAGGCCTGTCGATTTTCGGTACTGGCTGGATCCTTTGGGGGATTGCACTGTTCATAATCACCGGCATGATTTTTGGTCGCCTCGTAGCACCGGTACAGCATGAGATCGCCAGCCTTGCGCAAAGCGCGGATGCAAACGAAGCTGACTGGGGAACGTACGAGCACTTGTATAATCGCTGGCGACTGTGGGGCTATGTCGCGCTGGCGGTACCTGTCGCTGCCGTGGCGATCATGGTGTTCAAGCCGGTACTTCCGGCGTTTTGACGCCGCAAAGCGCGCCGTGATTGAAAACTGACGGGGCGCGTCCGCGCCGGGGGAGACTGCATGCCAAAGCTTACGCGCAGGGGTTTCGTCACACACACAGCCGCGAGCGGCGCCGTGCTTTGGGCGGCCGCCAATGCCGTGCCCGCCGCCCACGCAAAATCCAGTCTTGATCCGTCTACCGGGAAATCGAACGTCGCCACGACGAAACTGTCGCGCGCCTGCAGGAATGGATCCGCCAGCCTTCGATAGCCGCCGAGGACATCGGCGTGGCGGAAGGCGCGGAGCTCATGAGGAAGCTCGCTCTCGACGCCGGTTTCCAGCACGCCGAGGTCATCCCGACGCAGGGCCAGCCCGGCGTCTTCGCGACACTCGATGCCGCTGCGAAGCACACACTCGGACTGTACTTCATGTACGACGTCAAGCAGGTCGACCCGGGTGAATGGAGTTCGCCGCCCTGGGACGCGAAGCTCGTCGAGATGCCGGACCTCGGCACCGTGCTGATGGGCCGCGCCGCGACCAACCAGAAGGGGCCGCAGGCGGCGCTGCTCGCCGCGCTGCACGCGATTCGCGGCGCGGGCCGCAAGCTCCCCGTCAACCTCGTGCTGGTCGCGGAAGGCGAGGAGGAGATCGGCTCGCCGCACTTCCCGGAGATCGTGCTTGAAACACCCCGCGTGCGCGCTGCGCTCGAAAAATCTCTCGGTATCTTCATGCCGAGCCATTCGCAGGATTCCGACGGCAGCATCGTGATCGCTCTCGGCTCCAAAGGCGACATCGAATGCGAACTCATCGCGAGCGGCGCCGCCTGGGGCCGCGGCCCGACACGCGACGTCCACTCGAGCTACGCGGCGCAACTCGACCAGCCGGCCTGACGTCTCGTACAAGCGCTGAACACGCTCGTGACGCCTGCGGGTGACCCCGCCATTGACGGCTTCTTCGAGCACATCCGGGCCGTCACCGCCGAGGAACGCGCGATGCTCGACGTGCTCGCCGAGCGCATGGATGAGAAAGCGGCGCTCGAGTCCTTCGGGGCAAAGGTCTGGGCACGCGACGCGAGCTGGCGCCAGACGCTCGAGGACTACGTTTCGCGGCCGACGCTCACGATCGAGGGGTTGGTCGGCGGCTACGGCGGCCCCGGCGGCATGACCGTGCAACCGCACCGGATGACAGCGAAGCGCGACATGCGCCTCGTGCCGGACATGACGCCCGAGGACATCATGCGGAAGCTCCGGGCGCATCTCGACGAGCGTGGCTTCCGCGACATCGAGATCGTCAAGAACGGCGGCTTCAACTACGTGTCGTCCACGCCCGCTGCCTCGAAGCTGATCACGACGCAGCAAGAGGTGTACCGGTCCTACGGCATCGATCCACTCCTGTTGCCGCACTCGGGTGGGTCATGGCCCGGCTCGGTTTTCACGGAGGCGCCACTCAATCTTCCGGCAGGCTGGTTCGGTCTCGGCTACGGCGAGCGCGCCCACGCGCCGGACGAGTTCTGCCTGATCGACTCAAAAAACCCGAAGCTGCACGGGATGGACGATATGGTGAGGTCCTGCGTCGACTACCTGTTCGCCGTGGCGAGCTGAAGGAACGTTCCCCGGCGAAAAGAGGCGAACAGCAACGTTTCCTTCGGGGGTTGCTTAGTAGCCGCCCGTCCTGTCGATCATTTACCGAGTCCTCATTCCGAGGGAACGAAATTCTCGCAGCTCGCGCGCGGATTCCAGTCCGCGAACATGCCGTGCGGGTTCTTTTTCCACGCCCAGACATGCAGCTCATACAGGGCCGGCAATCCTAAGCGATTCGGAGCACCGATGTAGTGGAAAAGCTGCCCTTCGAGAACAGGCGGCTCCGGGTTCGACGCGTGCCAGGCATCGGCCAGAACAAGATACTCTACGGCGACCAGCCTGCGACGCCCGTCCGGCTCGGGCTCGTACACGAGCAACTCTGGTTGCGTGGCGTCGAGCACGCCGTCGCCCACGAGCGCTTCATTGACATAGTGCACACCCATAGCGCCTTCTTCCGGACTGCTGGCGCAGCTCGGACCAGGTCGGTATCCCTCGGCCCTTGCGACTGCGGGATCGCGGAATCTCTCGGTGGACTGGAGCACGGTCCGCACCAGGCCCGTCGCCGGATGGTCAGCGATGGCGTTCGGGGCGCTCCCGAACACAATGGGCATGGAAGCGGCGAGCAGGAGGGGACGAAGAATCTTCTTCATGGCATTTCTCCCAAAGGATATTTGCGGAAAGGGAAGCTTTCAAGCGACGCGCTAATGGGTTCATTGCAGCTCTTTCACACGGCCGTCAGTAAAGCGGTACTCGGTCGGCGGCGGCCGTGCCACGCTCCAAGAGACATCTGCTCCCCACGGGTGGTCGATGAAGAAGACCCATTCGCCATTCGGCAACCGACGCATGACCTCCATAGCGTGGTGATGAACCTCAATGGGTTTGCCGCCGGCATCGATGCCCGCGATCCGCCATTGCGATCTGCACAGCGCAAAGTCGCCCGACAGGGTCGTGTGGTGCACAACAACGTCCATGTGCGGCTTGAGTCCAATATAGCCGGCCATGGTGTCGCGAATCCCGTCGCCGCCGCGAGCCACGTTATCGCTGCCGTGCACCTGCGCGAGGCGCACGACGGTCGCGTCCGGGTGATACATAGCGGCTGCAGCCTCAATATCCTGTGCGTTGAACGCCCTGGCGAGCCAAAGATCGACGAGTTCCGGAGATGGAGCACCCATTAAAAACCTCCTGTCATTCCTCACGCTGTTGCTGCGTTGTGCAGCCTGCGCGTTAATATCGCGAAGCTCGGTTGCGCGATGATTGCAGAATCGGGGAATCGGGTTACGGATGTAACCGGGCGTCGTCAGCCGTCTAGGCCAGGCTATCGAGTAACGCCGGCGCGGGGCCGGCGGTGAACGTTCACCGGATGATCTGTAAACTGTCCCGGATATCGGGCAGGGAGCACCAACATGAACAACAAAAACCGAGTCCACAGGGCGTGTCTCATACCGAGTGCGCCGACGCGTTTGTTGACGCCGCGCGCGCTGGCGGTCTGGCTGTGCGTCGCAACCATTGCCGTGGCACCCGGCTGCACGACGATGCATTCGATTGACGCGCCGGCGGCACAGGAATCATGGGCTGAAATACAAAAAGGCGATGCCTTGGAACTGACCTTGCGTGACGGACGGCAGGTTGAGTTCAAGTTCGTCGAGCGGACCGGCCACGCTGTGATCGGCCGGGACGCATCGGGCACGAGCCTCACCGTCGAGTCAACGGATATTGAGTACGCAAAGGTGGAACGGTTTTCTGCCGGCCGTAGCGCATTGCTCGGCGTGGCCGTCGTCAGCGTGGGTTTCGCAGCGGCAGCTGCAGACGTCGGCGAATCCTTGACCGACCCGCTGACGCCTTGAGGTTCGGCCAACGTCGGCAAAGTGTCGGCCGCCAACGCAGGAGAATTGCTATTCGGCACGCAGCGCATCGACGGGATTCACCCGCGCTCTGCGCCACGACGGCCCTTGCAATGGTCCGGGACGCATCGGACGTTCTCCCAATCCTGCTCGAGGGCGGACACAGCGTCATCGCCGGACGGCTCGCGGGCGCGTTCCGCAATGTCGGACGCGGGAAGATCGCCGATCGCATCGTGAACGACATGGGCAAAGCGAGCTACAAGGTCAGAGAGAACGACCCGTTCGATGCGCCCGCACCGTTCAGCTTGAGCGCGCGGGAGCCTTCTCCCTACGTGACGCGCATGCGCCTGATGTGGCACACGATGCGCAACGATATCCCGGCGCTTTTTCCGGCTGCGCCACTCGGCGCTGTTGATATCGACGTCTACATGAAGCGCGTCGAGGAACTCTATGTCACCGACGCCTACCACTCGCTCTCAATCGAAGGCTACCGCGTCAGCGCCGAGCTGATCGAGCGCGTGCGCGCAGGGAGCTGGAACCCGGACAGCAGCAAGGAGGACCAGCATCGCAATGCTCTTGCCGCGCGCGGCTATTACGATGCCTTCCAGTCCGTCAAGCAAAGTGTCGAAAAAGCCCTCAACAGGGAAAACGCGGGAACGGTCGCCGGCGACGATCATGCCGAGTGGTACTCGCAGCTCTTCGGGCCAAGCATTACCGCCGGCGTCCTGAGGCCCAGCGATCTCGCCGGATACCGCAACGGTCCGGTTTATATCCGGAACTCACTGCACGTACCGCCATCGCGGGAAGCCGTGCGGGATATGATGCCGGTACTGTTCGAATTGCTAAGTGAAGAACAGGAGCCCGCCGTCCGCGTCGTGCTCGGGCATTTCATATTCGTCTACATCCACCCGTATTTTGACGGCAACGGACGCATGGGCCGGTTCTTGATGAATGTTTCGCTCGCCTCCGGCGGCTACCCATGGACAGTGATTCCGGTCGAGCGCCGCGATGACTACATGGCCGCTCTCGAAGGTGCGAGCGTACATGGCAGTATCAGGCCATTTACTGAACTTCTCGGCGCGCTCGTGCGCGACAATATCGACGGAAAGCCGGGACTGAGAGTGCCGGGAAAGTAGCACGGTGAGCCTTCAGTCGCAGCTTACGCGCTCCAGGTAGTCGTTTCGAGGATCGACAAGACTTGCTGGCACACGGATCGAAACGAATTACGAGCCAATATACACAGCCGCATTGAGCAACCTCAGTGAGGCTGTCAACAAGGTCATCGGACAATGGTCAGTCCATCGGACACCATGCCCATTTTTGCCGACTATTGCATCGCGTTGAATTACAGCGTAACCCGGCACCGTCATTCCGCGCCCAGTACGCGACAACGACCGAACTGCACGAAGTGACGATCGAAACTAAAGGCCGCATCAACACGTCGACCCTGGATTACGGCGAAGGAAATTGCATCGCACAGGCTCCAGTCCTTGTCGCTGTACTGTTCCAGCAACGCCTTGCCGCGCTCTTCCTCCTGCGGGGATACCCTGACGACAGGGAGGCCACCGCCTAGCAGCCACTGACGTGCCAAGGCCCTTCCCAGCTTCCGTAACAGCAGGGCATGGGCTTCAACCTCCACGTAGTTGGTAATGAAGCTTGGCCGTCGCTCTCCGGCGATTTCATGAGCAATCAGCGTAGCCGCCCGGTGATCTGCATCGTCCGCATCGAGCAGGGCCAGCACTGCGCTGGAGTCCCACAGCACAGCGCGTTTCATGTATCAACGATCGACATCGAGAATAGCGTGCTTGTCGCGGGCGCCCGGCTCCTGCCCGCCCCCGCGCCCGGCTCCGACCAAATGGAAAATCGCGTTGTCCTCGGTAAACGGCGGTATCTGATCGCCGCTCACCGCTCTTGCACCCTTCATTAGCGCCCTGCGCGGGATCAGCCGCCGGCCCCCCTTTCGAATGCTCGGTAGCGCGCCACGGCGGATCATCCGCCAGACGGTCGATTCCGACACGCCAAGCACTCGCCCGGCTTCGGGCACGTCAACAAACTGATCTCGAGCGCTCATGCCATCGAGTCTATCAATGGACGGTCATCCGATCAATCCTGTC
>DATGQI010000036.1:0-73759 GCA_035304285.1 Woeseiaceae bacterium
TCAGGGCTAATGCTACCGTCACGATCTGCCACAGCCGCACCCGCGACCTGCCCGAGGTCACGCGCACGGCCGATATCCTGATCGCGGCGGTGGGGCAACCCGCACTCGTTCGCGGCGACTGGATCAAGCCAGGCGCAACGGTCATCGACGTTGGCATCAACCGCACGGAGGTGATGCAAAACGGCGAAACAAAGAACAGGCTAGTGGGAGACGTCAATTTCGAGGAAGCCTCCGAAGTCGCCGGCGCTATCACTCCCGTCCCCGGAGGCGTGGGACCGATGACCATCGTCATGCTGATGGCGAACACCCTGAAGTCGGCGCAGGCAGCAGCACGCCAGGACCGGCGTTATTCATGAATGGTGTGTGTGGTGCCAGGCGGAGCCTCGGCTGGGGGGTCATGAATAACGCCGCGGCCGCGGGCAGCTAGAAGCTGCCCTTTGACTCGAGCAGGATCTGCACGTCCTCGATGGAAGGATCGCCGTCGAGCGGAAACGCGATGTCGAGATGCACCACTTCATCGGCGCCACCGCGCGTCGGTCCGAGCCGGAGGCCGAAGCCGATATCCCTGAGCCATCCCTGCGAGCTGCCCTGCACCGGGTTGTCGCCCCAGACCCTGCCAACGTCCGCGAAGATCGCACCCCCGACACGAGCGAGGCGAAACGGGTACCAGTCGGTAAAGTATCGCTGCTCGATCGTGAAAAGCATGCTGGCGTCGCCCGACTGGTAGCGCAGGGGATAGCCGCGGAGCCCGCTGTCGCCGCCGATCTCCAGCGGGTTGTCGAGATCGAGGTTGTGCCCCTTTCGGGCATCCAGCGTCATGAAAAACAGCCGCTTCGAGGTGATCTGGTTGTACCAGCGGGCGGTGATGCCGATCTCCGAGTTTGCGGAAGAGCCATCGTCGATACGGCCACTTGCGTCCGCGGAGACGATCAGTGCCTTGGCGTTTATGTCACCGTAGCCGCGGCTCGCTTCGAGTGAGTAAACGAGCGCGTTACGGTCGGAGCCGAAACCTTCGCTGGCGAAGCCGAGTGAAGCACGGAACTGCCGGCCGAGGTTGAAATCTTCCGTGCGCCCGATCTGTTCGCGGTTGGCGGTGGTGGTGTACCGGTCCTCAAGGATCTCGAGGCCAATATAGGGATACAACAGCTGCCGGTCCTCCGGCACCGCGGACAGGAGTCCCGGCTCCGGTTCCGGCACCTCCGAGAACTCCTGGTTGTCGTAAACGATGCCGGCGGTCCAGCGAGTCACCCAGCCGTTCCTGAGCCCCGCGGACCAGCCACCGAATGCGGTGTAGTAATCGGACTCGTGCTTGTACTCGGCGACCTCTTCGCCGATTTCGTAAAGCCGGTCTTCCCTGGAGTCGTCGACGAACTCGAAGCCGGCGCTCCAGTGGGTATCGAGCGCATAGAAGGGACGCTCCGCGAGTAGCCGCGCCGTTCCGCCGTCCGAACTGTCGGAGAGTCCGAGATAAAGCGACAACCAGCTGTGGCCCAGGTGCTCGTCGGAGAACTCGAAATTGGTCGATTCACGATCTACGTCATCCATGTATGAGAGACGAATGCGTGCGCCGCGCCCCAGCAGGTTCGATTCCGATATGGTGACGCGGGATTTGTTTTCGCCGCCGGAACGGGAAACGGACAGGCCTGGCATGAGGGTCCACAGGTCCCTGGTTCGCACAACGATGTCAACGATGCCGTTCGCGTAGCTGAGCGGTTCGACCACCGCCGTGTAAAGGTACTGGTTCCGTCGCAGGATGCGGGCTGACTCCGCGAGAAGCCTTTCCGAAAACAGGTCCCCCTCGCGAAACAGGAGTTGCTGCCGGATGACGGAGTCGCGGGTCAGGATGTGCCAGCGGTTCGCAAGCCGGTAGAGCCACTTGTCTTCGTCTTCCCGGGAGGTGTCGAAAACGTTCTGCTTGTCCAGGATGATGCTGCCGATACGGGCTCCTGACTCCTCCAGCTGTTTGCCGCTCGGCATGTCCGGGTCAACGACGAATGTCTGCTCCCCGGAGCCGGGGCTGACATCCTGCGCAGCGGCTTCTTCCCGGGCGCCAACAGCTGATGCGAAGGCCAGCTGCAGGAGCAGTATGGTGAACGCGACGCTGCATGCGATCTGGCGCGGGCTGTGGCTCTGCTGCACCGGCGCAGGCGGCATCAAGTATCTCCGCATTGTCGTCCCTGGCTCAGATAACTTCCTGCGCGCGTAGCCCGGCAATCTCCTGTTCGGAGAAACCTGCGGCATGAAGCACTGATCCGCTGTGCTCTCCGCTTGCCGGCGCCGTGCCGTGGATCCTGCCCGGTGTCCGGCTGAATCGCGGCGCGGGAGCCGCCTGGGTGACGCCGTCCACCTCGATAAAGGTACTGCGCGCGACGTTATGCGGATGTCGGGGCGCCTCGCTCATGTTCAGCACCGGCGCAAAACAGGCATCCGAGCCTTCCAGCATCTCACACCATTCATCCCGCTTCCTGGTCTTGAAAAGTTCGGTCATTCTCTCTTTCAGCGACGGCCACTTTGACGGCTCGAACTGCGAGCTGAATTCTGCATCCCCGGAAAGTCCGCACCGTTCCAGCAACCGGCGGTAGAAAGCCGGCTCGAGGGCCCCGATGGAGATGTACTTCCCGTCCGCGCATTCGTAGCAGTCGTACCAGTGCGAACCGCCGTCCAGCATGTTGGCCTGCCGCTGGTCTGTCCAGAAACCCTGCTGCTGCAAGCCGAAAAGCAGGGAGGTCATCAGCGCCGCGCCATCGCTGACCGCGGCGTCGATGACCTGTCCCTCACCGCTTTGTCGTGCCTCGAGAAGCGCGGCGAGCAGGCCCACTGTCAGGAACATGGCACCACCGCCGATGTCGCCGACGAGGGTCGGCGGCGCAGCAGGCGGCGAGTCGCGATGGCCGCCATGGTAAAGCGCGCCAGCGAGTGCTATGTAATTGATGTCGTGGCCCGCCGACTGCGCCAGCGGACCGTGCTGGCCCCATCCGGTCATGCGGCCATACACGAGGCGCCGGTTCGCTTCCAGGCATTCCTCCGGGCCGAGTCCAAGCCTTTCCATGACGCCGGGCCTGAATCCCTCGATCAGCAGGTCGGCATCCGCGACCAGGCGAAGCAGCGCTGCAGCCGCTGCAGGTTTCTTCAGGTCCATCGCCAGGGACCTCTTTCCACGATGCACGATCGACCACCTGGCGGCATCGCCTGACCGCTGGTCAAAGCCGGTCAAAGACGCAGTCCTGCGCTCGATGAGAATCACTTCGGCGCCCATATCCGACAGCAGCATGCCGCAAAACGGCACCGGCCCGATTCCACCAACCTCGATGACTTTTATACCGGAAAGTGGACCCATGGATACGGCAATCTGCGGCCTGGCGAATTCACAGGGTAGCAGCTTGCGGGAAGGATCGTCTGCGCTTGCGAAGCCGTTATGTCAGGTTCCCGTTACCCCGCTGGCGCATCCGTATCCGGGTATGTTTAACTTTCGATTGGCAACGGGGAAGCAGGTTTTGCAGGCATCCGGCAAGAATTTCAGGACGATCTGGCTGAAAAGCGATGATCCGACGGTGGTGCAGATCATCGATCAGCGCCTCCTGCCGCATGAGTTCGCGGTTCAGGACCTCAGAACCTGGGAGGACGCTGCGTACGCCATCAGCGAGATGCTCGTTCGCGGCGCTCCGCTTATCGGCGCGACTGCTGCCTGGGGCCTCTACCTGGCCGCCCTCGCAGGCCGCCAGGCTGCCAACCCCGGGAAACTCCTCGGAGACGCCGCGGAGGGTCTTGGCCGGACCCGCCCGACGGCCGTCAATCTAAGGTGGGCCATCGACAGGGTCATGGCCCGCGTCAGGCGGAGCGCAGGCTCCGGCAGTCTCGAGGGCTTGCTGCGTGAAGAAGCGCAGGCGATCTGTGAAGAAGACATCGAAATTTCCCGCGGTATCGGAGAGCATGGGGTCCGCCTGATCGAGGATATCGCGCAAAGAAAGAACGGCGGGACTGTCAACGTGCTCACGCACTGCAACGCCGGCTCCCTCGCGACCATCAACTGGGGCACGGCGACCGCACCAATTTACTTTGCCCGGCAGAAAGGGATCGACGTGCATGTCTGGGTCGACGAGACGCGGCCGCGCAACCAGGGTTCGCAATTGACGGCCTGGGAGCTCGCGCAGAACGGCGTAGCGCATACACTAGTCGTCGACAACGCCGGCGGTCACCTGATGCAACGCGGTAAAGTCGACCTTTGCATCACCGGCACCGACCGGACCACCCGCACCGGCGATGTCGCAAACAAGATTGGGACCTACCTCAAGGCTCTTGCCGCTGCTGACAACGGTATCCCTTTCTACGTTGCCCTGCCCTCGACGACGATCGACTGGACGATCGCCGACGGTGCGGCTATTCCGATCGAGGAAAGGAACCCGTCCGAAGTCTCGCTCATCCGCGGCAAGTCCGGTGGGCAGTGGCTGGACGTGCAGACGGTTGCCGACGGCACGCCGATCAGCAACTATGCATTCGACGTAACTCCCGCGCGGCTTGTAACCGGGCTGATTACGGAGCGCGGTATTTGCGACGCAAGCGAAAAGGGTCTCAGGCGGCTCTTTCCAGAGCAGGCGAAGCAGGCCTCATGATCTTCCATGATCAACTCTGAGATAGATGAGGGTTACACGAAGTTCGCGGTCGACTGGACCGATCGATCTCCCCTCCCTGGCTCCTCCATCGCTGAACTCGAGCGCTGGCGGCGGCCGCTTTACGAAGCAGGCCTCGTCGGGTACTACCCGGAGCTCAACATCGGTTACGGGAACTTGAGCGTGCGCGCGACAGGTGGCGGGCTCTTCATCATAAGCGGCACCCAGACGGGGCACCTGCCGCATACCGACCAGAGGCATTACGCGCTGGTAACGAAGGCCGACATAGCTGAAAATTCGGTCAGTTGCACCGGGGCCACGCAGGCGTCGTCGGAGTCCCTCACCCACGCCGCCATCTACGAGCTGGACGCATCCATCAATGCAGTCGTCCACGTGCACAGCGAGAGCCTTTGGGAGCAACTGAAGTACTCGGTGCCGACAACGGCCGCCGATGTTGCCTACGGGACGCCGGAGATGGCCAACGCATTCAAACTACTGTACCGGCAGACACCCTTTCGGGAATTCGGCGTGGCTGTCATGGCCGGGCATGACGCAGGCCTCATCAGCATCGGCGGCAGCGTGGAGGCGGCGGCGCGGCGCATCCTGGCGTTTCATGCCGAGCGTTCTTCTCGCGGAGGTTCGGCGAGCTAGGGAACCAAGAAAGACACCATCGATCGGGGAGGTAGAAAAATGAAAATTCTGAATCTCTTCTTGAGCGCCATCACCGCGCTGGTTGTTGCAACCAACGCCGGCTACGCCCAGTCGATGCCGACGAACGACAGGCTGGATATACGGGAATGGCTGGTGCCCTGGGAGGACTCCCGTCCCAGGGATCCCTACGTTGCCGACAACGGACGGGTCTGGTTCGTAGGGCAGAAGGGCCACTATGTCGCCAACCTCGTTCCTGAGTCGAACCAGTTCAACCGTTACGACCTGGCACCGGGAACGGGGCCGCACAACCTGATTGTCGATGATAACAACGACATCTGGTACGCCGGCAACCTGGCGCGGCACATCGGCCTGCTGGACCCGGATACCGGGAGCATTACCAGGATCGAGATGCCGCACCGGGCAGCACGCGATCCCCACACGCTGACCTTCGACTCCCGCGGCGACATCTGGTTTACGGTCCAGCAGGGAAACTTCGTCGGCAAGCTGAATGCCTCGGACAGGCGAGTGCAACTCATCGAGGTGCCGACGGGGCGGGCAAGGCCCTACGGCATCGTGGTCGATTCCAGGGACGTGCCCTGGGCGGTGGCGTTCGGGACCAACAGGCTGCTCAAGGTCGACCCGCAGAACATGACGCTCGAGGAGATCGTACTGCCGAGCGAGGGCAGCAGGCCGCGGCGCCTCGTCATCACCTCCGATGACCGTGTCTGGTTTGTCGATTACGCCCGCGGCTATCTCGGGCGATACAGCCCGGCCACCGAAGAGTTCAAGGAGTGGCCGATGCCCGGAGGCTCGGACAGCCGCCCTTACGGCATGGCAGTGGACAGGAACGACAAGATCTGGATGGTCGAAACAGGGATGACTCCCAACAGGTTCGTAGGCTTTGATGCCGCAACAGAGGAGTTCCTGAGCGTCACCGAAATTCCGAGCGGCGGTGGGACGGTGCGGCACATGGACTACTTCGCGCCAGCCGGCGAAATCTGGTTCGGCACGGACACCAACTACATCGGCCGCGCCAAGGTCCACTGACCCCGGAAAGGACGACACAGGTGCTGCCACCAGCGCTTCTCCCGCTTGTTGTCCTGTTGCTGCTGGGCACCGCCAGCCTTACCGCGCATTGCTACGAAGACGGCGCGCCGGCGGCACACACTGGCGGCTTCGGTGAGCCCGACTGCTCGCTGTGCCACTCCGACAGCCGCAGGAATGTCGGTGGAGGCGAGCTTAAAGTTTCCGGACTGCCGCTCAGCGTCGTCGCCGATGCGGAGTACGAGATCTCCGTCCAATTGAAACACAGCAAGCTGCGAAGCGGCGGCTTTCAGCTGGCGCTCCGCCAGCAGGACGGCACGCCGGCAGGAAAACTGATTTCGCTTTCCCCGGAGACGCAGGTAATTGAGGCCGCCGGCCAGGAGTACCTGCAGCACACGAAAGACGGTATCAACGCAAACGGCGACCGTGTGATCCGGTGGGTCTTTCGCTGGATCGCCGCAGGAGTGAACGCCCCGGTCCACCTGCACGTAGCGGCGAATGCCGCCAACGACGACGCATCGGCACTCGGAGATTTCATCTTTACGCTGGAACGCGTGCTGCCGGCGGAAGGACTACAGCCGTCTCGTTGACCCGGTCGAGGCGAAAGCGGTAGGTCCTGCAGGTCTTCACAAGAGCCGGCTTCTCACCGTCGGCCAAAGGCGTGAAGCTCGAGCGACGGATCGCCCTCATTGCAGGCTTTTCGAATATCTTGTGCGAACTGCTGCGAATAGACGGGCGGACAACCTTTCCCCGCGCGTCGATGTGGAAGCAGACCACGGCTTCTCCTTCGATACGATCACGTCGCGCGATGGAGGGATATTTCGGGAACGCGGTGATCGCCGGCACCCGCTCACCCGGCGAATCGGTGAAGTTACGGGTGTCTGCCTCATCGCCGGCGAAGGCGAACAGCGGCAGCAAAAGCAGGGCGGTGAAAAGCTGTGCGCGGCCCGGCTTTTCAGCGCTCCTGGTCATCCCCATCCGGGTTGCCCTGGCGGTCGTCAATCTCGACTTCAGGCGCCACCGGGTCGACCGCGTCGAGGTACATCGCGCGGGCGACCCTTAAGGTCCTGGCGCCGGGATTCAGCTCCTCGCCCTTTACCAGGTCCCGGTGTGCCTTCTCGTACTCAGCCGTATTGATATAGATCACTGCACGATTGTTGTAGGCACGCCAGCTCTGGTCGTCCCGCTCGATCAGCAGTTCGCAATACTTCAAAGCTTCCTGGTAGTTTTCGAGCATGATGTAGCCTGCGCAAAGATTCGACAGCGCTGCTTCTTCCTCTCGTGCGCCCTGCGCAACCTTCAAGCCCCGAAGCGTAAGCTCGACACCCTCCTTCGCCCGGCCGGCCAGCAGCTGTTTCGCGCCATCCTGGAGGTCGGGATTACGCGGGCCGATGACCGTGGTTGGCCCGTCCTGCATTCGGTCAGCATTCTGAGCGAAACCCTGAGGCCCCACCAAGCTTAAGATGACCATCAAGAATAATCTGCCCATGATTCGCACCCTCTGTTCCGCCGGCCACAGCTGCCGAAACCCAGAAAGCGTTGGCCGACCCAGATCAGACAAGGTTCTTCCTGAAAAATTCAAGGGTCCTCCGCCAGGCCAGTTCCGCCGCGGCTTCATCGAAGCGTGGCGTAGTATCGTTGTGGAAGCCGTGACTGGTGTCTTCGTAGGTATGTTCCGTGAAGGTCTTCCCGTGTTTCTCGAGGGCGGCCTTGTAGGCTGGCCATCCGGCGTTCACGCGCTCATCCTGCGAAGCGTGATGAATGAGCAGCGGGGCGCGAATATGGACGACCTCCTCCGGCGAAGGCTGGGTACCGTAGAACGGTACGGCCGCCGCGAGGTCCGGTACGCGCACTGCGATCATGTTCGACACCCAGCCGCCAAAGCAAAAGCCGACGCAGCCGGCTTTTCCACTACACCACTCGTGCGCCTGCAGGTAGCGCAGTCCTGCGATGAAGTCCTCGAGCATCTCGTCCCGGTCGCGCCGGGCCTGGAGTTCGCGCCCTTCGTCGTCCGTCCCCGGGTAGCCGCCAAGAGGCGTCAGGGCATCCGGTGCAAAACCCACGAAGCCTCCAACGGCCACGCGACGCACGACATCTTCGATGTATGGGTTGAGCCCCCGGTTCTCATGGATCACGAGAACGCCAGGCAACCCGGTGTTCCGCAATGACGGCGCGGCGAGGTACCCGCGCATTTCCCCGGCACCGTCAGGGGATGCGTAATCCTCGTAACGTACTTCGATAGAGTCGTCGCCGGGGTCGACCTGCTGCGCCAGTGCGTAGTTCGGGCTCAGGCTGCCTAGAAGCGCCGACGCGGAAACTCCGGAGGCGGTATATGCAGCCGCGCGTTCAAGAAAGTCACGGCGCGTTATCATGCCGTGGGCGTAACGATCGTACAGGTCGAGAACGCGTCGATCGTAAGTCTTCTCGTCAGTCATCCCCTCTCGCCTCGTCTACGGGCCTGTTTTCACCCGCTGATGTAGTGTTCGAGTTGTTCGATGGCCTGCTGCTGGTCCGAGATGATTGCCTTGACCAGGTCCCCGATGGAAATGATGCCGATGAGTCTTCCTTCATCGACAACGGGCAAGTGGCGAATCCTCTTTTCAGTTACGGTGTTCATGCACTTGTCAACCGACTCGCTGCTGGTGGTCGTGATGACGTCGGTCGTCATGATTTCACGCACTTCCGTAGCATCGGAGGCACGTCCTTTGAGGATGACTTTTCGTGCGTAATCTCTTTCGGTGAGTATCCCGGCGAGGCTATCGCCGTCCATGACCACGAGTGCGCCGATGCCCCGGTCGGACATGAGGCGTATTGCATCGAGCACTGAAGCATCGGGCGCTATGGAGACTATATCGCGGCCCTTGCTATCGAGAAGGTGACAGACCAGTTTCATGTTGCCTCCCGGAAACCTGGATTCAAGCATCCGCGAAGGTCCCGACGCTCGCGGTTGCGGATCGTCGTTTCATTGTAGCCCTAAAGCCCGCGCGTGTGCGCTACGGCCGGAACAGCCCGCGATAAGCGCCCGTCTCACGGGCGACGAAGGTAGCGCCGCTCCAGGCGAATGTCGCCCGCGGGGCCGGCTACTACAGCCTTCTGTTCCAGCCACGTCGCCTGGAATCGGGCGCTCCAGGGGCCCGTCTCACGGGCGACAACCGGACCGGGTGTCAGTCGTCGGCGACGACGCGCCCTGCAACCTCCGAGTAGTCGAACGAGCCGCTACCCGCATCCGGGACGAGCAGGTCACCCACAATATCGCGGACATCGATACTGCCTGAACCGTCTTCAATAGTGACGCTGCCGTCGACCTCGGCCACGGTGATACTGCCGGAACCGTCAACAATCCTGACGTCGCCGCCGGAACGCTCGATTTCGATGGACCCGGACCCATCCCTGATGGTCAGCAACCCGCCATTGTCGGTTATCCGGATCGATCCGGAACCATCGTCCAGTTCGATCGGGCCCATGACGTCGCGGACTTCGACCGATCCGGAGCGGTCCTCGATGTTGAGTGACAGTCTCTCCGGGACCCTCACGTCCAGGTGCACGCGCGGGCTTTCGTCGAACGACCATCGCGACTTCCTGAACCACCCGTCGAGATCGGCGCGACTGCCATTTTTTCCGAGGCTGAGGACAAGGTCCTCTTCGATGACCTGCCGGGCCTCGTCTGCATCCGCATCCGGAACCTCGATGGTTGCGATGACGAGAATGCGGTTGGTGCCGGCGATGCCGCTAACGTTCAGGCTGCCTGCCCCTGCCTCGATGTCCAGTGTTTCCACGCCATCAGCATCGATAGACAGCTCGCGCTTTTCCTCCTGGCCGTTAAACGCGGCATGCACGAGGTTGGCGGCGAACAAGATCATCATCAGTAGGGTCTGCAGCATCGTTTTCTCCAGCGTGAGCGGCTCGGCTGTGGTTTGCTGATTTAGATGCCGCTCGCGCGCAAACGGTTGCGTCATCGCCAGGGATCACCGTGCGCCTTGCCAATCACCACCGTTAGCTGACCCGGGCCTTGAAGTTCGCGCAATGACCAGCGCATCAGGCCTGCTCGATGGTAAGCCTGATCGGTGCGTTGCTGCCATTCGCGACGCAGTGCGTCTCGTAGCGCTTTTCGGAGTCGGGGAAAATTACCGCGGACTCGATCGTTACGGCATATCCGATCCCGGTCCTCTTGACCCTCGACACCAGGTGACGCACGCGTTGCGCATTCTCGAGGTCGAGTTCGGTGTTAACAGCTGCGAGGCAGCTGTCGACCTCCCGGGAGAAGAGCATCTTCCCGGCAGCTTCGGCGGGTATGGCATGGGCGCCGGCGTAACCGAGCACGAGCAGGAGACTGGCAGGTATCAGGTTTTGGAATTTCATCTCTTGAGCTTCCTTCGAGGTTGTGCGGCGACGCCGCGGGTCCAGTTTCAGAACCAGCGTTCTGGATAAAAGAAAAAAAGGTCGGGTCGCTTCGGACTCGAGCCGCACTCCAGAACATCTATTCTGTTATGCACAAAAAAACTCAGCGGAGCGAGGACATGGTGTTGTCCACGAAACTGTTCAGCGTTTCCCTGGGGAGGCCCGAGCTTGCGAGCACCGCCAACCCGAAGAGTGCGCCGGTGAGAAAATCGCCCGCGCTTCGCACGTCCAGAGATGCCCGGACCTCCCCCTTTTCTTTCGCGGCCGCAAGTCCGATGGCGAAGGTCTTGGCGATGCGGCTTATGAAGCGCTGCAGCACATGCTTGATCTCGCTGTCGTGCGGAGCCAGCTCCATGGCCGTATGGGACAACATGCAGCCCCTGGTTCTGTCGGCGCTGGCGAGCATCTCGATGCGCTCCTCGAAGATCCTGCGAATGTCGGCAAGCGAAGCGTCGGGCTCGAGAAGCCGCAGGAACCGCTCGCGACCCATGCGATCGGCGTAGCGCTCCAGCGCCTGCTCGAACAACTCGCGCTTGTTGCCGAACGTCCCGTAGAGTCCGTAGCGGCTGACGCCGGTTGCCTTGACGAGGTCATCCATGGAGGTGTCGGTGTAGCCCCGCGTGGAGAACACCTCCACGGCCTTGTTCAACGCTTCAGCAGGATTGAAAGCACGGGTTCTGACCATGCTTTCCAGACTAGTCGTTCTGTTTTACGCCGTCAAGCGAGATCGGGAGAAGGCTTCGTTTACAGGCTCTGTGCGGCGAAGGTGTCGCAGCGTTCCGGGTCGCCGTGCTCCAGGCCGGTGCGGAACCATCGTACGCGCTGCTCCGACGTGCCGTGGGTGAAAGAGTCGGGGGATACGCCGCGTCCGCTACCCTGCTGAAGGCGATCGTCGCCGATGGCGCTCGCGGCATTCAAAGCTTCCTCGACATCGCCTTCCTCGAGGAAATTGTGCCGGCGGTGGGTGCGGTTCGCCCATACCCCCGCCAGGCAGTCCGCCTGCAACTCCAGCCGCACGGACATCCGGTTTGCCTCGGCCTCCGACAGCCGCTGGCGACTTCGGTGAACCTCGTCCGTAATTCCGAGAAGGTGCTGCACGTGGTGCCCGATCTCGTGGGCGATGACATAGGCCTGCGCGAAATCGCCGGGAGCATCAAAGCGATTCTTCAGTTCCGTGTAGAAGTCGAGATCGATGTAGGCCTTGCTGTCTGCGGGACAATAGAAGGGTCCCATGAAGGCTTGCCCGACGCCACAGGCGGTCCGTGTAGCGCCGCGAAACATCACCAGCACCGGTTCCTGGTAGCGCTGGTTGCTCGCGGCGAACACTTCGTTCCACACGTCCTCGGTGTCGGCCACGACCACCGCGACCATGTCCGCGAGCGGGTCTTCGGAGAAATCCTGTTCGCCAGGAGTCGTGGCGGTATCGGAAGGAACGTTGACCGACTGCACCCCCTCCAGAAGGAAGCTCGGATCGATACCGAAGTACATGGCCGCAAGGACAATGACGATCGTACCGATGCCGCCGCCCACCAGCGTCGTTCCCCTGGCGCTGCGCCGGTCCTCGATGTTGCTGCTCCGCCTTCTGTCCCGCCAGCGCATGGTGTGTCAGCTCCTGATTGGAACGGTAGTTGCCTTTAAGAGGACCTCTCAGATACCAAGGTCCTTTTGCTTGTAACCCTGCGGTGGGTTGAAGAGCGCCTGATCGATGTCCGCGCTTCTCGCGGACTTAAGCCGGCTCTCGCTTTCAAGGCTGCCATCGTCGTCGAACTCGCGGCTCAGTACAGGGTAACCCTCCAACTCTTTCATGTGCCGGAACAAGTCCCGCTGCTCACCCATCACGTCCATACCCGAAGCGCCCGAGAATTGCTCCGCCATCCTCTCGAAGAAGGTGGCCATCGCGATCATTGAATCAGCGGCCTCACGACCGCCATCGATGTCGTCCCAGCCTGTGATGCAGAGCTCCCGTACTTTTGTGCCATTTTGCTGCACTTCGTAGTACTCGCAATCAAAGCCGTTGATCGTGTCGCTGGCGCCGGTCCGGTTCACTTTCAAAGGTGCCGGTTTCTCCGCCTGCGTCGGGAGGTGCTGCTTCATCATCTGTTCCGCCATCGCACGCTGCTCAGGCGGCATTTCCTCGAGTGCCTGCTGCATTTGCTGCATGGCGCTGCTCATTTGCGAGCCGATCCGTTCCATCGCAGCTTCATCGATCACGTAATACTCCTTCTCCTCATGATCGATAGCGATAAATTCACGGCCCTGCTCGCGAAAGATCATGCCTCCCGACTCGTCGCTGCTGACAGACGTCACCTCCATCCGCGAAACACCGTCCTGCGTCGAGATCTCGACCGTGCCGATGGCGGGCGGCTCCTCCCCGTAGTCCGTGGTGACCAGTTCCATGACGGAACCAGCGAAAACCGGCGAGGATGCGCCGATGGCGGCACAGGTGAAGACGAGTTTCAGACGGGTCATGACAGCATCCTTATTTGATACAGGGCGGCGGGCGGTGACATCGTTCCAGCCAAGCAAAATACCCGTGTCGCTGGCGTTTTGCCAGACGAGAACTTAGGGCGCCTGGACGACCCCGCTGTCTCAGCGCTCGAGCGTGTAGCTGAGGTCAACGCCCTCCGCGTTCTTCCCGGACGTCGCCTTGATGCCGAAACCCTTGGCGATGTCGTAGCGTACGCTGATGACATTGCCGCGCTCGAAAAGCCCGATGCCATAGCTGATGTAGAGATCCTGGGCGATATAGGTACCGACATCCACCGCGCCGACCCCCTGTTCATAATTGAAGTCGCTGCCGGTCACAAGGAGAGTCAACGCCCGGTCCCTCGTCGTGGCCGGATTTGTATAAACCTCGACCTGGGGCTCCTGCGGCGTGCCCGTGACAAGTACCCCCGCATTGCGGATCTGCGGATTGCCGAATATTTCCCGCTCGGCGCGAATGCGCAGGCTGGGGCTCGATGCCGGGACGCCGGGAAACTGGATCCTTCCCTCGGTGATATCCAGCAATTGCCCGTACGCTTCGAACCTGCCCTGGATGTTGTACTGGCCGTTCGCAACCGGCATGTGCGGGCCGTCCCAGTGAAAGGCAGCGGTACCGGCGACGCGAGCCTCGGCGACGTCGAGATCGACAACCACGTCGTCTCCTAACACCAGCGCCACGGTTCCGTGAATCTCGAACGGAGTCTCGGTTGCGTCTGTTTCCTCCGTCTCTCCGTTACCGTTCGCGACGATCACGACGTCCGCGCTTTCGCTTATCTTGTCACCCGAGGTCAGATCAACGGGCGTGAGTCTCGCCCGCGGGACAACCACGTTGCCATTGATCGCCAGGCTACCCGCCCGCACGCCCAGCACGAGGTCGGTATTCGCCACCACGGTGACGTCCGGCAGGTCGATCAGCGTCAGGTTCTCGCCCGTGAGAGACAAGTCCAGTCCCTCGCGAAACCCGCCGAACGAATTGACACTGCTTCGGAGTTCACCGGTGCCGTCGCCGGCGCTGAACGTCGTCTGCAGATCGATCCTGTTGTCTTCGCGAATCATGCTTTGCATCTGGATGTCACTGAGCACGAGCCCGAGCGGCTCATACCTGAATGAACCATTCTTCAACGAGGCTTCCCCGGTGAACATGGGCTTGCCGAGGGTGCCTGCTACTCCCAGGTCCACATCCAGTTGACCGCTGGCGTCGTCGATCATAGGCGCAAGGCTGGCAGCAACAGCGATGTCGTTGAGATTTATCGCGAGCCTGCCTTCAACTTCGCTGTCGGCGCCCATGCTCACGTCCGCTGCCTCGAAACTTGCGTCGATCTCGGCCGAATCCGAAAAAGGCAGCGTCAATCGTCCGGCGAGCAACTGGCCGTCCACCAGGTTGAAGTGGACCTCGCCCGCACCCGTCTGGGTTGTCATTCTCTCGTCTACGGTGTTCCGGATGTCTCCCGGCGATATGAGGACGTCTCCTTCTCCCGAGAGCCCACCCTCCCCGCTGCCAATCGAGATCCCGCCGCTCAGCGTCTGCGTGAATTCAAGGTTGGTCTCGAACAGCAGACGAATGAGGTTTACCGGGAGCGCTTCCATCTCCGCCGCCAGTGTGAGGTTCGTGCTGCCAGCCCACTCCGTCCCCAGGCAAACCCTCGCTTCCTGGGCCGGCGCCTGGACTTCCGGACTCCCCTCGCTGCCCACGAGACAGGTGCGCTCAAGCGACACCGATTTTGTCGAAAGCTGCAGGGCAGCAGGCTCCTCGAGCGCGAACTCGAGATCTGAAGGCGTCGCGAACCGCAGAGCCTCCAGTTGGCCGCGCCAGGTGGACTGGAGTGGCTGGCGCCAGTTCTCCAAAGCCCCGTCGAACTCAAGATTCAGCTCCTTTTCCTCTCCCGCCAGGTCGACCAGCAACCGCTGGCGATCCGCCCCGGCGGAAAGCTGCACAACGACACTCTGGAGTTCACGTGCGCCAGCGGTCAGTCCCGTTCCCTCGGCTGCCAATGCCAGTGGCGTAGCGGGCGGCGCATCGATACTTCTAACCTTGAGCTCTTGCAGCGCGTAGTCGCCCCAGAACAGCTCCGACGCCTCGAGATCGAGCTGAAGGGAAGGAAACTCATCTGCCATCGAGAAGTTTCCCTGCGCCTGCAGAAAGCCCGCGACATCCGGGTGGAACGTTTGCAGGGCAGGGACGTCGAGTGAGAAATCCAGTCCCGACCGGCTACTTGCACTTCCGTCCGCCTGCAGTTCGGACTCACCGGATCTCAAGACGAGCTGCCGGGCAACCAGGTTGCCTCCCGTGTACTGGATTCCGCCCCCGCCTTGCAGTGGTTGCCCGCGAACCGAGCCATCCAGTTGGCGGATGGCAACATCCACCTGGACAGGATCGAGCTGGCCCTCTGCCGTGAAGTTGCTGCTGATGCGGCCGGGGAATTGCGGCGCTAGCGGGCTGATGTCCAGGTTTCCGGTGGCGAGATCGGCCGACCAGCGGCTCTGTGCCCAGTTATAGTGGCCGGTGCCGGCCGCCGTGCCGCCCAAGACTTCACTTTCGTGAAGAACCGCTTCGACCTGTTCGCGATTACCCTGCCCCGTCAGGACGAAAACGCCCTGCGGGAGCGTATCGGTGCGAAAAGCTATCCTCCCGTCGAAGGACCATTCCTCCAGCCTTCCCGCAACCGTTACAACCCCCGACTCACTGATGAAGCGCGTTGCTGCGTCGACCTCGTTCGACATCGGCCACTGCAAGTCGCTCCAGTCGAGGTGGAGGTCAACCACGTTGCCGTCGAGATCGATCTCTCCCGTTGCATCCACCCTTGCCGGCGAATCCTGCACACGCAGACTCACCTCGTTCAGTCTCACGTTGCCGGCCTGCCACGCCGCGTCCACGGTTCCGGATACCGGCTGTCCGGCGGGCCAGTTTTGCGTAAGCGCGGCCGGATCGAAGCGTTCGACCTCTGCATCCACCGCGACCGCAAACCCACCGGACCAGCGAAGCTCGCCGACGGAGGCGGCTGCGAGCATGTCGCCGCGCAAGCTAAGGCTCGACACGGAAAGCCCCTCACTGTTCCCCTCCGTGACGATGTCGAAAAGAAGTTCTTCCGTGCCGGCTACCGCGACGGTGCCGACGCCGCTTATTGTGTAAGCCGAAAGGTCGCCCCGCGTTTCGAGATCCGCCTCGCGCAGGTACACCTGTGGAGGTTGGTCCGGGCCAGTGCGAAGCGGCCATTGGAAATAAGGCGTCTGCACGCGCACGTCCCAGCCCGGTGTCTCGTACAACCGGAAAAGCCGGCCTGCAACCTGCACGTCGGGGGCCGCACCCACGACATTGACCTGCAGGTCGGCAAGGCTTCCGGCAGCGATAGCTTTGAAATCGACCGGGTGGACCTGGTCGTCGCCCAGCGGAATTGGGTAGCTCCCGGTCAACTCCGCTTCCGCCGGATAGGGCTCGGCCAGTCCGATGTCGATGGAGCCGCGCAAGGCAACCGCGGACGAATCCAGTTCGAGCCGCGCCAGTGATATCTCATCGTGCCAGTGCCCGGCGAAAGCTGCCTCGTGCAGCCGGAAAATGGGCTCGTCGGCCGGATTGATGACTTGTAGTTCAGTCACATGCACGTCCTGCATGTTGACGACGAACGGCAGCGCAAGCTTGTCGAGAAAGGGTTCACCGGGATCATCGGGCTCGCCCGTTTCCTTCAGCCAAATGTTTACGCGATCTGCGCGAAGTTCAGGAATATCGATCGCAAGAGGGAACAGCACGAGCTGCACCGAGAGCCTGGCTCTCGCGACCTCGACCTGCACCGCTTCGCTGACGTAGGACACGTCGGTCAGGCTCAGGCCGTCCGCAATCGAGCCCTCGATCGTGGCGGCGCGCAGCTCCCCAGGGATCATAGGCACCGCACGATCCCAAAGCCAGCGGGAGCCCGACGAGGTCTGCGTCAGCCACGCCACCGCCAGCACTACGATGAGCACGACCGAAGCGATGGCCAGGAGCGCGTACTTGAGGATGTTGCTCATCAGAGAAGCGGCGTGCCTATCGTGAAGTGCACACGCAGCGGTCGACCCTCGATGTCGAGCGCCTGCGCAACATCGAGGCGCAAAGGCCCGGCGATCGTGTACCAACGGATTCCGATTCCCGCGCCCTTTCGAAGCTGGAAATCGTTCCAGTCGTTGAACGCGTTGCCGATGTCGACGAATGCGGCCGCCGACCAATTCTCCAGGACGCGCATTTCGATTTCGGCGCTTGCCGAGATAATGTGGTTCGAGCCGACGTCGTTGTCGCTCAGATCCTCGAACCTATAGCCACGCACGCTGTTGCTGCCGCCGGCTTTGAAGCGGTACTGGTTCGGCAATCGCGTCAGCGACAATGCGAGTGGCTCGCCCTCGACGTCGAGCGTGAGGCGGTCAACTTTGGCATCGGTATAACCCACTTCTGCACGCAGCAATAACTTCCAGCGGTCCCGGATGAAGTTCCGGCGCGACGAGATGTAGAGCTGGGTAAAATCGCGGTCGGAGCCCCAAAGGTCGCTCGACGTGAAGATCCAGGCCCGCTCGTGATGCCCGGTGATGTCGAAACCGCTCCCCGTGACGGCCGGCCAGTCCCACTCGACGCCGAGCGCGATCGTCTTCACCGTATCGCTGAAAATGCCGCCGAACTCGGGATGCCGCAACAGGTCGAGAACTGCAGGGTCCGCATCGACTCCGGGGTCGTAGGAAAAGGATTCCCGCAGGTACTGGGCGAACATCGTCTCGAAGTAGCGCACCTTGCCTTCGTTTATATCGCGGACGTACAGCCTGCCGGCGCGGAAGAAGACATCGTCGACATTGCCTGTCGCCAGCTTGATGAAATCCTCATCATCCTCGTGGCGTTTCACTTCGAGGTCCTGTTTGTCCCTCCTGAGCAGCAAGTTCGCAATCCAGAACTGTCTCTTCTCCACCTGCCTCGGAATGCGGTAGTCGGCCCGTAACGTAAACTGGTCATCCATCTCCTGGTAACCAATGCCGAGGTCAATGCGATCGCCGCGCGAGGACAGCGGTCGACGGCTCCACAACGCCTGTGTCCTGAACCCGGTATCACTGCCAAAGCCCAATGCACCCTGGTAAGTGTTCTTCCACTCAGTTTCCATGCTGGCGACGATGTTTACGGTCGGGGGTGTTTGATCGAGCTGGCGTTGTTCCTCGACTTCGATATCCGTGAAATACCCGGTCGTCCACAGGTCCAGTCGCAGGCTTTCCACGAGGTCCGGGCGAAATGGAGTTCCGGGGGCGAAACGCGGCACGTTCGCCAGGGCGTATGGTTCAACCACGTCCTGGACGAAATCGATGGTTCCGAAGACCGCCCGCGTGCCGGTATCGAGTACCAGGGTCAGATGTGCTTCATTCGCGGCCAGGTCCAGTTCGATCGTGCGGGTGATGAAGTTCGCATTGAGGTAACCCTCGCGATGTGCCAGTGACATGGCCGCCTGTTTCTGCTCCTCCCAGATCGCCTGGTTGAGTATGCTGCCCTCTCCCAGCGGCCAGGCTCGCCGCCACTCGCGAAGATCCTCCTGTCTTTCCCCGTCCCCACGCAATTCGATGTTCGCCTGCTTCACCCGAACCGGCGGCCCGGGCTCGATGCGCAGGTTGATCCGATACCTCTCCCGGCCGGCAGGTGCGACGCTGGTGGAAATGACAGGATGGTAAAACCCGAGCGGCTTAAGTGCCTCCCGGGCACGCAGCCGCGCATTTTCGGTGATCTGGTCGAACTGGCCCGCCGATACGCGGGCTATTGTGCCGAAGCCCACGTCCTCCACATGGCTGCGAACATTCGCCAGCAGCGGCTCCGGTACGCCCGTAATTACCCAGGTAATTTCTTCCGCCGCCGATGTCGCGGCCAGCAGGAGCACGGCCATCGTGACGGACCCGAGCGCGCCGACACAACGTGTCACGCCTGAAACTCAACGTCTGCTGATGTCGACATTACTGCATGTGAACCGGTAACAATTACAAACTCGACGCGCCGCAACTGCCGACGCCTGCGGTGCCGGCAATGATGCTTGCAAAAAACCTGCCACGCTAACTCGCACCAATCCTGGCGCAGTGTAGGGGAGCGCCCTTCAGCGGATCGCGAACGTCGCGTGAATCTGCACGCTGAAACTCTGTTGGCCTGGCGAGATGCTCGGTGCAGCCGCCTCCGCCATATCGTAACTGCGCGACATCATCGGCCGCGGGGGACCGCCACCGTAGGACGTGGAGAGCGACAGGACTTCACCGAGCTGAACTCCCGCGAGACGGGCGAGAGACTCCGCGCGTGCCCGTGCGTCAGCCATCGCGGTCTCACGAGCCTCTTGTTCCAGGCCTTTCGTATCCTTGACGCCAAACTGGATGCCGTGGATCGAGTTTGCGCCTGCGTTGATTACCGCCGCCAGCACATCGCCGATCTTGTCGATGTCGTCGATCTTCACGTTTACGACATTCGACACGCGGTAACCGGTGATGCGATTCTGTCCCGGCTCCTGGTAATTCTGCTCTGCCCATATGCTGTAGTTGGATGTCTGGATCCTCTCCGGGTCGATGCCCTGTTCATCCAGCGCTGCCATGATCTTCTCGATGATCGACTCGTTCTCGCGCGTTGCCTCTACGACAGTCTCGGCCAGGATCTGGACACCCGCGCTCACGGAAGCCTGGTCGGGCGCCCCCGAGGCCTCACCCTCGCCCGTCACCGTGATGCTGCGCACTTCTGTGAAAGTGTTGTGTTGATCCGTACATGCGGCCACGGACATTGCCGCCAACAAAATCGTTGCGTTTAGCGTTGCCGGCCACTTGATCGGTCGTGATGTTTTCACGTTACAGCTCCTTTTTGTTGACGCACCACCGGGCGCCCGCATTTCGAACGCTCCGGAAGGAGCGCGCATTCTAGTCGATGTTCGTAGCGCATCCCCGATCGCGCGATTTGACAATTTCCCGTGCAATCAGGTTCCTGGCAATTGACACTGGCGAATGCCCTGTGCAACGATCCTTCCTCGTTTGATAAAGGCACACCTTTCGAAAGGAAGGGCCGCAAAGCCACCGGTCTAAGGGAATATCCTATGACAGCGGGGTTGCCGACACGACAGCTACTACGCGACGAGCATTCCGAAGCCCGTTCGCAGGCAACCCGCCCTCATAGATGCAGCGGACCAGACTGAGAGTCTGCCGCCAATTCCCGCCCGGAAACCGCGCGGTGTCCTTATTCGGACACGGCATTCGACCGTGTCGGTGCGGACGGGAGAGCAGCATGTCAGTCAAAGCCATAAGACTTCGCGATACCGGGAAAATCGGCCGGCGAACCCAGCCCAGGCCATGCACCATCCGCCCGACCAGCTTAAAGCAACTGAGACAGTGTCTCGAGCGAGGCTCAGCATACCTGGCGCCGTTTCGTCCGATGGGTGCCAATAGCTCGTCCACGGATTGCACGTCCGCGACGGCGGGCACGGTCATCGATATGACCGGATTTGACGAAATCATCAACATAGATGCCTACAACGATACCGCTGTCGTCCAGGCAGGCGTTCGCCTGGGGAGGCTGGCGAGCGCCCTTGCAGAGCACGGCCTCGAGCTTGCGGGAAGCCATGACCTCATGAGCCGAACCGTCGGCGGGGCGGTGGCCGGCGGCTGCATCGGCCCCTCGATCTCCAGCGACGGCGCCTACTTCGCCTCGCAAGTGCTGAGCATGAAGCTCGTTACCCCTTCCGGGCGCCTGCTGGCGCTCTCCCGCGAGAAGCAGAACCTGCTGAATGCGTTCCGACTCAGTTACGGAATGCTCGGGGTAATCTACGAGGTGACGCTGAAAGTGCGGCCGATCAGCCCGTTTGCAGTGTCGCACCGGCGCTGTTCGATTGCCCAATTCGCCGCCGCGGCGGAAAAACTGTCCCGGACCGACATCGGCATCAAGTTCTACCTCCTGCCGTTTCGCGATTGCGCGTACCTCGACCTGCGGCGGTACAGCCGCGAAGCCACCTCCACGCATAAGATCCCGTGGAAGCTGAAGGACTGGGGGGAAAGTACAGTGCTGCCGCAGGTCTTCAAATCGTTGAACCGCATCGTCCCGGTAGCGGGCGTGCGTTACCGCATCATTGACGAGATCAGCAAGGTCACGCAGAACATCGTCAACAACAGGCTCGTGACGTCCGGCAGCAACTCCACTGCGCTCGCGAGCGGAGATCACGCGAAGCACCATGGTGAACGGCTCAGGTATTCCACCTGGATGTTCCCCGCGGCTGATTTTTCGATCGTCGTCCAGGCGTACAAGGATTTTTGCCTGCGCATCAGGAACGAAACCGGATTCCGCTGCGATATGCCGACTGTCGGGTTCAGGTTGTGCCGCGACCAGTCGGCCTTGCTTTCACCATCCTTCGATGAACCGATGTTCGTATTGCGCGCCGTGTCTACGCAGGCGCGTGGTTGGGAAGACTTTGCCATCGATTTCGGTGAGTTCGCCCAGCACTGGGGAGGGATGCCGTTCTTCAACCAGACACGCGGGCTGTCGCCTGGGTACGCAGGACAGGTGTTCGGCAGCAGGCTCGACTTCTTCAAGCGGATGCGACGGCGCATCGATCCCGAAGACAGGATGATGAACCCGTTCTTGCTGCAGTATTTTCTCTGACGGACGCCGGCATCAAGCCTCGAACTCATGAGGAATGAGCAATGGCCGCCGGCTTTCGGGGAACTTCCTTCTCACGCGATGCAGCTAAGGCCGCGCGTACGTCCTGCCCGCTCGGGTACTGGTACACGTGCAGGCCGAACTCTCCGACGATCGACAAGATGTGGTCGAAGATATCGCTCTGTATACCTTCGTACTCCACCCACGCCGTCGTGTTGGTGAACGTGTAGATCTCGATCGGCAGCCCCTGGCTGTCCGGGGCGAGCTGGCGCACGATCATGGTCATCTGCTGGTTGATCTTCGGATGGTTTTTGATGTAATTCAGGATGTACGCGCGGTAAGTGCCGATGTTCGTGAGGCGCCGCAGGTTCACGCCCTCCCTGTCTTCGTCACTCAGGCTCGCCGCATAATCCCGGAGCTGCTCTTCTTTCCGGTCGATGTACTCCCGGAGCAGCGCGAAGCGCCGGAAGCGCTGCACTTCCTCCTCGGTCAGGACCCGAATGGATTCGATGTCGATGCGTATGGAGCGCTTGATCCGGCGCCCGCCTGATTCGGACATGCCGCGCCAGTTGCGGAACGAATCGGAAATCAGCGCGTGCGTGGGAATGGTCGTGATGGTCTTGTCCCAGTTCTGCACCTTGATGGTGTGCAGCGCCACGTCTATCACGTCACCGTCGGCGTCGTACTTCGGCATCTCTATCCAGTCGCCGACGCGCACCATGTCCTGCGCCGTGAGTTGCACGCTCGCAACGAGCCCGAGGATCGTGTCCTTGAATACGAGCATCAGCACGGCGGTCATTGCGCCGAAGCCACCAAGCAGGAGCGTCGGCGACTTTTCTATGAGCGTGGCGACAATGAGGATCCCGCCGACGATATAGATAACCAGCTGCGCCAGCTGGACGAAGCCCTTGATCGGCTTGTGGCGGGCAGCCGGCTTCAGCGAGTAGATGTTGTTGATCGCGCTAAGTGCAGCCGCGAGGCTGCGCACGACCATCAGGATGACGGTCGCCATGGCGACGTTGCGGATCAGGCTGACCCACACATCCGGCAGGTCCGGGATCAGCCGAACGCCGCTGTAGATGATCAGGGCAGGCACGACCAGCGCGAACCGGCCGAATACCTTTTCTCCGGAGAGCGCGCCATGCCAGTCCTCGCGCGTATGCCGTGTGACGACGTTGGAGGCACGGGTCAGGACAAGCCTGGTGATGAAGTGCGCAGTGACGGCGGCAAACAGCAACAGTAGCAGTGCAGTCGCCGACATCAGTGCCGGGTGTATTTCGTTTAGTTGTTCAATCATCGGCATTCTTGCTTCCGCCGCGACCTTAACGGCTGTCGCCGCATTTATCCAGCCACGAGTGGCGCGTTATCAATCCAAATCCCGGCATCGCGCATCTAAGTGTATTGACGGCGCGAATCACGGCACAGGCCATTCTTCGGGACGCGCCGGACTTGTGTTATGGTTCTCTAGTGTTATACTCAACTATAACACTACCACTAGCAATCCGGTTTACTCGGTCTGAACGCGGCGGGATGAGCAGGTCCTGCCGCCCTGGTGAGATAATGACTAAAAAATCAATCATTTACTACCTCTGTGTTCTTTCCGCCGCCGGCGTCGCAGGTTGTGGTGCCGGCGAAGCCAGCGTCGGGGAGGTCCCGGAGACGGAAGTTCTGATGCCGGTCGAGGTTGTGCTTCCCGAGTCCATGGACATGTTCGAGACTTTCGAGACGGCGGCGACCATCGAGTCCGACGCCGAAGCAGCCGTCCTTACGCGTGCCGCCGGCGAAGTTGTCGAGATCCTGGTGGAGGAAGGTGAGCGCGTCGAGGAAGGACAGGTACTGGCACGCCTTGACGGAGAGCGGCTCCGCCTGCAGATGCAAAAGGCCAAAGCCAGCCTGGACATGACCTCGAGGGAATATGAGCGCTTCGTGAGTTTGCGGCACCGCGGCCTCGTGAGCGCGTCGGCGGTCGAAGGTCTGAAGTTCGACGTGGATGCTCTTCGCGCAACCTACGAATTGATGCGCCTGAACTACCACTACACGAAGGTCCGGGCGCCGATCTCGGGTGTGATCTCGAGCCGGGACGTAAAGGTCGGTACCCACGTCGACGCCGGCGCGCCCGTTTTCAGCATCACCGAGACCTCAAAACTGGTGGCGTACCTGCACATACCGCAAGTAGAACTCTCGAGGATCAACACGGGTGACGAGGTCCTTGTACAGGCGGACGCGATCCCCGGACACGAGTTCAGGGCGAAGCTCTCGCGCATCAGCCCGACGATCGACGCCCGGAACGGTACCTTCCGCGCCACCGTCTACATCGACAACAGGGAACAACTCCTGGCCCCGGGCATGTTCAGCCGCTTCGGCATAAATTTTCAAGAGCACGCGGACGCGCTGGTGGTCCCGACACGCGCACTCGTAGAGGAGGACGGCGTTCACGTGGTGTACGTGGTGAACGACGGTTCGGCCAAACGTCGTGTGGTGCAGGTCGGAATTGCTTCGCGAGGCGTGACGGAAATCCTGGCAGGTCTCGACTCGAGCGACAGAGTGGTGGTTACGGGCCAGGCAAGCCTCCGCGACGGCAGCAAGGTCTTAGCGAGCCTTGCCGGTGACGCAAGCGACCGCGGCACGGGCTAGCTAAGCGTCGTGAATAATGAGGAATTGCGGGGAGCGCTGTTTCAGAGATGGAGATGACTATGGTTCCGTGGCGTCGGCGGGCAGCGTTGCTGATGCTGTCGGTGATGATCGTTGCGTGCGGACAAGGCGCGGGCGAAGAAGACATCGACACGAAGGAAGAAGCCCCCGCGATTCCCGTCGAAATAACCACACCATCGCGAGGGGACATCTACGCCGTTTACTCCGGGACCGCACCAATAGAGGCATTCGCTGACGCGCAGGTGATTGCGAAAGTAGGTGGTGAGGTTCGCGAGATTTATGTGGAGGAAGGCGACGACGTGGTTGCGGGACAGGTCCTGTTGCGCCTCGACGGAGACCGCCTGCGTTTCGAAGCGCAACAGGCTGAAGCGAATCTTCTCAAGCTGCAGCGCGATTTCCAGCGCAACCTGGACTTGAAAGACCGCAGTCTCATAAGCGCCGGCGACTTCGAGAAAATTCAGTACGAGATGGAGGCGCTACAGGCAACTGCGAGCCTTGCGAAACTGGAACTCAGCTATACGGAAATCCGCGCGCCTATCGCGGGCATCGTTTCCCATCGCTATGTAAAGGTCGGGAACACGATCGAGGTCAATGCGCCCACTTTCCAGATCACAAGCCTGGAACCCCTCGTTTCCTACCTGCATGTGCCGGAGCGCGAGTACCGTCGCATCGAGCGTGGGCAAACCGCGACAATCGCGGTAGACGCTTTGCAGGGGATTCGCTTCGAAGGCACGATTGCGCGAGTCAGCCCTGTCGTCGACCCGCTGACCGGCACCTTCAAGATCACGATTGAAGTATCCGATTCGAGCCGAAGCCTGAAACCCGGGATGTTCGGTCGAATCAGCATCGTATACGACAAGCACGAAAACGCCCTGCAGATCCCGCGTAACGCCATCCTCCAGGAGGCGGGGGAGCCCGCGGTGTTCGTCGTGAATGGCGATACGGCTCACCGCCGCCCGGTCAGCACCGGGTACGTCCAGGGCACCCGGATAGAGATACTCGACGGCCTGGCCGACGGCGACCGCCTGGTTCTCGTAGGGCAGACGGGCCTGAAGGACGGATCGAAGGTGTCGGTGATAAATGCCGACGAAGCGGATATCAGCGCTGCCAGCACCAACCTGCCGGCGTCCGAATAGACCAGGGGCGAACCGCAAACATGCGTCGACTGATAGAAATTGCCACGGAACGTCGCGTCACGATCGTGATGTTTACCATCGCAATAGCACTGTTCGGAATGGTGTCCCTGTCGCGGCTTAACCTGACGCTGTTGCCGGATATCTCCTACCCCACGATCACCATTCGCACGGAACTCACCGGTGCGGCACCGATCGAGGTGGAGAGCCTGTTGACCAAGCCGATCGAGGAAGCGGTCGGCGTCATCAGGAACGTGCGCCTGGTTCGTTCCGTGTCGCGTGCCGGCCAGTCGGACGTCACGCTGGAATTCGCCTGGGGTACGGATATGGATATCGCGGGCGTCGACGTTCGCGAGAAGGTCGACATCATTGAGCTGCCGCTGGAAGCGGACCGCCCGCTCCTCTTGAGGTTCGATCCCTCGTCCGAGCCGATCGTCCGGCTGGGACTGCTACAAAAAGGCGCTGGCGCCGGGACCGGCAGCACCAGCGAGGGCCAGCTCAAGGAACTGCGCAGGCTGGCGGAGGACAGGATCAAGAACGACCTGGAAGCGGAGGAAGGTACGGCCGCGGTCAAGGTCAGTGGCGGCCTCGAAGATGAAATCCAGATCCAGGTTGACCAGCAGAAGCTGTCGCAGCTCGGCATAAGTATCGAACTCATCGCCGAGCGGATTCGCGCCGAAAACGTCAACCTGTCGGGAGGGCGGCTGGAAGAAGGCGCGCAACGATTCCTGGTGCGCACGCTCAACGAGTTCCAGACGGTCGAAGAGTTCTCGAACGCAATCGTCGCGAACGTGGCGGATCGTCCTGTCTACCTGAGAGACATAGCAACAGTCAGCCGCGGCTACAAGGAGCGCGAGGCGATCACCCGCGTGAACGGCGAGGAATCGGTTGAACTCGCTGTCTACAAGGAGGGAGATGCGAATACCGTACAGGTTGCAAGGCGGATCGACCGGCGGCTGGAGCAGGTCCGGGAAACGCTCCCGGACGATCTGGAGCTGGTAAAGATTTACGACCAGTCGAAATTCATCTCGGCGGCAATCGGCCAGGTAACCTCTGCCGCGATCTCGGGCGGCGTTCTCGCCATCCTGGTCCTGTACGGCTTCCTCCGTGATGCCAAGGCAACTTCCATCATCGCGCTCGCTATCCCGGTGTCGGTGATTGGTACCTTTCTCCTGATGTACACGAACGATGTGTCGCTCAACATCATGTCGCTCGGCGGTATAGCGCTGGCCGTCGGCATGCTCGTCGACAACTCGATCGTCGTTCTGGAGAACATCGTCCGGAAGAAGGAAGAGGGTCAGGGCGATCTCGAAGCAGCAAGAAACGGGACAAGTGAGGTGTCTGGCGCCGTGATGGCTTCTACCCTGACCACGATCGCCGTGTTCTTCCCGATGGTGTTTATCAGCGGTATCGCAGGTCAGCTGTTCCGCGACCAGGCGCTGACCGTCACTTTTGCCCTGATACTCTCACTGGTGGTGGCGTTGACCCTGATACCGATGCTCGCGGCCCTCGGCGGCCGTAGCCGATATGTCGAGGCCGGCGAGGAAACCGCTCCCAATCGCTTCACCCGTGGTGTTGCATTCATCGTGCGGCTGTTCGCGTACCTGTTCGCTGCCGTGCGCCAGGTATTCTGGGCGCTGCTCTGGATACCTTCCTGGTCCTTCCAGAAGCTCAACAACGCGGCAGCGAATCGTTATGCACCTCTCCTGGAATGGTCGCTCGGGCATCGCGCGGCTGTGGTTGCAGGCGCGCTCGCGATCTTCGTCGGGTCGATGCTGCTCATCCCGAGGCTCGGGACAGAGTTGATCCCGCAGCTGTCTCAGGGAGAATTCAATGTCGACCTGCGGCTGGCACCTGGCGCACCCCTCTCCGAAACGGACCGGGCAATCCAGGCTGCAGAACAGGCAACCGGCGACATCGACACCATCGCCCTCAACTATTCTGTGGCAGGCACAGGCAACAGGCTCGATGCCAGCCCGGTAGACGCCGGTGAAAACACGGGCACCCTCAGCGTCACGCTCGAGGCCGGCGCGGGCCGCGAGGCCGAGCAGGCGGCGATGCGCGCAATGCGAGACGCGCTCTCGCACCTGCCCGGCGTCCAGTACGAGTTCAGCCGTCCTTCGCTGATGAGCTTTTCCAACCCCTTGCAGATCGAGATCTCGGGCTACGACCTCCTCACACTCGAAGCCGTCAACCGGGACATCGTCGATGCAATGGGGCAGTCGGATCGGTTTACGGACATCCGGACGACGATTGAGATGGGTAACCCGGAAATCCAGATCGTGTTCGACCAGGAGCGCGCAGCCGCACTGGGCCTGTCGGTCCGGGACATCGCAGACCGGGTCGTGGCCAACGTGCGCGGCGAACTTGCCACTCGCTATACGTGGCGCGACAAGAAAATTGACGTGCTTGTGCGAAGTGTCGACCGCGAGAACGCAAGTATCGGGGATGTCCGGAGCCTGATCGTCAATCCGGCATCTGAGCGACCGGTTACGCTCGAAGCCGTAGCTGCAGTCGGCGTCGCGCGAGGGCCATCCGAAATTCGTCGCGTTGCCCAGGAACGGGTTGCGATCATTACTGCCAACCTCGCTTTCGGCGACCTTGGCGCCGCCGCGGCGGAAGCCCGGGACATCATCAATCGCACTCCTATGCCTGCCGGAGTGGCTGCGATGGTCTCCGGCCAGAACGAAGAAATGCAGGAGTCGTTCCGCTCGATGCAGTTCGCGTTGATACTGGCGGTGTTCCTCGTATACCTCGTGATGGCGTCGCAGTTCGAGTCACTGATCCACCCGTTCGTTATCCTGTTCACCATCCCGCTGGCCCTCGTCGGCGCGGTGCTGGGGCTTTACGTAACAGGGACGACCGTAAACGTGGTCGCATTCATCGGCGTGATCATGCTCGCCGGAATCGTCGTGAACAACGCAATCGTACTGGTAGACCTGATCAACCAGCTGCGTGCCGAGGGAATGGAAAAGACTGCGGCGATCATGACCGCAGGCCGCGCCCGCCTTCGCCCGATCCTGATGACTACTCTGACGACGGTTCTCGGCCTGCTGCCGATGGCGATCGGCTTCGGCGAGGGCGCGGAAGTCCGGACACCGATGGCCATTACCGTCATCGGCGGCCTGCTGACGTCGACGATACTGACGCTGGTGGTGATCCCGGTGGTGTACTCGCTCCTCGATCGCAAAAAGTACGCCAGGCTAGAGATGGCGGCAGGCAACCTTCCTGCGCCGGCCCGCACCTGACGCGATGAAACACACCGAAATTGCGGTGAGGCGACCCGTCACGACGTTCGTGATATTCGTCGCGCTTGCCCTTGTTGGCCTGATCTCCTCACGCCTTCTTCCGCTCGAAAAGTTTCCCGATATCGAGTTCCCGGGAATATTCATCCAGGTTCCGTATGAGGGCTCAACACCGGAAGAAGTCGAACGGCTGATCACCCGTCCCATCGAGGAAGCGCTTGCCACCTTGAGCGGCGTCGAGAGAATGGTCTCCACCTCGAGCGAAAGCCAGGCGGAAGTGTTCCTCGAATTCGGGTGGGACCAGAGCATGGGCGCGAAAGGCATAGAAGCGCGCGCCAAGGTAGACGGGATCCGCCATGAACTTCCGGAGGATGTCCGGCGGGTTTTCATCTTTACCGGCTCGCTCGGCGACCAACCGGTCTTGCAACTGCGCATCTCCAGCCAGCGCGATCTCTCCGACAGTTACGGGTTACTGGACCGGCTGCTGAAACGCCGCATCGAGCGCGTGGAGGGAGTGTCGCGAGTCGACCTCCAGGGAGTCGACCCGAAGGAGATTCGGATACTGATAGACGCCGACAGGATGTCGGCCCATGGCGTGGATATCGATCAGCTCAAACAGCTTCTCGAGCAAAGCAACTTCGCCGTCAGCGCGGGTCGTATCACCGACAGCGGGCAGCGTTTCAGTGTGCGTCCACGGGGAGAATTTGCGTCCCTCGAGGAGATCCGCAACCTGGTCATCGACAGCAGTAACCTGCGCCTCAAGGACGTTGCCGCCGTCGAGATGCGCAGTCCGGACCGTGACTACGGACGTCACCTGAACCGCAGCTATGCGATCGGCCTCGCCGTCAGCAAGGCGACCGGGGCTAACATGGTCGAAGTGTCCGACCGCGTCATGAAGGAGATTGAGGAGATAAGCCAGCTGCCCCAGATGCGCGGCATAGAGATATTCGACCTCGACAACCAGGCTGACAGCGTACGGAAGTCTTTGGGCGATCTCCTGCAAGCCGGTCTGATCGGAGCGCTTCTCGCAGTGGTGGTGCTGTACCTGTTCCTGCGTCACATCACGACGACACTTATCGTCATCGCCGCTGTGCCTTTCGCCCTCACTATTACCCTCGGCGTCATGTACTTCGCGGACCTGAGCCTCAACATCCTCAGCATGATGGGACTGATGCTTGCTGTCGGCATGCTCGTGGATAACGCCGTCGTCGTCACGGAAAGCATCTTCCGCCGGCGCGCCATTAATCCGGAGCAACCATTCCAGGCCACCCTCGCCGGCGTCAACGAGGTTGGGCTTGCTGTCATCGCAGGAACGGCAACGACCATCATCGTCTTCGTACCGCTAATGTTCGGCACGAAGACCGACATCTCCATTTTCATGACGCATGTCTCCGTTACCATCATGGTGGCACTGGTTGCGTCGCTCTGCATCGCGCAGACGCTCGTGCCCATGCTTGCCGCCCGGGTTCCCGCGCCACCACCGGCGAAAGAGGGAGCCTGGATGACGAGGCTGACCAGCCGCTACGCCCGGAGTCTCGGCTGGATACTCGGTCATCCATGGTGGACCGGCGTCGGAGTGGTGCTGATCTGCGCAGTCGGCGTCATGCCGTTGATGCTGAATCTCGTCAAGTTCGACGCTTTCCCGCAGGATGCGGGCCGACGGCTGTACATGCCCTACCATCTTGAGGGGCAGTATCCGCTGGAAACGGTCAAGAACGCGGTGGACAGGGTGGAAGCATACCTTTTCGAGAACCAGGAAGAGTTCAATATCCGCGCTGTGTACAGCTACTACGACAAGGGCGAAGCGCAGTCGACGTTGCTGCTTACTGACGAAGAGGACGCGACTCTCTCGACCTCGGAAGTCATCGAGCGAATCAAGGAGAACCTGCCGGTCATCGCGATCGGTAAACCGAATTTCCAGTTCGACCAGCAGGGCGGAGGTGAAGGCTTCAGCCTGCAGGTCTCCGGCGACTCCACGTCGCGTCTCAACGAACTGGGAGCAGAAGTAGTGCGCCTGCTCTCGGGCGTCGAAGGACTGGAAGACATCCGCTCCGACGCGGAGTCGGGTGAGCGCGAGGTGCGGGTCTCGATCGACAGGATCCGTGCGGCACAGGCCGGCCTCACGACAAGGCAGATCGCCGACGCAATAGCAGTCGCCATGCGCGGCCAGAACCTTCGCGAGTTCCGTGGCGAGAGTGGAGAAGTGGAAGTGCGGCTGGCGTTTCGGGAAAGCGACAAGCAAAGTATCGACCAGCTCGGAGGGCTCCCGCTGTACACGGGCGACGGACGCCGGATCAGGCTCGGGAGCGTCGCCGATTTCGAGATGGGCTTCTCACCGGACTCGATCCGGCGCACCGACCGCCAGACCGGGGTCGTGCTGAGCGCGAACCTTGCAGGCGACGCCACTCTCGATACCGTGCGGCCGAAAGTCGAGGCGCTGATGGGGCAGTTCGAGTTGCCGCCCGGCTACAGCTGGAAATTCGGCCGCGGCTTCGAGCGACAGGATGAAACACAGCAGATGATGTTGCAGAACATCGTGCTCGGTATCGCCTGCATCTTCCTCGTTATGGCAGCGCTGTTCGAATCGCTGCTGTTTCCGTTTTCCATCATCCTGGGATCAATCGTGTTCTCGATCTTCGGCGTGTTTCTCCTGTTCGCCGCGACGGGTACCACCTTCACGTTCATGGCTTCGATCGGCATCATGATCCTGATCGGGGTCGTGGTGAACAATGGCATCGTTCTGATCGACCATGTGAACAACCTGCGCCTGCAAGGCCTCCCCCGGAACGCGGCAGTTATCGAGGCCGGACGCGACCGGCTGCGCCCGATCCTGATGACCGTTGCCACTACCATCGTGGGTCTCGCACCCCTGGCAGTCAGCACCACGCAGATCGGCGGCGATGGCCCCGCTTACTTCCCCATGGCGCGCGCCATCATCGGCGGGCTGGCATTTTCCACGATCGTGTCCCTGCTGGTGGTGCCAGCGTTCTACTGTTACTTCGACACCCTGTCCGCATGGGGTCGCAAGGTGATGCGAACTGCACGCGGCCACGTAGGCCGCGCCGACACCGCCGGCGCTGGCGGCTAACGGCCTGCAGGAGCCGACGTAAAGCGAAAGCACCGGGGATACGAAATGCGCGCCTGGTCCCCTCGGGGCGGCGGCGAATCCGGGCGAGCTCGCTGTTCTTTCATCCACCTTCACACTCGCCCGCATGGCGGGCTCTACGAGCCAGAACGCCTGCGGCGATGTCTGGCGACGAGCAGCGTTGACCCAAGCAGCACGGCCATTTGCCAGTCGAAGGCGCCACCGCCACTGCGATGGTGATGGTGGTGTCGATTTGGGTCGTCGCGGTTGAAGTCCTCGAGCGGCAGGAATCCAAGACCGGAATCGTCTTCCGGCCCGATGTCGGCAACAAAGGCGCCATCGTAGGTATCGTACAACTCGATCAACAGGTCGTAGCTTCCGGTGGGATAGCCGGTTTCGAGTTCCGTTACCACCACGTACTCATCGTCGCTGGTGGCGCCATAAATGCTGAAGGGTTCGGTAACGGCGTATTCATTCCACGGCCCCCCTTCATAGCTCAGGTACAAGACAGCGTAGACATCGGCAACTTCGAAGTACGTGTCTGCGTCGAACAGAACGTCCAATCCATGGAAGTAGCCATCCTGGTCGTCGTCGTTGAAAAGCTGCACGTCCGCGTAGTAGAACCAGAAGTCGTTCGAGGCAGATTGGTATCCCTTCGATTCGATCGCCGCGGTGCCGGATGAAGCTTTGCCGCTGGTCGTTGCCGGACCCGGTTTCCGGCGGAGTCCTTCAGTCACCAGGGGATCGAAGGCATCGCTGGTCCGGGCCTTCAGGGACATTCGCTCGCGCCCGCCCTTGTCAAAGTAGAGGGTCGTGGATTCCCGCTCCTCGGCTTGCTCAGGCTGCTGGTCGCCAGCCGCAGAAGTCTGTCCGATGCCAAGCCCGAGAAACGCGGCAATGACAGCGCGCCCGATCCATTCTCTCGTGGTTGTAAACGTGAACATGACGAAGTCCTCTTTGCCGCACATCCGGTGCTTGTACGCATTAAAGGACAGTAACGATGAATCGAGGCTGAACCCGCGGGCGCGTTTCATGAACGGATAATGAACGAGCCCACATGCCGCCTGGCCCTCGGCTTTACGAGGCCTCGCGCATGCCCGCGAGGTCTGCTTCCGCGGCGATGAAGCCGAAGGAGTCCCACCCATCGGTGCTGGTGATCTCCTGCAGGCGTCTCCGCGCCTCCGCCCGGTCGCCACTGTAAAAAAACCAGTTCGCGATGCCGTAAGCCGCGGCTGCACCGGTCGGATTGCCTGTGTCGTCGGATGCCAGGGCAGCCAGCGACAGCTCCCCCTTGTAGAAGAGACAAAGACGGTGATAGACGGTGTTCTCGATGACGTTCATGTCAGCGGTAATATCGTCAAGCGTCTGCTCAGCTTCCGCGGGCTTGCCCATGCGACGCAGGATCATGTAACGCCAGTGCGTTGTCGACACGCGGTTGTCGTCATTTCCACCCGTGTCGTAGGCTGCCTGAAACGCCCGGTAAGCGTTAGGCCAATCGTGCTTCAGGTAGTACGCGAGCCCCAGGTGATACCAGATGTTTCCGTGGAGTGTGCTCACCGGGATATTCAGCGCATTTGGCATACCGTCCGGCTCGATCGTGTTCTCCTCGTTTTGGATCAGGTCCGCCGCAAATTCGAGATCTTCGATTGCGCGCCGGAACTCTCGCACCGAGATGAGCCGATGACCGCGATGCCGGTACATGCGTGCGTCGCGCGGATGCTTTTCCATGCCCTCCGAAAAGATGCGGATTGCGCTGCGGTAATCCCCGGTATACGCCATGCGCCGGCCGTACCAGATGATGCTGTCCGCATCCCCCGGGTGCTGCTCGTAGGCGGCTCTTGCCGCGTCGAGTTTCTCGAGAGCAGCATTATCCGGCTGTCCCGAAACAAGCGCTTCTCCAAAGAGCGTATAGCCTTGCACCCCCTTCGGCAGCTCCGGCGCGCCGTCACCGGGAGAAGCCGCAGCGACGGATGCCGTGGAAGCCAGGAAGGTCCAGACCGCAATGGCGATGATCAACCTCGATATCATTCGAGACCCATCGCCGCGATCGTCTCGATACGGTCAGCAATGTCATTCAGCACCTCCGCCACCAGCGCAATCTGCGGCCCGACCGCCTCGTAGTCTCGCTGTTCGATCGCCTCGCGCACCCCCGGGATGGTCTTGACGCCGTAGCCCGTGTAAAAGCCCGGGGCGTAAATGTGGTGCTTGTACCAGGGGCGTCCCATAAGCCCCTCTTCCCGCGTCAGCAAGCGTTCGCTCGTGTACAGGAGCTCGTTAATTTCGCTGGAGCGAACCGTGCTGCCACTCATCACCTCCTCATACTCCGCGGCCGCCTCCTGCAGGCGCGTCAGCGCATTCTGCAAAGGCGCGAAGTTGAAGTGGGGCACCGGTTGCTCATGTGCCGGAGGGCCGAGCGTCATCGTCGGATCCAGTGCGGCATCGTACGCACCGTTCTCCAGCAGCCTGTTGTTCAGTGCCGTCTCCTCCCGCATCGAATCCGCAAGCTCCTCGAGCTGCGTTACATACAATGCGACATTATCGGCAAAGCCGGTGAACTCGAACGGCAGACGCGGTGCATTCGCCAGCCGCAGCGTCGCCCGCCCGCCAACCTTCGACAGCGCGACGCCATAGACGAGACCGGGGTCGCGCCACGTCGTGTAGTGTTCGTAGGTGTCGTAGAGCGTGTGGTAGCTGCCGCCCCCGCCCTCACCGCCGAAGCCCAGGTTTGCAGAGGCTACACCCAGGTGTTGCAGGAACGGTGTGTAGTCGGATCCGGAACCCATGGGGTAGATCCTCAGGTCTTCGCGTTTCTCGGCCTCATCCCTGGCTTTGCCATCGGACGCGTTTACAACCAGCTGCTTCCTCCGGCGCTCCTTGAGCGTCAGGCCGGTCTGCGGGTCTATAACGTCGTCCGCAACCTGGTTCAGAAATCGCTCCAGTACATGGCTGCCGCCGATACTGACGAAGCCCCGGCTGTTGCTATCGGTGTTGAGGTAAGCCACGGCGTGTTCGCGGAGTTCGTCCGCATGGTGTTCGGCCCATTCAGTCGAGCCGATCAGCCCCGGTTCCTCCGCATCCCAGGCTGCGTACACGATGGTTCGTGCGGGCGGAATCCCGTCCTCTGCCAGCGCTGCGACCGCCTTCGCCTCCGACAGCATCGCGACCAGTCCTGAAACGGGATCGGCGGCGCCGTGATTCCATCCATCATGATGGTTGCCGCGGATGATCCACTCATCCGGCCACTTTGCGCCGTCCAGCCGCGCTATCACGTTGTACGCGGTGACGCGGTTCCAGTTGAAAGAGACTTTAAGACGCACCCTCGCCGGTCCCGGACCGAGGTGATAAGTGATCGGCAAAGCGCCGCGCCATTCCGCCGGCACAACTGCGCCGTCCAGCGCCGCAAGCAGCGGCAACGCATCGCGCTGCGAAATCGGCAGAACCGGGATCTTCGTGATGGTCGGCGAGTTCGCAACCGTCAACCGTTTCGCCGACTTCGTCGCGCCGATACCAGGAGTGAGGACATCGCCGGGATAGGTCGGCATGTCCATGACCGATCCCCGTTGCACAGCGCTTTCGTGCTTGAAAGGCCCCTTTGGATAGGCATCGCCTTGCGCATAACCATCGTCGGCAGGGTCGGAATAGATGATGGTGCCGATCGCGCCTTTTTCTCCGGCAAGCTTCGGCTTGATGCCGCGCCATGACCTGCCGTACTTCGCAATCGCGATCTTGCCGCGCACGTCGATCCCGTGCCGCTCGAGCAACTCGTAATCGCCGGGGATGCCATAGTTGACGAAGACTAGTTCTCCCTCCACTTCGCCGTCGGTGGAGAACGCGTTGTACGGCGGCAATAGCTCGTCCCGTACCGAGGTGGACGGATCCTCTGGTAAGGCGTCCTCTTCAAGCAAAGCCGTGTACGTATGCGGCGCGACTAATTCAAGCTCGCGAGTAGCAGGCGTCGGCAGGAGGATCTCATATTCCTCGATCTCGACGTCATAGCCCCAGGACTCGAACAGGTCGGCAATGTAACGGGCGTTCTCACGGCCCGCGCGTGAGCCGACATGATGAGGCTTAGCCGACAGGTGCCGCAGCCATTCATCCTGGTCGGCTGCACTTATGTCTTCGTCGAAAGCCTTCTCGAGTTCGCGCTGCGCTCCTGTCGTCTCCTCGTCGAACCCCGCCAGGTGAGTGCCACTCTCGCCCTCTGCGTTATTCGCAGCGGCAAATGCAAAAGCGGCCGGCATGAGAAGCGCGCCAAGTAATACCTTCATGAAACTCCTTGGATCCTATTATTCGGCTACGATGCGAGCACGGAACTCCCGCAGTCTTTCCTTTACCGTCGCACGGTGTTCGTCGCCCATGCGAAGCAGGAGTTTTTGTCCGGGTGAGAGCTCTTCCAGCTCCGGGTCCGCAAACTCGTAGAGTACGTGCGGCCGCGTAAGGATCAACTCCCCTCCCGGCTCCGGAGTTGCCAGCAGGTGGTCGATAACTTCGATCACCCGGTCGTTGAAGTAACCATCCGGATAACCCAGACCGATGTAGGCCTTCTGGAACAGCGGGAAGAACCGACGGTAAAGTTCTTCCACTTCCGCAACATCGGCGTTCTCGACCATGCCGACAATCGCGTCGTATCGCTCGTAATTTTCCGGAGCGATGACGTACTCCCCTTCTTCTTCAGTTTCGTTCACTGCCAGCTGGCCGCCGATACCGCTCATGGGCTTTATTCGTTCCGCGATTTGCTCCCGCGGCAGGTTGTCGATGGTGGCGACGACACGTTCAACCAGGTTTTGCTCGATCAGCCGCTCCGAGAGCGCCGGGCCGAACAACTCCGAAAGTTCGAGGCTGAAGTACTCGTCGCTTTCTTCCAGGGGAGGCAGTGGCCGCAGCTCCGGCTGCCCGGCCGCTTCCTCTCCTGTCGTCTCGAGTGGGTGATCGGGCGCAACGGGCGGCGCCTCTTCCACCGTCTCCGGAGGATCTGTCCGGACGTCTGGCTCTATGTCGCTCGCAGTACGGTCGCTTTGCCACCAGTAAAATGCCAGCGCCGCCGCCAGCGCAATGGCCAGCAGAACGGGAATAAGCCACTGAAGTACGTCTTTGCGCATCGCGAAGTACTCTTGAAGTCACCGCCTCCGGGCAGCGCCGAATGCCGCACCCCTAATCGTCATAGCGTTCGATTGGGCAGCA
This sequence comes from Woeseiaceae bacterium, assembly GCA_035304285.1. Classification (GTDB taxonomy): domain Bacteria; phylum Pseudomonadota; class Gammaproteobacteria; order Steroidobacterales; family Woeseiaceae; genus IDS-8. The sequence goes on from DATGQI010000036.1 coordinate 37,086, forward strand.
AACATCCTAACAGGTTTATCATTTGGAAAAGAACGAGCTTCGACTGCTATCCTGTCTGACCTCATGCACCGGAGTTCCAAAATGGGCGTTCGCATGCTCGGCAAGGCCACCTGTATTGCGGCCGCGCTGGCAGTAGCTGGTTGCGGGGAAGAGCAGCGTATGGAGTCCGCTCCTGATCTCGATGACCTGGCGCGGAAGTATGTTGTTCTCGAACTGACGATGGGTCTCCATGACGACAATCACGTCGATGCCTACTTCGGCCCGGAAGAGTTGAGGCAGATCGCGCAGGAGTCACCTCTCACGTTGACCGAGATCGCCGATGAGGCCGGAGCACTCGCGGAACAGGTTGCGAAGTGGCCCGGCAACCGCAGCGACAGGATGCAACTCGGGCGGATTGATGGACTGCAACGACGGCTGCGCGCGCTCTCAGCGAGAGTTGCGATCAACCAGGGCCAAACCTTCTCTTTCGATGAAGAATCCCGGCTGCTCTTCGGCGTGACGGCGCCGGATTATGACGCGGCGCACTTCGAGGACATACTGCAGCGCATCGACGAACTTCTGCCCGGCGCCGGAAGCCTTTCAGCGAGAGTCAACGATTTCCAGAACCGGTTCGTTATTCCGCCGGACAAGCTCGCTGCCGTCTTCGATGCCGCTATCGCAGAGTGCCGGCGCCGAACGCTCGAAAAAATAGATCTCCCCGAGGAAGAGTCCTTCAGCCTCGAGTATGTCACCGAAAAACCATGGTCAGGCTACAACTGGTACCAGGGCCGGTCGCAGAGCCTCATCCAGATAAATACCGACCTGCCGATTTTCATCAGTCGGGCGGTCGATCTCGGTTGCCACGAAGGGTATCCGGGCCACCATACGTTCAACGTACTGCTGGAGAAAAACCTGGTCCAGCGGGAAGGATGGGTTGAATTCACGCTGTACCCGCTGTTCAGCCCGCAGTCGCTGATCGCCGAGGGCAGCGCCAACTACGGCGTGGAACTGGCTTTCCCGGGAAACGAGCGCGTGGAGTTCGAAAAACTGGAGCTGTTCCCGCTGGCGGGACTCGACCCCGCCGAGGCCGACCGGTATTACGCCTTGCAGGAATTGCTGGACCGGCTGAGTTATGCGGGGAACGAAGCGGCGAGAGACTATCTTGACGGCGACATCGACCGGGAACAGGCGGCCAGGTGGCTCGAGGAATATGCACTAGCGTCACCGGAGCGAGCGCGCCAAAGGGTGGATTTCTTCGACACCTACCGCAGTTACGTAATCAACTACAACCTGGGCCAGGACCTCGTGCGTGGGTACGTGGAGCGCGGGATCGGGCCGGAGGGCGAGCAACAGGGGGCGCTGGAGGAGCGGCGCTGGAAGCGGTTCACGGAAATGCTGTCGACCCCGACATTGCCCTCAGACCTGGCGGAGACAACGGACGCCCGTTGAGGAATCTATGCATCGACGCAGGTAGAAAGATGTCGCCCGCAGTGCGGGCTCCTACAGCGGTCGATTCCAAAGCCGCTGTCAATCGTTCGGACAGGAGGCTGTAGTGGCCCGTCTTCGGGCGACCCGCAATCCTGGCAACATCAGGGCGCGGAAGTTACCTCCTCCGCAACCGCTTCACCGGTCGCGCAAGCGAGGGTGAAGCCCAGCATTCCATGTCCTGTATTGAGGAACAGGCCGCCGATCGCCGTCCGGCCGACCCGCGGCCGCCCGTCCGGCGTCATCGGGCGCACGCCGCCCCATCGCTGCATGTCGCCTGCATCGTAATCGGCAGCAAGCGGCGCAACCCGTCGCGCAATCTCCACCAGGCTATCCAGCCTGGCATCGTCGTGCCGCGTCTCATGGCCTACAAAGTCGGCAAAGCCGGCGATGCGTATAACCGGACCGAGCTTGCTCAACACAATGCGGTGCTTCAGGTCGGAAATGCTCGCCGATGGCGCATGCGGTCCCGGAGGCAACGTAATACTGTAGCCGCGCACCGGGCAGATAGCGGGATCGATCCTGTGTGGCTCAAGCAGCTTGGTGCTGCCGGTACCGAGGCAAACGACAACTGAGTCCGCGGTGTAATCGCCCCGGTCGGTGACGACCCCCCGAACGCGGTTGTCTTCCACAACCAGTCTTGCCACTGTTTCGCGCAGGCGAAACTGAACCGGTATTTCGCGCTGCAGCCAGTCGGCAAGCCCTTCAGTAAATTTCCTCGCGTCGGCAACATGGTCGTCGCGAGAGTACGTCGCAGCGATGAAATCACCGCGCATCTCGGCAAGCGCAGGCTCAAGCTCCAGCGCTTCGCTTCGCGTGACCACCTCTGTGACGCAGCCGTACTCCCGCTTCAGCAAGACGGATTTCCGCGCGCGAGCCACCTCGTCGGGAAGAGACAACAGGACCAGTTTACCGGCACGCGCGAAGTCGAACTCGAGCGGCACGGCCTGCATCAAGCGCTCCATCAAGGCAGCAGAACGCATGGCGACCTCGAGCACCGCAAACGTATTGTCGCGCGCCCGCACCTTCGTGCACTGGCGCAGAAACTGCCTCCCCCACCGCAGGAAGGCCGCGTCCGGCTTTAGCCGGACGAGACTACCGGCATCCTTTCCTGCCAGCAGGGCCGGCATCTTGCGCAGGAATTCCGGGCGCGCAACGGCGTCAGTAAAGCTGTAGGACAACTGGCCGGCATTCGCGCGGCTCGTGCCGGATGCGACGCTATCGCTGGCTTCCACCACGGTGACGTCATGGCCCTTCTGCGTCAGGTACCACGCTGTCACAACGCCGGTCACCCCGGCGCCGAGCACGAGTACACGCTTTTTCACGTTGCGGCCGAAATGTGCGGGTACAGCGAATGAATGAGGGATCGGCACGGAAACATCGGCTACTCCGGCTGACGCGCGCCAGCGCTTCTTGCAATGTGGTGAAACAGTTTTACTGCCATGGGGCCTCAGGTATTCTTCCGCCCTGCACTTTCGAGATCGAATAATGACAAGTTCGCCGTTCACTGTCGAAGAACAGGTCAAAGCGCTTGTCCGATAACGACATGACTCGAAAGAGGGGGCCAAAAAGATGTGCTGTCCTGGTCATATCGTGAAACGCACCCCGCGCCGGAGTCGGCGTTGGGCGCGAAACAATCCCTCGCATTCGCGCTCAGCCGGACAAAAACGAAATCCATCGGAGATGACATGAAGCACCGAACGAAGTATGGACTTTCAGCGCCGGAAAGGTTTCGGCACGCTCGCCTGGCGGCATTGTCGGCCGGACTGGTCGCTGCTGCGGGACTGCAGGCGGCCGTTGCGGCTCCCGGAACCGAGAACGGCCAATGGCACTATCTCGGCGGCGATTCGGCTCACACACGTTATTCACCGGCCGACCAGATCGACAAGGGGAGCTTCGGTGAGCTGGAGGAAGCCTGGATCTGGGACGGCGCGAGCTTCAATGCGCAGAGCGGCCGCTCCACCCCGAGCTATATCAATGGCAGGTTGTATACGGTGGCGGGACCCCGCCGCCATGTCGTCGCCATCGATCCGGAAACAGGTGAGACGCTTTGGTCGTATCGCGAGCCCAACACCGCGCGCTGGGAATACTCCATGCGCCAGGACTATGGCAAAGGCGTGGCCTACGCGGAAGTCGACGGGCGCGACGTCATCTACATTATCTCGCCGGCATTCTTTCTTACCGCGCTGGACGCGGAGACCGGGCGTCCGCTCGCGGGCTTTGGCAAGCGCGTGCCGATCGAAGGCTTTCCGGAGACAGGCGTAGTCGACCTGCTGGCCGACCTCGGGCATGACTACGACCCTTACGAGGGCATTTCGCTGGAGAAGGGCTACATAACGTCGTCGTCGCCGCCGATCGTCGTGAACGGTGTGGTCGTCGTCGGCAACTCGGCGGAACAGGGCTACAACCAGTCGAGAATCGAAAACATCCCGGGAGACATCCTGGGCTACGACGCCAAGACCGGCGAATTCCTGTGGAAGTTCAACGTCCTCCCGAAGCCTGGCGAGTTTGGCCACGAAACCTGGGAAAACGACGCGTGGAAATGGACCGGTGACATTTCTTCGTGGGCGCCGCTGTCGGCAGACCAGGAGCGCGGCATCGTCTATATCCCGACGAACGGCGCGACCCTGGATTTCTACGGCGGTTTCCGTCCCGGCGACAACCTGTTCAGCACCAGCCTCATCGCGCTGGACGTGAAGACCGGCAAGCGCGTGTGGCATTTCCAGCTTGTGCATCATGACATCTGGAACTACGACACGCCGACGGCACCGGTTCTCCTGGACGTCAACATGGATGGCAAGGAAGTCCCGATTGTCGTGCAGGTCACCAAACAGTCATTCGCCTACACGTTCAACCGCGTGACCGGCGAACCGATCTGGCCGATCGAGGAACGGCCGGTGCCGGCATCGAAGATGCCAGGCGAGAAGCTGTCGAAGACACAGCCCTTCCCGACAAAACCGGCGCCTTACGATATCCAGGGCCTGACCCACGACGACCTGATCGATTTCACGCCGGAACTGCGCCAGGCGGCGATAGACATCATCTCCGATTACGCCATAGGTCCGCTGTTCAACCCCCCGCTTCATCGTGACAACGATGAAGGATTGAAAGGCGCGCTATGGTGCCCGGGCGACATAGGCGGCGTGAACATCGACGGCCCGCCGGTTGCGGACCCCGAAAGCGGCATTCTCTACGTCACGTCCCGCAAGCACTGCTCGACGCGCGTGATGGCGCCCGGTGCAGAGCGCGACGCGCGCATAGAAAAACCGACCGGCACGACCATCGCCGACTACGCGGTGCTGACCGGCTTCGGCGTCAGGGGACCGGACGACCTCAACCTGTTCAAGCCTCCCTACAGCCGGATTACCGCGATCGACATGAACACGGGCGAGCATCTCTGGTACATCCCTGTCGGCGAAACTCCCGAAACAGTGCTCAACCATCCGAAGCTCGAGGGGATGGACATTCCCAATACGGGCACCGGAAGGGCAGCGCCCATGGTCGTGACGAAGTCCCTGCTGATTTACGCAGCCGACGCCAGTGACGGCACGCCGCACCTGTTTGCAGTCGACAAGGCGAGCGGCCGGCAGGTAGGGAAAATCGAGGTCCCCGACCGAAGCTCGTACGGCATGATGACTTACGTTCACGACGGGAAGCAGTACATCGTACTGCAGACGGGAAGCAAGCTGACCACCCTCGCGCTGGCGGAGTGAGCAGGGATGCTGTTGCGATGACCCGCCCGCTACTCCGCTCCACAGGTGCCGTCCTGGCGGTACTCGGGACGTTCGCGGTCACCCTCTCCCATGCCGATCCACCAACGATCAACGACGGGATCTATACGGAAGAACAGGCACAAGCCGGCGAAGAGCTTTACGCCGAACACTGCCTGACCTGTCACGACAAGAAATACTTCCGACCCGTCCTGAAGGCGTGGGAGGGGCAGCCTCTCGGCGTCCTTTACACCGTGATGAGCGCGTCCATGCCGGAATCCAATCCTGGCGCGCTCCCCAGGGCGGATTATGTCGATATACTCGCCTACATACTCTCGCTCAGCCGCTATCCGGCCGGCGATGCGGAGCTTGACTACAGGGACGGCGTCCTGGACGAGATCGTGATATCCGGCCGCGAGTAAGCTCAAGCGCCGTATCAGACCAGCGTGAGCCTGCCTTCCTCATCGATGTCGAGCGTCTTGTCCTCGCAGAACTCTGCGTAAGTTTCGGGAACGGCGAGAACCGTGCGGCCTTCGTACTCGTAGGTCGTATCATTGGGCGCCGGAGACTGCAAAGCCAGCGAAAGACCGCCGGCATTCTCACTGCGGACAATACGCAGGCACCGATCCTCGGTGTCGGCCTCAGATGCATTGGAAATCGCCTTGTCGAACTGTTCAAGAACTGTGTCGGTTACGGTTAGCATGTTTCCTCCTTCTACCTTACAAAATTGCCGCCTGTCATTAACAGGCAACACCGAAACTTCTTACGCTCCGTTCGCGTAACTGCTGACGGGCGACGATCGCGGCTCCGACGCACGCGACAACGCAAACGCCAGTACCAACCCCGAAACTATCCCCGGCAATCCCTCGTACACCATCGTGTGCAACTCCGCCGCCCGCCACAGCAAAGCGGCGGCAACGCCTCCCACCATCGCCACGATAGCGCCAGCCTCGCTGATGCGTCGCCCGACCGCGTAAAGCGTCAGCAACGGGGCAAATGCCGACGCCAGCGTTGACCACGACAAAATGACAAGCTGGAAGACGCTTCGGGTTTCGCTCATCGCTATTCCCAAAGCAAGCAAAGTCACCACTGCCGTCGCAGTCTTGGCCTGCCACGTGCTGTCCAGCCGTTCCGGGAATAAATCATGTGTAATCGCGGCCGAACAACTGAGCACCAGTGAGTCTGCCGTAGACATCGTCGCCGCAAAAATTCCTGCAAGAATCACGCCGACCAGTACCGGTGGAAGAAGCTCGAGCGCTATCGTGGGTAAGGCGAGTTCCGGATCCATCCCGCTCAATTCCGGCAGGTAAAGGCGTGACAGCAGGCCGACCCCGGTCGCAAGCGCATAGAACACGGTGAAGAAACTGTAGTACCAAGCACGGGCGCGCATCATGTTGCCCGCTTCGTCCAGCGCCATGAACCTGACCATCACGTGCGGCTGGCCGACGACCGAGAACCCGGCAAACATCCAACCGAGTACGAACAATCCCATGCCCAGTGCCCCGGGGAACAACAGGTCGGCGGGGAACAGGTCCAGGTAACCCGGGATATCAGAAAGTTTCTGCACGGTTCCCGAAAACCCGCCCTGGCCCTGCAGGGCGACCGTGAACAAAAGCGTCATCGCCGCCAGCATCACGATCGACTGCGCCGCATCCGTCCAGATCGACGCCCGGATACCGCCGGCGACGCTGTAGGCCAGGATCATCGCTGCGACGACGACGGCACCCACGGCCGGTTCCCATCCGAGAACGCCCTGCAGCGCCTTGCCGCCGGCGCTGATTTGCGCGGCTGCGTAGGCGCCCAGGAAAGCCACCATGACGATGGCGGCGATTCTTCGCCAGGCACGGAACTCCTCCCCGTGCCAGCGTGCGACGACGGCCGCGAATGAGGCTTCATCGGTCCTCTCCGTCGATTTCCTCAGTTTCTTGTGGATGAAGAGCGACCCGACAAAGTCGCCCAGGATCCAGCCCACCATCAGCCAGGCTGCAGACAGGCCGGTCGCGTACGTAAAGCCGATCACGCCGATGAACATGTAGCCGGAATTGTTGGTCGCGACTGCTGACAGGCCGCAGAGCCACGGCGAGACGGCGCGGCTTGCCAAGTAATAGTCGTTCCTGGATTTCCTGGCTCGCGCCGCCGATGCAAGCCCGATCACCACGAACGCCAGCAGGATCGCCAGGAAAGATGCTTCGATCATCCGCTTGTAATCCGGTGCCCGGCGCGCAGGTTACACGTCATGCAGCGCGCTGCGGCCTGCTTCCGCGCGTTCCGTCCACCTGCCTCGACTGCCTTCCACCCTGTTCAATCAGCGCCCCGTGCAGGGCGATGATCGATTTGTCGTAGTCTTCTTCCGCCAGGATGAAAAGTATGTCGACGTTGCGAATCAACTGGTGCAGGCCGAGCACTTCCACGCCTGCCTTTGCGAGCGCCCCCACGGCGAGGGCCGTAAGGCCTGTTACGTCCAGGTCGCTGCCGATCGCGGATACGATAGCTACTTTGCGCGTCGTCACACGCGCAGAGCCGAAGTTTTCGCGCAGGTCGCTCACCACGCGATGTACGGCCTTGAGGGAGCCGGCGAGGTAGTGGACGATCGTGTTGGCGTTCGAGGTTTTCGTGACTACCCGCACGCTATGCCGCTTCAGCGTCTCGAGGATCGCCGCGTCATAACCTTTGACTCCCACCATGTCCTGCTCGAAAAATTCCAGCGCAATGACGCTGCGCATGCCGGTAATGATTTCAGCCTGGGGAACACCCGAGACGTAGTCGCTCGTTATCTGTGAGCCGTTGTCGTCCGGATCGAAGGTATTGCGAATGCGGAGGGGAATGTTCGCCTGGCGCAGTCCCTTGGCGGCGCGAGGGTGAATCGCCTCCATCCCCATGTTGGAAAGCTGGTCCGCGACGTCGTAGTTGGTCCGCTCGATCTTGCGCACGCGTTCCCGCCCGATCAGCTTCGGGTCGCCACTCGAGAGGTGGAATTCCTTGTGGATGACCGCTTCGCAGGCGCGGGTGAGTACCGCGACCCGCGACAGCGTGACTTCGCTGTAGCCGCGGCCGTAGCTCTGGATCGTGCCGGCCCGACTATGGGCATAGCCGGTGAGGACTGGCAGCGTGGTTGAAAGGTCGATATCGCTCAGGGCTTTGCCAATGCGGTTGTCCAGGCTAAGGTTCGCCTCTTCCCGCCAGCCGGTAAGGTCGACAAAAACCGCGTTCACGTTGTGCTCTTTCAGCAGCAGCGTCGAGTTATGCGCGCTGTGTGCTTCCCCGACCGCTGCAAGCATTTCCCGAACCGTATCGAGATGCTCGCTCAGGCTGAAATGACCGTACGAGCAGAGGCGATGCAGGTCGATGAGGCAACTCCTGACGCCCTCGATGCGTTCCCGCACGAATCGGTCGGCGATTTGCCGGTCGGGGTGATCCCCGAACATACGGGCGTTGATGGCGCGCATGTCGCTGCTCACTTCGCTGATGGCATCGCCCCAGGCCCATTCCGATTCCGACCCTGCGAACAATGCATGCACGCCGGGCTCGCCCGTCTTCTTGTCCTCCAGCAGCTTATCGGTGATGCCACTGTAGGCGGACACGACGAAGATCCGGTTATAGAGCTCGGCGCCGGTGCGCCGGCCCAGGAATATGTTGCCGAGCACGGAATCGGCATCCGACATCGAGGTGCCACCGATCTTCTCGACCGTGTGCCTCGCGCTCTGCTGCACGTTTTCCTGTTTGCCTTCCCGGGTCACGCTGCGCTCCGCATCAGCGGGCCCGTTACCGGCTGCACTGGCGCCACGTGCATTCGGGATGCAATGAACTCGGGGCGAGGGGTTGCGGGCCCGAAAGGCGCCTCGAGGCGGTTTGATACAGCGTTGTAGACGATGAACGCATTGCTCCGGGGAAGCGGCGTGATGTTGCTGGCCGAACCGTGCATGGTATTGCAGTCGAAAATGATGACGGTACCTGCGGGGCCGGTGGGCGCAGCGATGCCGCCCTCGGCTGCCAGCCAGGCCAGCGACTCGTCGTCCGGTACGCCATACTCCTGTTGCTTGAGAGAACTCCTGTAGTGGTTATCCGGAGTCTCGCCAATGCAGGTGACATAGTGCCGGTGTGAGCCCGGTAAGAGCATGAGGGGCCCGTTGTGCGGTGTGTTCTCGGTCAGCAACACGGTCATCGACAACGCCCGCATCCGCGGCATGCCGTCCTCGACGTGCCATGTCTCGAAGTCGGAGTGCCAGTAGAATTCCTTCCCGCGGAACCCCGGCTTGTAGTTCATGCGTGACTGGTGAATATAGATGTCGTCGTTCAGCAGGAACCGCGCAACTTCCGCGAGTCGGGCGTCGGCGGCAAGCCGCGCGAACGTCCGGTCCTGTTCGTGTATGCGAAAAACCGAGCGCACATGGCCGGAGCCCGGCTCACTGATCAGCGTTTCCGGTTCCAGCGCGCTCTGTCCTGCGCCACGCAATCTCGCAGCCGCGCTGCAAAGGGTCTCGACTTCACCGGCGTCAAAAATATCCCGCAGTACCAGGAAACCGTCTTGCTCGAATGACTGCGTATCCTCCTTGGAAAGCGGCGCGTCAGGAGTCCAGCTTCCATGCACCACGTCGTCGAGGCGCGGAAGTACCTGCGCCTCCGTCGCTTGCCGGGACGGATATGCGTCTTCCCGCGGTTTCCCTGCAATCCTGTTCGCTGCGACCTGGCTCATACCGCCTCCGCCTGTAGCGGGTAAGCGCCGCTTTCGTCGTGGACTTCCAGCCCGTTGAGTGGCGGGTTGAAGACGCAGGCCATCGTCATTTCCGAAGTAGCGCGAAGTATGTGCGGGTCGTGCTTGTCGAGCGCGTACATGACGCCGGGACGTATCGGAAACGTCTCGCCGGTTTCCTGGTTCTCGATCGAACCCTCGCCTGCGACACAGTAAACGGACTCCAGGTGATTCCGGTAGTGCATCGGCAGCTCGGCGCCTTCGTAAATGGTTGTGATGTGGAAAGAGAAGCCCATCGCGTCTTCCTTCAACAACAGGCGCACGCTGTTCCAGCCCGGTGTCTCGACCAGTCGTCTGCTCTTCTTCGCATCATCAAGATTTCGAACAATCATGTGTATACCCCTCTTACGCCGCTGCCCTGTCGGCCTTGTCGAGCACGGCTCTTACCGAACGCGCCATGATGTCGAGACCGCGTACTAGCTCCTCGTCGGAAATTGTCAGCGCCGCGAGGCACTTGACGATTTCGTCATCACTGCCGCTCGTTTCGATAACCAGTCCGTCAGCGAATGCTTTCCTGACCACGTGGCCTGCGAGTTCGCCGGAAGGCATCTCAAGACCGCGCATCATCCCACGACCCTTCACGGCGGTCCGGGCAAGGCCGTTCGCGCGCGCGATATCATCAAGCTTCGTCTTCAGTAGCTGACCTTTGTCGTATATCGACTGCTCGAAAGCGCTGTCGCGCCAGAAGTGCTCGAGTGCGGCACGCGCCGTAACGAATGCATGGCAATTGCCGCGGAAGGTGCCGTTGTGTTCGCCCGGTAGCCATTCGTCGAACTGCCTGTCTATCAATACGAGCGCCAGCGGCAGACCGTATCCGGAAATGGATTTGGCCATGGTGACGATGTCGGGCTTTACCTTCGCCGGTTCAAAGCTGAAGAACGTCCCGGTCCGACCCGTACCGGCCTGGATATCGTCGACGATGAATAGCGCTCCGTGTTTGCGCGCAATCGCCGCAATCTTCCTGAGCCAATCGTAGTCGGCGACGTTCAGGCCGCCCTCGCCCTGGACTGTTTCCACGAGCACTGCGGCGGGAGCGTCGACACCACTGGATCCGTCTTCGAGCATCTTGTCCAGGTACGCTGCAGTATCGACCGATGGTCCGAAGTAGCCGTCGAAAGGCATTCGCGTGACGCCGCTCAAAGCCACGCCCGCACCGTTACGATGGAAGCCGTTGGCAGTAGTCGCTAGCGCCCCGAGGGTGACGCCGTGAAAACCGTTGGTGAATGCAATGACGTTCTGGCGCCCGGTCACCTTGCGCGCAAGTTTCAGTGCTGCCTCGACGGCGTTCGCGCCGGTCGGACCGGGAAACTGCACGACGTAGTCCAGCTTGCGAGGCTTAAGGATCGTTTCATGGAGCTCGGCAAGAAATCTTTCCTTGCTCTCGCTGTACATATCGAGGCTGTGTGTAATGCCGTCACTGCTGATGTACTCGATCAGTGCTTTCTTGAGTTCCGGATGGTTATGCCCGTAGTTGAGCGTCGAGCAACCCATCAGGAAGTCGAGGTATGCGGTGCCATCGCGGGTATAAAGCCACGAGCCCCTGGCGCGGTGGAAAATCCGGGGAAAGTTTCGTGCGTAGCTTCGAACCTGCGATTCGAGCAGCTCGAAAGTCTCGACGGCGGGTTCGCTGTCCCTTTTCTGTTCAGACATGGTGTTCCTCTGTGGTGAGATGTGATTACGTGGCGCTGCGCGCACTTCGCTTGGAATTCAGCGGGCTAATGGTGATAAGCCGCTCGCTCGCGTGCCGGCCCTCGAAGTGCCGCTCCTCGTCGAAGCAGGCAGTCTCCTCAAGGGCAGCATTCGCCCGCTCGGCAACCGAGCGGAACAAGGCATGCGACGCGTGATTGTCAGGCGTTATCGTCGTCTGCATGCGAACGACGTCACCTAGTTCCTGGCGTTCGAGTAAATCGAACAACATTCTTCGCGCCAATCCCAGGCCGCGAGCCCGTTCGTGTACCGCTACCTGCCAGATAAAGAGCGTCGACGGGTCGGCGGGACGGCGGTAGCCCGAAACCCAACCGACAGCCTCGCCATCCATTTCCGCGAGCACTGACGTTTCGGCGAAATCCCGGCACTGCAGGAGGTTGCAGTACATCGAGTTCTGGTCCAGTGGCGGGCAGGCGGCAACGAGTCGCCAGATGCGCGAGCCGTCCGTGGAAGCAGGCCTCCTGAGCGATACCTGTCGCGAAGCCGCTTTCTCGCCGATCCGCGGCGCTTTGCTGTCTTCTTTGGGTACTTGCATAATTAGTTTGATAGTCTAACTAATTCAGGCCCGGATTTAAACCGCGTGGCGGCCTGTCATTCAAAAATCTCCGGGAAGTTGCTTAGTATACCGAAGTAAATTGAAGCCCGTGCGCGCTCACTGCTGGCGAGCGGCGACGGAATCTGCGACAAAGAGGAGTTTGCGCGGTGGTGTTCTTCTCCCGGGCTGCAGCATCGAAGGATTCGCCGATGGAAAATCGTTCCGATAGCGCGCTGATCGCGCTGCGCCGCATCTTGCGAGCGACAGAGTTGAACTCGCGGCTCCTCGCCAGCCAGACGGGGCTGACGACGTCGCAGTTCATCATCCTGCAGATCGTCGCTCGCGAGAGCAAGGTGCTGCCGAGCGCCGTCGCAAAGTCCGCGGGACTGACGCAGGCGACGGTCACGTCGCTGGTAGACAAGCTGGAGCGCCACGGTCTCGTGAAGCGCAGGCGTGATACCGAGGACCGGCGGCGCATATGGGTTGAAGCGACCGCGGCCGGGCGTAAGGCGCTTGCCGATTCACCGGATCTGCTGCAGGACCGTTTCCAGGTCGCATTCCTCAAGCTTGCCGAATGGGAGCAAGCGATGATCATCGCGGCGCTGGAGCGGGTATCAGCGATGCTGGACGCCGCTACACTGGATGCTTCGCCCGTCCTCGACATCGGCGAGCTGGATCGCTTGCTGAATAGCTGAACCTGACTGCCGCGGGCGGCTTCCGGAATGCCTTGGATGAGCCCACCACGTCTTAGTGGAGAGGTTGACCTTCCTCCGCCGCCCGCGGCCCGCCACTCTTCAAGACCAGAACATCCGCCCTGACGCGTTGAACGACACGCTCTGCAGCGCTGCCGGAGAACATCCGGCTCAATCGTCCGCCCCGCCGGGCGCCGAGAACGATCAGGTCGGCATTCATCGGCTCCGACATTTCCTCCAGCGTTTCGACCAGCTTGCCTTCGTGAATGTGGATGCGCTCCCGCGGCAATCCGTGCGCTGCCGCCATATCGAAAACGCGGCCCATGCGGCGATCGTAACGACTGGTGCCCATGTCGTCCTCGGGATCGGGCGCCGCGGGTTCGACTGCCTGGGGCAGACCTGCCTCGCCGAACGTATGCAAGGCGTGCGGCTCCTTGCCGAGCTTTCGTGCGAGCTTCGCGGCATGGTCGAGAATTCGCGCGTCCAGCGAATCGACGGCGCCACCGTCAGCACTTGGCCGCTCGATAGCTCCAACGATCTTGTCGCCGCTCTTGTGTTGCGGGTTGACAACCCAGACCGGAGCGGGACACGAGCGGATCATCGAAAAGTCATGACCGGTCAGGGTCATTTCCTCGAACCGGGAGTGGTTGTTGCGGCGAATCAGTACCAGCGATGGCGATATCCTCTGCACTACTTCGAGTGCATCTTCCTCCACCGATGACGATGCCCTCACCTCGCCGCTTGCAGACACGCCGGCGGCAGCAAGGTCCTTCAGCAGCTTGTCGAGCGACCTTCGGCAACGTTCGATGAGCTTCTGCCGCACCCTGCGGACCCGCTCCCGCCGTCCTGGCAGCGCCGGCGGCAGCTCTGCCTCATCGAACATGCAGCAGATGTAGAGTTCCTCCTGCAATGCCCCGGCCACTTCCCGCGCCCGCCGTACCAGGTTGGGATGCGGAATGGAGCCAAAATCCATGACCAATAATTGACCGCTTTTCATAAGCCTCGCCAGAACTGAACACCGTGGTCGTATAACTACCGGTGCAAGCACGAGTGCAAGAAGCGGGCCATCGGCGGGGCACGGCAGCGTCAGCTGCGTCATGGCATCCGTCGGTGCCGCATCCGGCTGCAGCGACGCACCCGGGACGCTTTTTCCGTGGCACAGAATTTGCAACCGCCTCATCCATAAGGAATAAATTGACCTTCCATCCGGCGAGAACTGATGCCAAAGACGCTTCGCACCCGCTTTTCCCAATGAGTAGCCAACGCGAGGTAGTGATCATTACCGGCATTGCCGGGGGGATCGGGTCCAGGGTCGCGTCAGCGCTGGAAGACGAATTCTGCGTAGTCGGAATGGACCTCGACTGCGAAGAGGACGAACGGAATTTCCCGGTGGACCTGAGTTCCGACGAGTCCGTCGACTCTGCCCTCCGGAAGATCCGTGAGCGTTTCGGCAAGCACCTTGCCTCTGTTGTTCATCTTGCCGCCTACTTCGATTTCTCGGGTGAGGACAACCCCCTGTACCAGGAGGTCAACGTTGATGGCACGCGCCGCCTGCTCGACGGGCTGCAGGGTTTCGAGGTCGAACAGTTGCTCTACTCGAGCACGATGCTGGTCCACGAACCGACTGAGCCCGGTATTCCTGTCACCGAAGATTCGCCTCTCGGGCCGGCGTGGAAATACCCGCAGTCGAAACTAGAGACTGAAAGGATTATTGAGCGTCACCACGGCGGCATCCCGTACACGATGCTTCGCATCGCGGGCGTCTACGACGAGAACTGCAAGGTGCCGACGCTTGCGCACCAGATGCAACGGATCTACGAGCGGCGCTTGCAGGGCCACCTGTTTGCGGGCGACGTCACGACCGGACAGTCGTTCGTACACCGGGACGACGTGGTGGACGCCATTTGCCTTGCCGTCCGCCGTCGTTCTCGCCTTGAGGAGACTCCCGCTCTCCTGATCGGTGAGCAAGGCGTGCTTAGCTACCAGGAATTGCAGAGCGAACTTGCGCGGCTCATCCATGGCGAGAACTGGCTGACGAAATCGATTCCGAAACCGGTCGCCCGGGTGGGCGCATGGCTCCAGGAAAAGGGCGAGAAAGTTATCCCGGATGCCATAGACCAGGGCAACGAGCCGTTCATCAAGCCCTTTATGATCTCCATGGCGGACGACCACTACGAACTCGATACCAGCCTTGCCCGCGACAATCTCGGCTGGGCGCCGCGTCACTCCCTGCGCGACGAACTCCCGCTGATGGTCGACATGCTGAAGCGCGACCCGGAGGAATGGTATCGACGCAACAAGCTGGCACTCCCCGTATGGCTCATGAGCGATGAGATCGACGACGCCGAAATCGAGAACCTCCGCCAACAACACACGCAACTTAAACGCCGCGAGCACCGCGACAATCTCTGGGCACACTTCCTGACGATTGCGCTCGGCGGATGGCTCATCACGGCCCCCCCAACGCTCGGCTACCAGTCGGCCGCTCTCGCCGCCAGCGACATCGCCTGCGGCGTCATGGTGATGCTGTTCGGCGCCTTATCCCTGTCGTGGCGGATGGCGTGGGCGCGGCTGGTAAACGGCGCTATCGGCGTCTATCTCCTGTTCGCTCCCTTGTTGTTCTGGGCACCCACGGCGGCCGCCTACCTGAATGCCACGCTGGTCGGGGCGCTCATCATTGCGTTCGCCATGGTGACGAGGCCACCGATCGGCGTCAGCATGATTGCCCGACTCACAGGACCGGACGTGCCGCCGGGCTGGGAGTACTCCCCATCATCCTGGACGCAGCGCCTGCCGATCATCGCGCTGGCGTTCGTCGGGCTCTACTTCTCGCGATACCTGACGGCCTACCAGCTCGGGCACATCGGTGAGGCCTGGGACCCGTTCTTCGGCGACGGCACGGAGCGCATCATCACCTCGGATCTGTCGCGGGCATGGCCGGTGCCGGATGCCGGAGTCGGGGCCGTGACTTATATGCTGGAGATCCTCACCGGGCTTATCGGAAGCCGGCGTCGCTGGCGGACGATGCCATGGATGGTGCTGCTATTCGGGTTCATGATCGTACCGCTCGGTGTCGTCAGTATCTTTTTCATAATCATCCAGCCCATCGCCATCGGAACCTGGTGCACGCTCTGCCTTCTCGGCGCAGCGGCCATGGTGGTGCAGATTCCGTACTCGCTGGATGAACTCGTCGCTACCTGCCAGTTCCTCGGCCAGCGGCGCAGGCAAGGACAACCGCTGTGGCCGGTGCTTTTGCACGGGGACACCGCGGCTGGCGGCAAGGAAGAGCCTCAGGACAGTTTCGAGCAGTCCCCGCGGGAGATCAACCGCGAGATGTGGGGAGGAGGCGTGAATCTTCCCTGGACTCTGGCAGCCAGCATTGCCATCGGGATATGGCTCATGGGCACCCGGTTGGTCTTTGGCACCGAGGGCGCTATGGCCAACAGCGACCACCTCATCGGCGCACTGGTAGTAACGGTGTCCGTGGCGGCACTGGCCGAAATTGGACGCGCCGCACGCTATCTCAACGTGTTGTTCGGCGCTGCGTTGATAGTCGTTCCGTGGATACTCGATGGCGGCAGTTTGCTGGCCGATATCGCGAGCGTAATAGCCGGCTTGTTGTTGATCCTTTTTGCCCTGCCGCGTGGCAGTGTACGCCACAGCTACGGAAGCTGGGATCGCTTCATATTCTGACCAGATTACGTGCGACGCGGTGCGCTAGTCCTCTTCGGCTCGCAGCATTTCATCGGCAATCTGCTCGGTGATCGGGTGGAACATGCCTAGCCCGCAGGAAGCTCCGGGAGCGAAACCGAAACCCCAGTCCTGGAGCACCGTTACCATATCGACGCTGCACAGGCTGCCCACCGACGAGCGGTACATCAAGGTATCGTTCCTTCGCAGTCCGGGACATCGGTGAGGAAGGTCGTTCCGGTAGACGGTATTGCCGCGCATGCGAAAGATGAGGGTATCGGCATCAACGATAACGATGTCATCTATATCGTTGATGCGGACGCAGTGCCTTGCTTCGAGATCGCGCTCCTCCGTCTCAGCCGCGTCCTCCTGCGCGAGGCTCCCGGTACCGCTGGCTGCGCCTGCCAGGATCAGGATGCCGAACAGTTTTACATAGTTCACTGACAAATTCTCCTGTGCTTGCCGACTTGCGGTTCTCGCGGTGTAACAGCAGTTTTTTCAACGTTTATGTAATTGTTACCAGGTACCGCTTTCCGACTGACAAGGGCTCGCGGAATTCCGGTTCGCCAGAACCTCAAGCAACGAAGAAGGTCATTCGAGATCGGCGTCCGGCACGCCTCCCTCCAGCTTGTCGCGGTCAATGCTTTCATCCACCGGCACCTGCACCCAGTTGCCCTGGTCATTCTTTTCGAACCTGCGCTGCACCTCCAGCATTGCCGCTTCGTGAGCGGTTTCGTCCAACTCGGAGTCCGCTCTCTCGCCGCTCATCGCAGTGGTCTCCCATACCCTGCGATATACCGCAAGGTACATGCGCTGCGCGTTCTCCGGCAGCTTTCTCCGCAGGGACTGCGGAAGGTCGTCAAGTTCCTGATAAGGCTCGTGCATGGCAATCCTTCAATTGCCATGAAGTTGCAAGTTGTGTGCCACGGCCTTCTCCAGGTGTTCCCGCCGATTCAACGAGCACTGGCACGACGCTTGCAGCGGAGATTGCGGCACTGAACGCACTATCAGGGTCCACAGCACTCCTCTATCCACTCCATACACCGGGATGAAAAATCTCATGAATGAAGAAGACCTGAAGCACTTTACAGATATCCTGAAGACCTTCGATACCGCGATGCTCGTGACGCAGCGTGGGCGAGAGCTGCGATCCCGACCAATGGAAATCGTGGACCGCACCGATGACGGTCGCATCTGGTTCCTGACAAGCATTGACAGCGCAAAACTCGAGGAGCTTACGGAGAATCCGGATGTAAACGTCGCGATGCAGGACGACCCCAGGTTCCTTTCCGTCTCCGGCGCTGTCCGCGCGACGCGTGACCGGGAGAAAGTGGACGAAGTATGGAAGGAGTCGTTCGATGCCTGGTTTCCTGAAGGACGTGACGATCCGACGGTCGTGCTCCTCGAGGTGGTCCCAACCTATGTCGAGTACTGGGACCGGTCCGGCGCCGGCGGATTGATGTCAATGTTCACTTCCGCGGGGGAGGCCGCTGAGGACAGTGACGCGCATGGCAAGGTGGACTTCCCCAAGTCCGAGAGCGAGCTGCCGCGCTCGGCACGTCACTAGCAGCGCGAGAAACTGTCCGACGCTGGCGCCTATCGCTCTTCTGCCGGGAAGTGATCCGGCTTGACCACTACGACGTCGCAATGGACATCATCCAGGATTGCTTCAGCCGTACTGCCGATCAGTAGTCTTTCGACACGTCCACGCGATACCGCGCCCGCGACAACAACATCGATTTCCAGCTGCATCACGAGTTCTTCCAGCGCCTCGCTGGTATTGCCCGACACCAGGTGCACATGGTCGCTGGATATGCCCGCCGATTCGGCAAGTCTCCGCAGTTCGGTCCTGCGATGCTTTTCGAGTTCTCCGGCGAGTTCACTGCTGAGACGCATGACAGGCACCGCACCCTGATTAGTTGCGGAGGCAACAGGGGCAACCATGGCTCCTGGCCGGTACGCATGGAAAAGGTGTAGCGATCCGCCGAACAGGTTTACCAGGTCGCCAGCCACCTCGACCAGCTTCCGGTCGAGCCCCGCCTTTTTCTCCTCGGGATGGGAAGGATCGACGGCCGCAATGATGCGAAGGCCGCTGCTCAGCGGATCCAGTACTTTTTTACAAAGCCACAGGAGCTGCGGAGCCCGCCGGATCAACTCCCAGTCCGTTGCGCCGAAAAACAGCCGGTCAATCCTCCCGTGCCTTCTTGCCGAGCGGACGATGAGGTCGGCGCCGACCTCCCTCGCCTTCTCGAGAATCGCCTCATAGCGCGGAGAATGCCACTCGACATGGCAGGTCACCTGTCCACCCTCCTCGCGAAGCGGGGCTGCCTGCGACTCCAGCCAGTTCTGCAACTCCTGCATGTATTCAATGCGCGCTCTGGCAACGCTCTCGTTGTCGAAGAGCACGCCATCGGCCAACGATCCGGCGGAATCGCACACGAACAGGTCGACCGAAGCTCCGCTTGCTATAGCAAGCTGCCTGGCCCGGTCTATAGCGAGCAGGCCCGCGCCTCTCTCGATCCGGCGGTCGGGATTCACATCTGCGAGAATGCTCTTGATTTCAGCCATGCGCAGCTCCTGGTAAAGACCGCCGCGTCATGCACTCTTGTACTGTTTCAGCCTGTTATAAAGAGTCTTCAAGCTAACGCCCAGAACCTCGGCTGTTTTCTTCTTGTCGCCGTCGTAATGTTCCAGCGTCGACAGAATCGTCCGTCGCTCGATCTCCGCGAGCGGCGTACCCACGTAAAGGCGGATAAAGTCGCCGTCGCCGGGGTTCGAGAAGGAAACCCTTCCTGGAAGGTCTTCCATCTTGATCTCGCTGCCCGCCAGGAGATGGCTGTGCAGCACGGCGGTCTTGAGTTCCAGCACGTTGCCCGGCCAGTCATAGGCCTGCAGCGCCTTTCGCGCGCGGCTGCTGAAGGTCTTGTTCTGGCCTGTTGTGGCATTCTGTTCTTTCAGGAAATGATCTGCCAGCAGCAGAACGTCATCGTCGCGTTCGCGCAGTGCGGGTACGCGTATAGGAAACTGCGCGAGACGATAGTAAAGGTCTTCACGCAGGCGGCCGCGCCCCACGGCCTCTTCCGGATCGATATTAGTCGCGGTGATGATGCGCGCGTCGACTGCGATGTCCTGCTCGCCTCCGACAGGCCTGATCTCGTTGGACTCCAACACCCTGAGCAGCTTCGCCTGCAGCCCGGCGTTCATTTCGGTGATCTCATCGAGGAACAGCGTGCCCCCCGAGGCGCGCTGGAAGTAACCGCGGTGATCGCGCGTCGCTCCCGTGAAACTGCCCTTCTTGTGCCCGAACAATTCGCTTTCGAGAAGTCCCGGAGACAGGGCGCTGCAGTTCAGGGAAACGAAGTCATTGCCCGCACGGTCGCTCAGTTGGTGAATAGTGCGCGCCACCAGTTCTTTCCCGGAGCCACTTTCACCTGCGAGAAAGATGCTGGCGTCGCCCGGCGCGCATTTACGCAGCAACCGGTACAAGCGCTGCATGGCCTTGGATTCGCCAACCAGCACATCGCCACGCGGCGAGGGTGTGCTGGCCGCCGGTGCGGTGGAAGACAGCTCCGTCGAAAGATCCCGCAGATTGCGCGCAAGCCGGTCCTTGTTGACCGGCTTGCGAAAGAAATCGGAAGCACCGATGCGTATCGCACGTGGCGTTATCCTTGGATTTGGCTGGTCGCTCATCAGGTAGATTTCCGTTACCGGCGTAAGGTTTATCGATTCGAGCAAACCCAGGGTGTCATCACCGGCAAGCTGCTCATTCAGGATCGCGATCTCGGGCGTATGGCGGAGCAGAGCCTCCCTTGCCTGCGGCAGGCTCTCGGCGGTCTCAGGCAAATACCCGCACTCCCGGAACACTTGCGACAGCGTTTGTGAATTTTCGACATCGTTGTCGACTATGAGTGCATGCGGCACGAACATCGCTCCTTCAGTTACTCATGCTCTGCATCGGGCCGCCCCTTGTAGCGACGCGGCGCAACATTCTCAGAGCCTGCTGTCATTGCCTGAACTCGAGCCTGAACAGTTCGCGCAGCCTGGCGAGTTCCCCTATGGGATCTTCATGGGCATCCACGCGGAGGTCGACGTTTACGCTAACGATGTCGCCTTTCGCAGGTACTACGCTCAAGGCTGCAGCCTTGCGGCCACGCCGGTCTCCTCCCTTGAGGTCTCCGGCCTTCAAAGCTTCGAGGAGACGATCGTGAAGCAGCTCTTCGGTAGACTGTTCGAAGACTTCGACCATACTTTCCACAACTTCCTCGGTGGCCAGGTAATTGCCGGCGGCCACGCAACCGGACCCAAAAATATGACGACTCGTCTCAGCGCAGTCCTTGCCTGTCCATCCGCTTTTTCTCCCTTTGGCGTCGATGGCTATCAGCTGCCGGGAATCTGCATCCGGATCCTTTTCCAGCGCCTGGGTCAGCGCCTCGTGCGGAGGGCTTCCTGCGTCCATCTTGTCCAGCACCCGCTGGCCCAGCGTCAGGTGGGCGTAGTGTTGAGTGTTGATTACGCCGACCCCGATGCGGGAGTAGCTGACGGTTCCGCCGACGGCCAGCGAGTAGCTGGCTACCGCCGATCCGCAGGCACCGCTTGCGCTATCGAAAGCAACGATGGAGAACGTCATCGCGCGTTCGCCACCCAAAGCGGCTTGTGACCTTGCTACTTCTGCCACGGGCGAAAGTGCTCAACCCGTCCTCTCCACCCTCATGTGTTGTTCCTCGATGCCTTTCACGCACTATGAGCGCGTAAACCTGCTGTGCATCGCGATGCAACAAGTGTGCCAGAGGGTTCCATACGGATACTGCGGCGCTTCTTCCCACAAGCGTTGCCTTGAATAAAGTGACTGCCGGAGCCAGCGCTCCATTCCACGCAGCTCCGGCATCGCCGGAATGAACGGTTGCAGCAGCCGGTCCCGCGGGCCATCGTTCACTTGAGCCCTCCGCAGCTGTCACCACGGTTGCAACAAGGAAAAAATTACAAAAAGCCGCAGGATTAGCGGGGAGAAACGAGTCAGCGGATGAGCGTCAACGGTGAGCCGGTTCGTCAGGAGGTATTGCGTTTCCGCTGGCTTTTCCGCTTCTGCTTCTGGTGCGACTCGATCGGCACAGGCATCGTCTTGCGGATCGGCGTAGCAGTCGGCCGTCCGATGTGGAAGCCCTGCGCAAAATCGATACCCAGACGCCCGAGCAGTGTGAAGGCCGCGCCTGGCTGTACGTATTCGGCGATGGTTTTCATGCCGGCGGCCCTGCCGATTTCACCGATCATCTTCACCATTTTCTGGTCCACCGGGTTGCGTACCAGGTCCCTGATGAAGCTGCCGTCTATCTTGATGTAGTCCACCGGCAGTTTTTGCAGGTAACTGAAGGAACTGTATCCGGTACCGAAGTCGTCTAGGGAGACCTGGCAGCCGATCTCACGCAACCCTGCTATCTGCTTCTCAACGTGGTTCAGGTGCCGCATCGCGAGACTCTCGGTAATCTCGAAGGTCACACAGTCCGCAGGAACGCCCTGTCGCGCCAGCTGCGACATGACGAATGCGGTGAGGTTCTCCGCTTCGAACGCGTTGGCGGAAAGATTCAGCGCGAAGCGAAGGTCCGGCGCGTCCTGCCGGTATCTTGCAAGCTCGGCTATCGCCGTTTCGATGAGCCATGTGTCTATTTCCGCCATCAGCCCGAAACGGACCGCAGCCGGGAGGAATGCGTCAGGCGAAACCAGGTCACCGTTGTCGGCCTTCATCCGTAACAGTACCTCGTGGTGCGTTGTTTCACCCGTGGCTATGCATACGATGGGCTGGTAGCGCAGCATGAGGAGGTTATTGTCGATGGCCTCTCTCAGCTTGCTGATCCAGTTGACGTCAGCCGCCATCTGCTCAACGTCCCGTTCGGACATGCTGTGGAAGGCAAGCCGGTTCCGTCCCGAGGCTTTCGCCTCCCGACAGGCAATATCCGCCTGTGATATCAGATCGTCATGATCGAAGCGGTCGGAATCGATCATCGTGATACCGATGCTGCAATGCACATGGAAGATGTTGTCGTCCTCGACGTGCGCAACCTTGCGCAGGTCTTCCAGGATCGACTCCGCTAGCGCCTGTGCCGCCGGTTTCGAAACGCCGGTAGCAAGCACCGTAAACTCATCTCCCCCGAACCTGCCGACCGTTCCGATGTCGCCGACGCAGCTCTGTAGCTGGTCCGCGACCTTCCTGATCAGCCGGTCGCCCGCGGGATGACCACAGGTGTCATTGACGTACTTGAACTGGTCGAGGTCGATGAACAGCAGCGCGGCCCTGGTGCTCTCGCGCGCGACATTCCGTACTTCCCTGCGCAACTCTTCAACGAACCGGCGCCGGTTGAAGAGACCCGTCAGAACGTCATGGTTCGCCAGCCGGGAAAGCTTTTCGTTGCGTTCGCCAAGCGCCGAGGCTGTCGATGCAAGGGCCTCCACAATATCGGATATTTCCCGGTGCTTGGCGGGCTTGAACTCTACCGACAGGTTGCCTTTCGCCAGTTCGGCGATTGGCCTTTGCAGATCGGCAATGGGCGTCAGCGCGCTCAGCAGGCGCCGACGTCCGATCAGGCCGGACACGATCAACAGCAGCAGCAGCACACTGGTTGCGACCTTGATATTTGTCAAAAGCCTTGCGTGGAAGAAACCAAAGTCCAACTCGAGGCGGACGAAGCCGGCGAGACTCCTGGTACTCGGCACGTCACCCGCGGTCGGATCGAATCCGAAAAGGCCTTCGCCGCCGATAGATTCAGTCCAGATCGGGGCGAGAATCTCGAACGTGTGGGCGCTGAAGACGTTGCTGTTCACGAGGTAAGGTTCGTTCGCACCGACCAGGTCGGATAAGCGAGCGAGCAAGGCATAAGAGACCGGCTCAGCCGGTACGCTGTGGTAAAGGCCGCTATCGATGGAGTAGAACGGGCTGCCGTCTTCGTAGTAATAGGTGACCCTGTCAATCTCCGGATAACGTCCCACGAAGCTCTCCAGGCGCGGAATCACCTCGGCGTCGCGCTGCAGGTAAAGGGGCGCCCCGAGTTCGTTCAACTCGCCGGTCCACTGCAGCGCCCAGCGGCCGTAGTTATCCTGCAGCACCCACTGCCCGCCCCAGTAGAGGCCGCCGATTGCGAGGGCGCCGACTACCGCTGTGATCATGAGCTGAAGGGACAGGATCTCGTTGATCAGCAGGCGCTTGCCGCGGCGGTTTGACTTCCGTCGCGCCGCCAGCCTTGCGCGGTTTTGCTCCGGAAGTGGGGCGGTCGCAGTCATAAGCGGCCGTTCGGGGCACGGGTATGGCTGCCGATGGCGAGGGTTCTCGCGGCATTACTCGACCGATCGGATTCGCGGACGTTCAGGTTGCGCAGCGGAGTCAGGTCCGGCACAGAATCACCGTTGCCCTCCACTACCTGCTGCGCCACCGACACCGCCATTTCGGCGATATCGGATTCGTCGGCGGCGGTGCTCAGCGCAACCCCGAGTTCCAGCAAGGCTTCGTTGAACACTGCGATACGTACGCCGTGGCGGTCGGCGACGTCGACCATCATCCTCAGGACAGGAATGCTCAGGATTCTATTGTCGGGAAACAGCCAGAACCCATCGATATCGGGCGCCATCCGCTTGAAAAGGTAAAGCGTCTCGCGATCGGAGGCCGCGACCTGGTACTGAAATGCGAGTTCGTTCATGGCCGTCGCGGCTTCCGCTTCCGCTATCAGTGACTCGTGACCGTCTCCGAGAATCGCGCCGATACGGCGTAGTTCGGGATCGGCCTTGAGCCATTCCTGGACCTGGAGCGACAACGGCGGGATTGCCGCGACACCTTTGACAGGCACCCTGACACCTTTCCCCGGCTTGAAGTTGAAGACCTGGCAATAGACCACCGGCAGGGTGGACCACGTCATGGCCGCCTGGGCCGCAGAGTGACCGATGGCGATCACGATCGCTGCCCCCGATTCCGCGACGCCGGCGAACGCCTCCTCGGGCGACTGGCTCTTGTCGGACAGGTCGTAGACCAGCGGCCGGTCGAGGATCTGGCCGAGTTCCTGCGCCACCCGGTCGAACGACAGCGAACGTCCGCTCAGCACGATTGCAGCCTTCGCATCGAATTGCTTCGATGCCTCCTTCGGCGGCGGTTCCGGTTCCTGCGCGGGCGGCGGTTCAGGCTGCTCCGGAACAGTGGTCTCCGGTTGCGGGGCGGGTTCGGCCTCCGGAATCGACACATCGGGAGGTTCCTCGACGGAAGGTATCCCCGCGCAACCGGCCATCGCAGTTACGAGGCACAGAAGAAGGAAGCGCACGGGCGACTGTCGCAGGCGCCCGTTTCGTCGTTTGCACGATGAGGCGCTCGACAGTCCGGTTTCCTGTGGCATCGCGACAAGCAGCTGCGCCCTTCGGCCGATTGAAGAACTTACCCAAGTGCTTGCTTCAGGGTCCGGGTATGTGTCTCAGATTAACCCTCGCGAGACGGATTGAGCGGATCACGCCGATATTATGTACAACCAGGAGCCGTTCGACGTGCTGCCGCAGATGGGCGACACCTTTTGTTGTTGACAGGTTGAATTGCGCTATGAAACGCTAGCAGGCGCTTGATAAAGGCACACCTTCCGAAAGGAAGCGTCGCAAAGCCACCGGTCTACGGTTTTTAACTACGACAGCGGGGTTACCAGCATGACCTTTTTATTGAACATCACCCCATGGCCTTTACTGTCGGCACTTCTGTGGATAGTGCTCGTCGTGACATCGCTATATTTCGCGCGGCCGACTGCGCACAAGGCGATTCGTGCGGCGGCCCTGGCGCTGCATCGCACGTTGAGGCTCGCCTCTATGGGCGTAAGGAAGGCGGAAGCGGGACTCGCACAACGCAATCGAGAGGTCTTGCTTGCTGCCGGGCGCGAAGCGAAGGAAAGAATCGTCGAGCGTGAGTTTGATCGTGTAAACGAAACCGTACGCAAGGATCTTGCAAACTACTCCACGCTGCATCGCGCGTTGAGCGAGTCGATCAATCGCATCGAGACGGATCACCAGGCGGCAGTCGACGTGCCGCCGGACCCACCGGGGTGGGTGAAAGCCGTCGAAGCTGTTGCGAAAATTGATTCCCGTGAAGGCAGGGTCGGCATTGGAAACGTGCTGACTGACATACACCGCTCGCTGGTCAAGGCGCACCAGGAGGCAATGGTTGCGTATCGCGAGGCCAGTGCGGACCGTCATGCCTACCTCAGGAAGATGCGTCCCGAATGGCGCCAGATCCAGCAGACGCTGGGGCAGGTCGGCAAGAACGTCGACAGCCTGCTGAGCCGCTCCGTCACCATCGATCGCCACATGAAGGATTACGAGGACATCATCAGCGGCCACGACCGCTCTGTGTCCGTGCTGTCGTCCTCATCGCTGGTGTACTTCTTCGTGTCGGCACTCGTCCTCATGGTTGCCGCGGGCGGTGCGACGATCAACTTCTCCCTGATTGCCCGGCCCATGGCTGAAATGGTGGGAGGCACCAGCCTGATCGGAGGCTTCCGCACCGCCGACATTGCGGCACTCGTGATCATCATGGTCGAGATTTCGATGGGACTGTTCCTGATGGAATCGCTTCGGATCACGCGGCTGTTTCCGGTCATCGGCGCGCTGCCAGACAAGGTCCGGGTGCGTATGATCTGGATCACTTTCACGATCCTGCTGATGCTGGCAACAGTCGAAGCGGGGCTGGCCTATATGCGCGAGGTGCTGCTGCACGACGAACTCGCGACCAGTGCGCTATTGCGCGGCGACGTGAGCGACGGCCTTACCGGCCAGTACCTCTGGATTACGACGGCCGCGCAGATGGGCATGGGATTCATCCTGCCTTTCGCGCTGACGTTCGTCGCGATTCCCCTTGAGACCTTCGTCCATTCGCTGCGAACCGTGCTTGGCCTCGCCGGCATAGGCTTACTTCGGCTCACGGCGCTGCTGCTGCGTGTACTGGGGAACGCCTGCCGTTATCTCGGCTCGCTGGTCGAGCAACTGTATGACCTGCCGCTGTTCGTGCCACTGTGGCTCGAGTCGCGCTACGGCGATCTCGGATCGAAATCCAGGAGCGGCTCATTGCGGGAGGCGCGGACGTGAGAAAACTTCTTGGCGCGCTGGCAGCCGTCGTGCTGCTCGGCTGCACCCAACCGACCCCGGGCAACACCGGCGTATACATGCTGCTCGACACATCCGGTACATATCGGGAAGAGCTGCAAAAGGCGGAACAAATCATCCGCTACACGCTGTCCAGGCTGGACGCGGCGGACACATTCGCCGTGGCTCGCATAGACACCGGCAGCTTCAGCGAGAAGGACATCGTGGCCAAGACCTCCTTCGACGACCGCCCCAGCACGATCAACCGGCAAAAGCGCCTGTTCGCGGAGCAGATCAGTACATTCGTCAGCGATACCGAATCCTCGCCCTACACCGATATCACAGGCGGATTGTTGCAAGCGGTCGAGTTCCTGAATGAGAAAGGCTCGGGCAGGAAAGCGATCCTGATCTTCTCGGATCTGAAGGAAGACCTGCAGGACGGATACGTTCGTAACGATATTCCCTTCGACCTCGACGGCTTCGAAGTGATCGCATTGAACGTGACGAAGCTGCGCTCCGATAACGTAGATCCGCGCGAGTACCTCTCGAGGCTCAGCACGTGGCAGGCGCGGGTGGAAAACTCGGGTGGCCGGTGGAGGGTGATCAATGATCTGGACGGCCTGGAGGGCCTGCTGTAGGAGTTTTGCGAGCAAGTGCGAATCCGCTTGAGCGAATTCGCCCGCAGTGGCGGGTTCTTACCCTCACTCGTATCCGCCTTGCGCAGGCATGCGCCGGTGTCTCCACCGAAAATAATCAGGCTCCCGGTTTCGTACCCGCAACGGTAACGCGGTCGCGCCCCTCGCGCTTGCTCTGGTAGAGAGCGGCATCGGCAAGTGCGACCAACTGCTCCGGCGATACGGAGTCGCCGCGATTGCGCATCGCAACGCCGATGCTGATGCTAGCCGGCACGGAACCACCTCGTGTACGTATGGGCAGCGAGCGCATACCCTCGCAGATGCGCTCGCCGAGGGCCCTGCAGCCTTTTTCGTCAATGTCTTGGACGATGACGAGGAATTCCTCTCCACCCCAGCGGCAAACGATATCCTGCGGGCGCACCGAGGCGACGATTGAGCCGGCCACGCGGCGCAGCACCTGGTCGCCCACCTGGTGCCCGAACTGGTCGTTGACCTGCTTGAAGTTGTCGATGTCGGCGAGGCAGATGCCGAGGGAGTGGTTGTGCTTCTGTGCTTCCATCAGCGCCGAGCTCAGGAGATCGGTGGCGCCGCGTCGGTTCCAAAGCCGGGTCAGGGGATCAAACATAGCCTGCCGACGTGCTTCGCCGAGCTTGGTGACCATCGCCGACTGCGCGTTGCTCAACTCGACAGAAAACAGCTCCCTTTGCGCCATGTCACCCAAATCGGTGAGCGTGGCGGCGAAATCGGGATCGGGTTTTCGCGGTTTCAGGTCCATGACGCAGAACGTGCCGATCGTTTTGCCTTCGGAATCCCGAATCGGGAAACCGGCGTAGAACCTGATTTTCGGAGCCTTGCAGACCACGGGACTGCTCATCATGTAGAGATCTTCAAGCGTGTCCGGAACCACCATTTGCCTGCCCTCGCGGATCACCTCCGCACAAAGGCTCTTACTCATCGGTAGCTCCGTGACCTGCCAGCCTGAAACGGACTTGAACCACTGCCGGTCCCCGTGTACGACCGTGATTGCCGCGATGGGTACGTTCAGTGCGCGCCTCGCGAGCCGTGTGATGCGCTCAAAGCGTTCTTCCAGGGGAGTATAGAACGGATCCAGCGAATGCAGATTTGCGAGTTTCAGCGTTGCCGTACTCGCCACGGTACGGCTTAAAGCTGTCTCATCATCGAACCTGGACATTCCGCGAACTCTCGTGATGGAACCAGTACTCTGACAGGCTCGCCTCGTACTACGAATCCTGTATCTTTTAGAACAAGTACTTCCTATGGCGCCAGCTACTGGTTCACGTTAGCGAAGCGTGAACTGGTCCGCGATGGCGGCGCGGAGCATGTTAATTGGAAACGAACGTCATCTGGCTGGGCTTCGTTGGGAGCCTTCTGGCCGGCCTCTGCACCGGCGTCGGCGCATCCGCGATTTTCCTGGTGCGGCGGCTCTCGGACCGGACCGAGGACGTGCTTCTCAGTTCCGCGGCGGGAGTCATGCTTGCCGCAACCTTCTTCTCGCTGCTACTGCCCGCCATCGGTTACGGCGAACTCCTGTATGCCAGCAAGGCAACTGCCGTGGCCGTGGTCGTAGGGGGCTTCCTCCTCGGTGCAGTTGCGCTTCATCTCATCCACAGATTCGTTCCGCATGAACACTTCCTGGCTGGCCGTGAAGGACCGGACACCGCCACCTTGAGTCGCATCTGGCTGTTCGTGATTGCCATCACCCTGCATAACTTCCCCGAAGGCATGGCAGTCGGCGTGGGCTTCGCGGGCGGGGACCTCGGCAACGGCATCGCGCTGGCAACGGGGATCGGCATGCAGAACATACCGGAGGGGCTGGCTGTCGCCGCGTCCTTGCTGGCCATTCGCTACACCAGGATGCAAGCCTTCCTCGTGGCCTGCCTGACCGGCCTGGTCGAACCGATAGGGGGCCTCGTCGGAAGCGTCGCTGTCGCAGTTGCCGAGCCCCTGATGCCGTGGACGCTCGGTTTCGCGGCCGGCGCGATGCTGTTCATTATCAGTGACGAGATAATCCCGGAGACCCATCGCGGCGGTTACCAGACACTGGCGACATTTTCAATGCTTGGCGGCTTCTCCGTAATGATGTTTCTTGACGCAACGCTGGGATGACGAGTTTCTGCGGCGATACGGTAAGCTAGCGAGATGACAGATCCCCTCGAGCAAAGCTCCCTCCGTTATCACAGCCTGCCGACGCCGGGCAAACTCGAAATTGCATCGACCAAGCCGCTGTCTAACCAGCTCGACCTCGCGCAGGCGTATTCGCCCGGAGTTGCGTACCCGTGCCTGCGTATCAAATCCCGGCCTGACGAAGCCGCGCTGTACACGACGCGCGGCAACCTGGTGGCGGTGATCACCAACGGTACCGCCGTGCTGGGGCTGGGTAATATCGGCCCGCTGGCTGCCAAGCCCGTGATGGAAGGCAAAGCCGTCATCTTCAAACGCTTCGCCGGCATCGACGTCTTCGACCTGGAGGTAGATGAGACCGATCCGGATATGCTCGTCGAAGTGATCGCGCGGCTCGAGCCTACTTTCGGCGGAATCAACCTGGAGGACATCAAGGCGCCCGAATGCTTCGAGGTGGAACGGAAGCTGCGCGCACGCATGAACATCCCTGTGTTCCATGATGACCAGCACGGTACCGCTATCGTGTCCGCGGCCGCGATCCGGAACGGCCTGCGCCTGGTGAACAAGACCATCGAGGACGTGAAACTGGTATCGACCGGCGGCGGCGCGGCGAGCCTCGCCTGCCTCGACCTGCTGGTGCGCATCGGCCTGCCGCCGGCCAATATCACGCTGGTGGACCTGCAGGGGGTCGTTTACGAAGGGCGCACGGAGGATATGAATCCTTACAAGGCCCGGTACGCCCGCGCGACGGAGTTGCGCACCCTGGGCGAGGCGATCGAGGGGGCGGACATCTTTCTCGGCCTTTCGGCACCGGACGTGCTCAGCGCGGACATGGTGCGAACCATGGCGGACCGGCCGCTCATTCTGGCTTTGGCAAATCCGACGCCTGAGATACTGCCGGAAGTTGCCCGCGAAGCTCGCCCGGACGCGATCATGGCCACGGGCAGGTCGGATTACCCGAACCAGGTGAACAACGTACTCTGTTTCCCGTTCCTGTTCCGTGGCGCGCTGGACGTCGGCGCCACCGCGGTAAACGACGAAATGGAGATAGCCTGCGTCCATGCCATCGCCGACCTGGCGCTCCTGGAATCGAGCTACGAAGTCGCGAGCGTGTACCAGGGCGAGGCGCTGCGATTCGGCCCTGACTACCTGATCCCGAAGCCCTTCGACCAGCGGCTGATGGCGCACGTATCTTTCGCCGTGGCGAAAGCTGCCATGGACAGCGGAGTTGCGGCCCGGCCGATCTCCGACCTGGAGGCTTACCGGCAGAAGCTCAAGAGCTTCAGCCATCGCACCGCCCTGTTCATGCAGCCGGTAATTGATGTCGCCAAGCGGGGTCGGGAACGGCTTGCGTACGCAGAAGGGGAAAGCGACAGCATTCTTCGCACGGTCCAGACAGCGGTGGACGAGGGTATCGCCGATCCTATTGTCATTGGACGCGCGGCGGTCGTTGCCAACAAAATCCAGGCGCTCGGCTTGCGGCTGCGCGAAGGCATTGATTTCGAACTTGTGGACCCGCAGCAAGACCCGCGCTACCGGGAATATTGGCAGTTCTACCACTCACGCGTGGCGCGCAAAGGCGTCTCGGTCGAAGCGGCCAAGGAAGCCATGCGCACGGACAACACCGTCATAGCGGCGTGCCTCGTGGCGCTGGAGGACGCCGACGCGATGATTTGCGGCACGGTAGGCCGCTTCGACCGGCATTTGCGCCACATCATAGACATCATCGGGGTGGAGTCTTCCGAGCGGAGGATCTCCTCGATGAGCGTGCTGATCCTGCCGCAAGGTCCATTGTTCATAGCAGATACGCATATCGGGATTGACCCGACGGCGGAACAGATCGTCGATACCACGCTTGCCTGCACTGACCGGATCAGCGACTTCGGCAT
The DNA here is from genome assembly GCA_035304285.1 of Woeseiaceae bacterium. Lineage (GTDB taxonomy): Bacteria > Pseudomonadota > Gammaproteobacteria > Steroidobacterales > Woeseiaceae > IDS-8. Next base: position 68,389 of record DATGQI010000036.1, read on the forward strand.
CAAGCCGCGGGTAGCGCTGCTGTCGCATTCCAATTTCGGCTCATCGCGCGCCCCTGCAGCGAAGAAAATGCGCAAGGCGGTGCAGATGTTGCGGGAGCGGGCTCCGGAGCTCGAGCTGGACGGAGAGATGCACGCGTCCGCGGCGCTGAGCAAGGCTGTGCGGGACACGATCAACCCGTTCTCAACCCTGGAGGCGGCCGCAAACCTGCTGATCATGCCCGACCTCGACACGGCGAACATATCCATGGAACTGACACGCGCAATTCACGGCGCCCTCCTGATCGGACCTATCCTTTCCGGCACGGCAAAGCCTGCGCACATCGTCATCCCGACCGCGACGGTGAAAGGCATCTTCAACATGAGCGCGCTTGCGGTTTCGGACGCGTCGCGGCTAAAAAATGCCAGCGGCCCGACTCAAGCGTGATCTGACGAGGCTCCGGGTTTCGCGGCCGGTGGACGATCAGGCGTTATCAACCGCGCGCCACGATCGAACGTCAGGTACGACCACAGCCACTGGATCGCTACCAGCAGCCTGCTCCTGACACTGATCAGGAAGTAGATGTGCACGATGCCCCAGAGCCACCAGGCGAACCAGCCGGTAAAGCGTAAACGCCCAAAATCGACCACCGCGGCACGCCGTCCTATGGTGGCGAGTTGGCCGGAGTCCTTGTAACGGAAAGGAGCGGGTTTCGGTTCCCCGGAGACGCGAGACGCAATGATCGCTCCGACGTAGGCGCCCTGCTGTTTCGCTACCGGCGCCACACCGGGCAAAGGCTTCTCTGTTCCGTGCCGGTAGAGCGCAGCGTCGCCGACGATGTATACCCCGTCGAGTCCCGGCACCGAAAGATCCTCCGCCACCGCCACCCTGCCCGCCCGGTCCGCCGGCACATCCAGCCAGCGCGCCACAGGCGAGGCTTCGACACCGGCTGCCCATATGACCGTTGCGGCGTCGATTCGCCCTGCGGCCGTGTCCACGCCCTCGGCATCACATCCTGTGACCGCAACGCCGGTCTGCACGTCGACGCCGAGGTCTGCCAACGCCTGGCGAACGTACTCGCTCAGGGACTCGGGAAACGAGGACAAGAGGCGCGAGCCAGCTTCCAGGAGAATCACACGTGCCGTGCTCAAATCGATGTGCCTGAAGTCCGCGGCAAGCGCCTTGCGTGCCAGTTCCGACATCGTTCCCGCCATCTCGACGCCCGTCGGTCCGCCGCCGACCACTACGAACGTGAGGAATTTTTGCCGATGGACGGCATCATTTACAGCCTCGGCGCATTCGAACGCCATCAGGATTCTGCGGCGAATATGAGTAGCGTCAACGATCTCCTTGAGCCCGGGAGCGTACGGCGCCCACTCGTCATGTCCAAAATAGGAATGGGTAGCGCCGCTCGCAAGGACAAGGTAGTCGTACTCCTCGGATCGATCTCCAAGGAGGACTCGTTTGTTCAGCGGGTCGATGCCAGTGACCTCCGCCATCAGCACCTCCGCATTCTGCTGGCGACGAAGAATGCGCCGGATCGGCCAGGCAATGTCGGCAGGAGACAGCGCAGCAGTCGCCACCTGGTACAGAAGGGGCTGGAACAGGTGGTGATTTTGCTTATCGATCACCAGGACGCGGACATTGGCGCCTTTGAGCGCCCGCGTCGCAGCAAGGCCGCCGAACCCTGCGCCGACGACGACCACACGTGGACTGGACTTCATTCTCCTCCCGGTGCGGAAATGGGACATACGCCAGATAGGAAGCGCGGATTTGCGCTACTCTATCGGCACAATCGACTTCTTCGGACACCTTCAGTTTACGCGCACGATGGGCGCCGCGCCCGGTGTCCCGGAGCGAATCCGTGCAGACTTGAGGAGATACCGATGTTCAAGAAGACCCAGCCCGAGGAGAAACAGGCGCAAGCCCCGACGCAACCTGCCGCCGCCGACCCCGTCATGGTTCGTACACGCAGCGTCTCCGTTATCGGACCCACGCTTGTGTTCAAAGGCGAACTCTCTGCGGACGAGGATCTCGTAATCCAGGGGACCATTGAAGGCACCATTGCACATCACAAGAAGAACCTGACGGTAGGCAAAGAGGGACGCGTAAAAGCCGACATTAATGCAGCGTCCGTAACGATCGAAGGGCACGTCGAGGGAGACATCCATGGCGATGATTTCGTTGAGCTCGCAAAGAGCGCGGTCGTGACCGGAAATATTTTTTGCGGACGCGTCAAGATGGCTGATGGCGCCACATTTAATGGCAGTATCGAAATGGGTTCTCCGCGCACGAGCCAGGCGAAGCTGTCGGTAGCAGAAGATCGCCCGAGAGAGTCCTCGCGGGATCCGGCAAGGACACAAAACCTGGGGGCGTAATCCGGGCGGATAACGCTTATGCCAGACGAGATGGCAGAACGTATGCAACGTGCCGCAACCGGCCAGCCCTCGTGTATCGGCTCGACGATGGTCATGAAGGGCGACCTGTCGGTCGATGAGGACCTCATTATCGAAGGCTGCTTCGACGGGAAAATTACCCAGGGCGATCAGCGGCTTTCGATCGGCGAAAATGCAACGGTAAGAGCCGACATCCGCACAGGTTCGGCCGTCATCGCGGGCTTTGTCGAGGGCAACGTGTATGGAAGCAGCACAGTCGTCATCAAGAAAACGGCGCGCCTTCACGGTGCGCTGACAGCGGAAAAGCTGTGCCTCGAATCGGGTGCGAACCTGGAGGACGTCGTCTTGTCCGGAAATATCGCGCGAATAAGCACGCCGCCTTCCCGGAACCGGTAGTAGCCCGTCGCGCGTGCTACTACCGCCGCCGGACCCCTGATACCGGTGCCGGACCGCTAATCCCGGGCAGCCACGGCACGTTGCTCTGCCGGGGCCGGGAAAGTGCCGTCCGAATTCGACACCACGATTTCCACCCGCCGGTTCTGTTGCATTCCAGCGGATGTGTCGTTGCCGGCTACAGGATATTCCTCGCCGAGGCCGACGGGGCGTATCCTGTCGCTCGGGATACCGCGCTCGACCAGCGCCTCGGTCACGGAGTCTGCGCGCCTCTCGCTCAGGTCCTTGTTGTACTCTGCCTCGCCACGAGAGTCGGTATGTCCCTCGACCATCAGGCGCCGCTGCGGGTTCTCTTTCAGAAAGGCTGCGAGCCGATCCATGGATACATCGGCACCTGCTTTCAGATCGTCTCCATCGGTATCGAAGAGCACGTCGCCCAAGGTCAGCACCAGCCCACGCTCGGTTCGCTCGGCCTCGAGTTCACCTTCCATCGCGTTCAACTCGTCGGCGAGCCGGTTGGCTTCCTCTATCGCCGCTTCAGCAACAGCTTGTGATGCTCGTGCTTCTTGCTGGCTGCGTTCCGCCTGCATCGCGCGCTGTTCTGCCATGCTCCTCGCACGTTCGGCTTCGGCCGTGCGGGCCTCCAGCTGGACCTCCCGTCGCCTTGCTTCTGCCTGGCTGATTTCACGGGCAGCCTCGGCTTCCGATGTCATCGCAAGGCCGATCTCGGCATTTCGCCGCGCCAGGTAGGCCTCATGCCGGATGTGTTCCACAGGCTGCCCGTCTTCCAGGGCGGCCTCTGCCCTTTGCAGCGCTTCGCGGGCGTTGGTGAGCTGTATCGAGGCTGCCTGCCTTGCCTGCGGCTGGCGTTCCAGCGATTCCACCGTGCTCCTCGCCTGATCCAGCTCGGGAATTCGCTCAGGCGTCGTCGTGCACGCCGAGAGCGCGAGCAGGATCGCTCCCGTTCCGGCGACGAGGTTGAGCCTGGTTGGCGCACCCGTTTCAAGAAAACGACTTACACATAAAATCTTCATTGCCTGTCTCCCGACCGCGACTGGTTCCTCGCGATCTCCTCCCTCAGGGTTTCAATGCTTCTGTTGAGTTCCTCAACCGCAAGCTCTGCCTTACGATTTCGCGTTATGGCGGTTGCCAGCTCTGCGTCAACAGCTGCTTCTTTCGCGTAGCGGGATGCAACGACGTTATCGTCGCTGTCAGCGGCGGCTCGCGCCTTCGCAAGCTTGTCCCGCGCCGCAGCGAGTTCGGTCGCACCGTACTCACGAGCGCCGGTCTGGTCGGCCTGCTCAATACTTGCTTCGGCTCGCGCCAAATCCTGGAATGGCCGGTCCGGACCGGATGCACAGGCGCAAAGGATTGCCAGAGGCAACGCAAGCAGCATCGTCCCCGGCGTCTTCCACAACTTATTCATCGCTCATACTCTCCAGACAATTGTCACGATTGCTTCTGCGGCGCTGGCCGCGGACTTTGAATAGGCGATGCAGAATTCGTGCCAGTAACACGTGTTTTCCCTTTTGGGCATTTACAGCGAATAAGCATTTTTGCAAGGCGCATGTAAGCTTTACCGTCCGCCGGTGCAATTACCCTGTTGCAGCCCCTGTTTCCACGCTCAGTCCAAGTTGGCACGGCATTTGCTTTATTACTGCCGTAACGGCCGGTTGGCCCGAATAACAGGAGGTTTCCGTGAAAGTCATTTATTTGCTGGCGTTGATATTGGTGGCTTTTGCCGCAAGCGCGTGCAACACGACCCGCGGTTTTGGTCAGGACGTAGAGGCCACTGGCGACGCAATCGAGGACACCGCTGACGACGCGATGGACGACGATAACGATTGACGGTTTTATGGGCTGCCCTTGTATTTCTGCCGGGCAATGACTGCATTCAGCTCCCCCCAAAGCACCGGTTACCCCGGTACGTAGCAAGAGCAGCCCTTTTTTATTATTGAGTAAGGTGCGGCCACTTTATGCCGCTTGTCGAAGTCGACGTACAAGGCGAGCGACGTGAAACGCGCCTTGGCCCAAAGGAGACCGAACGTGAACTGGGACAGGATCGAAGGTAACTGGAAGCAGCTGGCCGGGAAGGCGAAGCAGAAGTGGGGCAAACTCACTGATGACGATCTCGACATGGTCGAAGGAAACAGCGAGGAACTGGCAGGTAAGATCCAAGAGCGCTACGGCAAATCCAGGGATGATGCGAGGCGCGAAGTGGACGAATGGCGTCAGTCGCTGTAGCGACGTATAAGGACACACTTTCTTTGTAAGCAAGTAACCTTTGTAAGACGGCAAAAAGCCCGGCAGGTTTCAGAACCTGCCGGGCTTTCTTTGTTGCCGGTGCATCTTAGTGAGTTACGGCAGTCACCGAATCCACGACAGCCGCCAGGGTGTGCAGGGAAATCGGTTTACGCAGGCAATCCACGGAACCGAGACCCGCCAGGTTTTTTCTCAAATCGTTCAAGGCGTATGCGGTGACGAATATCACGGCCACTCCATACTCTTTTTGCAACGCGCGCGCGACATCTATCCCGTCCTCGTCCTTTTCGCCCGCCAGTTTCCAGTCGCACACCAGCACTTCCGGCCGTAAGAGGGCAGCTTT
>DATGQI010000037.1:0-2394 GCA_035304285.1 Woeseiaceae bacterium
GGGTGGAGCAGTGGCAGCTCGTTGGGCTCATAACCCAAAGGTCGGAGGTTCGAATCCTCCCCCCGCTACCAGTACCCCCGTCCCCAGGATTGTTCGTCCCGTGCCCCCAAGGCATGGGGCGTTTGTCGTTAACCCCCCCCCCTCATGAAACTGCGCAACCACGCCCCGCCTTTCGGCGGGGCGTCCGTCGTTAAGGGGTACGGTCAGAGAACCAGTCTAGAACAACGTCATTTGCTCGGCGGCCTGCTGCTGCCGTGCGATGGTAGCGTCTGACCCTTTTAGTTTCGGTCCGACCCAACGTGATGAAGCGCTGCACCAGTCTGCTGATTAACCATTCGTGTGGTACCTACCTACGATCGGTTAAGCTTTCAAGGTCATCGTCGCGAGCAATCCGATTGCTTTCATCCAGAGAGAACACAATGACCAGTAGAGATTCGGGTAATGGACAGGTGAAATCGTTCCTGACGGCGGGCGCCGTGATGGGCGCCGCCGCCGGTGTTTGGGCGGGAAAGCGGATCCAGGAGTTTGCGCGGAAGGATCGGCCTGACGGCATGGTGGATTGGGAACGGTCCCGGCAGATCGCGACGAACATGAACCGTGGTGATGCGCTGACGGCGTCCGAACGTGAGGAACTGAACGCCTACTACGGCGATTTGGTGGCGAAGTGCATCCCGATCGTGTCGGAGTACACGGGTACGTCGCTTCCCCATGATGTCGAACGGACCTACGCCTTCGATCGTGTGGACTGGATCAACGCGAATCTCGAGGGGTTCCAGCGCATGTTCGAGCCGATCGAGGCGCTTGACACCGGCTCGAAGGGGAAGAACGTCCTTTCCAAGGCGTGGAACGGAGTGAACCAGTCGCTGATCTCCTACGAGGTTGGGATCCTGCTCGGGTATATGGCGCGACGCGTGTTGGGCCAGTATGACCTGGCGTTGCTGGGTCGCGAGCCGGTCACGTCCACCGGGAAGCTGTACTACGTGGAGCCGAACATCCGTGGGATCGAGAAAAAGCTCGGTCTGCCGAAGGCCGACTTCCGGATGTGGCTCGCACTCCACGAGACGACGCATGCATTCGAGTTCGAGGCGCACCCGTGGGTCCGATTGCACTTCAATGGCCTGCTCGACCGCTATATGAACTTCCTGAAGCAGGACACGGAGTTCCTGAAGCAGGGATTGGACGGCCTGAAGGTTCTCGTGAAGCGTGTTCGTGACCGCGATAGCGTGGATCCGGAGGAGGGGAGTGGCAGCTGGCTCGAGTCGCTGATGGACGATGAGCAGCGGTCGCTGTTCACCGAGATGCAGGCGCTGATGAGCGTCATCGAGGGGTATTCCAACCATGTGATGAACGCGGTGGGGAAGGACCTTCTCTCCAACTACGATCTCATCTCCCGCCGGTTCGAGGAGCGGCAGAAGCAGCGGTCGCAGGCAGACCAGCTCTTTGCGCGACTGACCGGACTCGACGTGAAGATGGAGCAGTATCGACAGGGGCAGGAGTTCGTCGACGCTGTTGTTGCTGCCAAGGGGCATGCGTTCGCGCACCAGGTCTGGGACAAGCCCGAGAACCTGCCGACAATGAAGGAGATCCGGCAGCCGTCGCTGTGGATCGAGCGCATCGAAGGTCGGAGCGCGGCGATTCCCACGGGCTCCGTCGTGTAGGATCCTGTACTCAGGAAACAAAGAAGCCGCCGGCATTGTCCGGCGGCTTCTTTGTTTCTCGCAAGATCGGTCTTCGCAGAGATTGTCGACCGATTAGTGGCGGAAGTGGCGCCGGCCGGTGAACAGCATCGAGATGCCAGCCTTGTTCGCCGCATCGATGACCTCGTCGTCGCGGAGTGAGCCACCCGGCTGGATGACCGCCGTGATGCCGGCTTCAATGGCGCGCTCGATACCGTCCGGGAAGGGGAAGAATGCGTCGCTGGCCATGACCGCGCCCTGAGCCTTCGATTCGGCCTTGCGCGCGGCGATTGCGACACTTTCGAGCCGATTCGGCTGCCCGGCGCCGAGTCCAACAACCGCCTGGTCCTTGACGAAGAGGATGGCGTTGGATTTGATCAGCGGCATGACGCGCCACGCGAACTCGAGGTCCGCCATTTCCTGTTCGGTCGGCTGTTTGTCTGTCACAACCTTCCAGCCTGCCGGGTCCTCCGCCTCGATATCTGGCTCCTGGACGAGCATGCCACCGCTGATGGGTCGGACATCGAGCTCGGCGATTCGCTCTCCTGTGCGATTCGGGAGCGCCAGGATGCGGGTGCCCTTTTTCTTCTGAAGCAGCTCCAGCGCATCGTCATCGTAGCCCGGCGCGATAATGATATCGAGCTTGATCTTGCGCATTTCGCGGGCGGTTTCGAGATCGACCGGCCGGTTCAGGGCGACGATGCCGCCGAAGGCGGAA
>DATGQI010000038.1:0-27716 GCA_035304285.1 Woeseiaceae bacterium
AAAGCGTTGGGTCGCCGTAGTCAACAAGTCTGTGGGACGGGGAAAAGGACTCCCCGGCTTTCACAGCGCGCTAATATAACACACAGTGCCAAGCTGGCAACGCCTTACAAGTCACTGTCTATGCAAGAGAAGTCGCCAAAATCCGCTCCTGGTCCGCGCCCGGGAGTGCGGAAAGTCCAGGTCGATGCCGAAGGGGCGGGGCAGCGCGTGGACAATTTCCTGCGCAAGGAGCTGCCGGGTGTACCGAAGAGCCGTCTCTACCGGCTGCTGCGGCGCGGGGAGGTACGCATTAACGGCGGCCGGGTTCGGGCAGACCATCGCCTCGAGGCAGGTGACGAGGTGCGGATTCCGCCTGCCCGGTTGCGCGAGCCGGGTGCCGATCCCTCTCCCGCAAATGCTGCGCGTATCGCCGAGCGGGTGCTGTTCGAGGACAAGCGCCTGCTGGTGATCGACAAGCCGAGCGGCACGGCGGTGCACGGCGGCAGCGGCGTCAGTCACGGCGTCATCGAACTGCTGCGTTTTGCCCGGCCGGACCTGAAGGACCTGTCGCTGGTGCACCGGCTGGATCGCGAGACGTCCGGCTGTCTCGTCCTCTCGAAGCGGCGTTCCGCGCTGAGATCGTTGCATGAGCAGTTTCGTCAGGGCTTGGTTGAGAAGAACTACCTGGCGCTGGTGGTCGGCGACTGGCAGTTCGGTGACATTGTTGTCGAGGCGCCGCTGCTCGTGGAGAACCGCAAGGGCGGTGAACGCCACGTCATCGTGAGCGAAAAGGGGAAGGCCGCCGCGACCCGCTTCAGCCTCTCGCGCCGCTTCGGTGACTTCAGTCTCCTGCAGTGCCAGCCACTGACGGGACGTACACACCAGATTCGAGTGCACGCCCAACACCAGGGTTACCCGCTCGTGATCGATGAGCGTTACGGCGAGGAAGAAGCGAACAAGGCCGCGAAAGCAGCAGGTCTCAGGCGGCTGTTCCTGCACGCACAGTCCATCGTGTTTCCGGACGACAGCGGTAACGACCTTCACTTCACTGCGCCGCTCGCGGATGACCTGCAGGCATTCCTGGCGAAGTTGGAGAACAGGCCCGGAGCCGGTGGCCGCCGCTAGTAAAAGGGGACAGATTTATTTTTCTTGCGCTGGTCAGAATCGATATGGTCATCAGGGGAAAATAAATCTGTCCCCTTTTACCGGTCAGGAAAGAAGGTAGCCCAGTTCCTGCAGTTTGCCGCTGAGCCAGATCATCGGCAGGCCTATGAGCGCCGTGGGATCGTCGCTCGTCACGGCTTCGAGCAGGACGAAGCCTGCACCTTCTATCCGGAAGCTGCCCGCGCAATCGTATGGCTTGTCATGACGCAGGTAATTTTCGGCAAGGCGCCGGTCGAAGCGCCTGAACCGCACCAGCGTTTCATCGACATGCTCATGGCGCCGGCGGGCAATCGGGTCAAGGACGCACACGGCCGTCAGGAACCGGAGCGACTTCCCCGAAGACGCAAGCAACTGCTCGATCGCGTGCTGGTGGTCGCCCGGCTTGCCGAGCACGCGCCGCTCCATCACGGCCAGTTGATCCGCTCCTATTATCAGCTGCCTCGTGTGCGTGCTGGCGACTGCTTCCGCCTTCGCGCGGGCGAGGCGCACCGCCTGTTCCACCGGTTCCTCATCGCCCTCTCGGGATTCGTCCACCTCCGGAGACACGGTCTGGTACTCCGTCAGGATACGGTCGAGCAGGCCGCGCCGGTGAGGCGAGGACGAAGCAAGGATAATGGACGGAGCGGAGGGATCCTGCACAGCTGAACCTTGGATGGACGAAACGCCTTGCGTGCAAAGAGCACGATTGGCGACCTGGTTGCACATATTGCCGCAGGAAGGCCGGATCCGTCCCCTCTCGTTGGCGGTAGCGCCTTTGACAGGTGCGAATCCGGTCCTTATGATGCGCCCGCCATGCGCAATCCGTTGCTAGATCGAAGCTCGCCTAAGGAACTGGCGGACCTTGGTCAAGTAGTTGAAACTCAAACAAAATTACAGAGCTTCCCGCGACTTGCGGAAGTAGTGGCCGCGGATCTTGCGTCCTTGCCGGAGGCAGAGGTTCCCGGAGAATGGCGGCAGAAACCCGTACAGATTAGACTCCGTTTCAGCTGGGTGGATGCCGGTCGGCGGCTGCCGGCCGTCGAGGGGCGTGTGCGAGCGTCCGTGCCGGCCGTTTGCCAGCGATGCCTGGGACCAATGGAACTGGCGCTCGACGAAGAGCTGAGATTGCTGCTGGTTGCGCCTGGTGAGAGTGCGGGAGCGGAAGGCGCAGCAGAAGACTTTGAGATCTGGGAGATCGACGAGCCCACCATACGGCCTCTCGACATCCTTGAAGAAGCACTGATCATGGCTATGCCTTTGTCCGCGCTGCACGAGCCAGGGCAGGGCTGTGACGCACCGGCGGACGCGGAGCCGCCCGTCAGCGAGGAAACGAACCGGCCGTTTGCCGGTCTACGGTCGCAGATTTCCGGCCGCGATGATGGTGAAGATACCGGCAGTTCCGGGTAACCAAGGCACAATCCGCACACGCAGTCGCCGAAAAGAGCTGCTGACACGGAACGACTGAATCAATGGCGGCGCGAGAATCGCCGCCGTTCAATGGAGAGTGAAATGGCTGTACAGAAGAGTCGCAAAACACCCGCACGGCGTGGCATGCGTCGATCGCATGATAAACTGGGGAAGCCCACGCTGTCGGTAGACCCAACCACCGGAGAAACGCACCTGCGTCACCGCGTGACCCCTGATGGTTTTTATCGCGGCAACCAGGTGATTGCCCAGGTCGAAGAAGACGACGAAGAATAGTCTGCCCTGGTGTGCATCGTCGCAGACACCGGACCATTCTGGCGCCGCGAGAATGGTCATTATTTGTGACGTGGTGCACTAGAGCATCCGGCCGGTCCGAACAATAGCCCTGGCACCAGGTGCCATCGCGCGTTTAACAAGCGGTCCGGCCAGACGATTTCGTGGGAACAAATTCTGTAATTGCGCTCGATGCGATGAGCGGCGACTTAGGCGCCGAGGTCGTCGTGCGGGCGGCCGTTGCGTCGCTGGAACAACATCCCAACCTTAGCCTGGTCCTCGTCGGTAACGAGCAGGAACTGCAGCGCCTCGTCACCAATCTCTCGAGTGTCGCGGACCGGCTTACGATCTGTCATGCAACGGAAGTGGTAGGCATGTCGGAATCCGCGGCGGATGCGCTGAGGAAAAAGAAGGACTCCTCGATGCGGGTCGCGATCGATCTCGTCAAGGAAGGCAAGGCCGACGCCTGCGTCAGCGCCGGCAACACCGGTGCGCTGATGGCTACCGCCAAGTTCGTGCTGAAGATGCTTCCAGGAATAGAGCGCCCGGCGATCATCGCGGAGCTGCCGGCGATCGGCGGCACCGTCCATATGCTCGACCTGGGAGCGAATACCGCCAGCGATGCCGAACTCCTGTTCCAGTTCGCGGTGATGGGGTCCATCGTAACCAGCGACATAAGGTGTATCGAGCACCCGCGCGTCGCGCTCCTCAACATCGGAGTCGAAGCATCGAAGGGTCATGAAGCCATCAAGGATGCGGCTACGCTGCTTGGCGCCAGCGGGCTCAATTACGTGGGCTTCATCGAGGGCAACGAAATTTTCTCTGGCAAGGCCGACGTCGTCGTGACTGACGGTTTCACCGGCAACGTTGCCCTGAAAACGATGGAGGGTACCGTCGGGCTGGCATCCCACTACCTTCGCCGCGCCTTCACCCGCTCGTTGCTGACGAAGGTGCAGGCACTTTTTGCGGCTCCCGTGCTGAAGAGCCTGGCAGTCGAGATGGACTCGCGGAACTATAACGGTGCGTCTCTCGTGGGACTTAATGGTATTGTCATAAAAAGTCATGGCAGTGCCGACGCGTACGCATTCCAGCATGCAATCGAGACGGCCCTGGTCGAGGTGAAGAACCAGGTACCGATGCAGATCGGTACCTTCTTACAACAGGAAGCCGCATGATCTATTCGCGCATCGCAGGGACCGGTCGATTTTTACCTGAACGCATCCTGACGAACGCGGACCTCGAGAAAATGGTCGACACCACTGACGAGTGGATAAGAACCCGTACGGGTGTCGAGCGACGGCACATAGCTTCCGAGGACCAGACCACATCGGATCTCTGTGTCGAAGCAGCGAAGATCGCGATGGATGCCGCCGGCGTCGCGGCGGAGGACATCGACCTGATCATCGTCGGAACCACCAGCCCCGACCTGATTTTTCCGAACATCGGAACCCTGGTGCAGCATCGCCTCGGCGTGCACGGATGCCCTGCGTTCAGCATCGAGGCTGCCTGTACCGGTTTTATCTACGCACTGACGACCGCCGACAAATTTGTGAGGGCCGGTGAAGCGAAATGCGCCCTGGTGATCGGCGCGGAGATCATCTCCAAGCTTGTGGACTGGGAGGATCGCAGCACTTGCGTCCTGTTCGGCGACGGTGCGGGCGCCGTCATTCTGAAGCCCTCGGAAGAGCCTGGCGTCATCTCCTGCCACCTTGGCGCGGACGGGCAATACAAGGAGTTGCTTTACTACCCGGTCGGCGCGTCGAAGGACCTGCACAAGGCGGGCGTGGGCGACTCGAAGATCATGATGAGTGGCAACGAAGTGTTCAAAGTTGCCGTCAAGACACTTGGCAATGTCGCCGAGCAGGCGCTAACCGCGAACAACATCAGCAAGGACGAGATCGACTGGCTCATACCGCACCAGGCGAACCTGCGTATTATCCAGGCCACCGCAAAGCGGCTCGAAGTGCCGATGGAGAAAGTCATCCTGACAGTGCAGGACCATGGCAACACGTCCGCGGCATCGGTGCCGATGGCGCTCGACGTCGGCGTTCGCGACGGCCGGATACAACGTGGCCAGCTGATCCTGATGGAAGCATTCGGCGGCGGTTTTACCTGGGGCTCCGTGCTGATGCGCTATTGAGGCGCTTAAGTTTTCCGGGGGCAGGTTTGTCGCCCGTGAGACGGGCTCCTACAGCTTTCTATTCCGCCGCACCTGTCTCCCTTAATAGTACGCTGTAGGAGCCCGTCTCACGGGCGACAAACGTTTGGCTCCTGCGGTGCCGATCGTTACCAGAGCGCGGTGGTTCTGTCGCTACGCTGCCGGCGTTTCATTCGTTCGTGCAGTTGCTTGCGGCGTGCCTTCAGGCGCTTGCGGCGCCTCGCCGGGTCCAGGTCTCCGCCGTACTTCGTGCCGTAGCTGTCGCGGAATTTGCAGAAGTCCTCATACGCCTCGCGCACGTGGCGCAAATCGCGGATCAGCAACTCGATCAGAATGACGTCGTCGATGAAGCCGATGGCGGGGATTTCATCAGGGATGATGTCTTCAGGATCACCGAAGTAGACGAATGTCGCGAGCAGCCGCTCGCGATCGGCTTTCGGCAGCTTCCATTCCACATCCTTCAACATCGCGATCATCGAGTCGAGGTCCGGAAGCCTCCTGGAAATGAAGTCGGGAAGCGGGCTTTCCACCTTGATGACGTCGACGACCGACTGGATCGCCTCGATAATTTCCTGCTCATCCGCGCCACGCACGGCGTCCCGCGACTTCTTTACGGCATAGCGGAAAAACCTCAAGTCGCGGTCAGTAAGTTCTACCGAAATAGTAACGCCCATGTCGATGTACCGCTGCGTGTGAGGCGGACAGGCTACCGGCGGCAGCTGTAGGGGTCAATTCCCCTGCATGCTGCGCTTTCGCCTGTGCTGCGAGTCCAACTGTGGAATAATATTCGCGTCGAGGCGAAGGGCACGTACAGTCGCATGAAGCCGGTTCTCTTTATTGGTAACAAGAACTATTCGAGCTGGTCATTGCGGGCCTGGTTTCTGCTGAAGGAAGCGGGAATAGGTTTTGACGAGGTACGCATACCTCTCGATACGCCGGAGTTCTCCGAACGCATCGGCAGCATCTCGCCGGCGCGAAAGGTGCCGGTGCTCGAGCTTGACGGTCACCCGGTGTGGGAGTCCCTCGCCATCGCCGAGACGGTAGCGGAGCGGTGGCCGGAGCGGAAACTATGGCCACAAGATCCTTATCGCCGGGCGCATGCCCGTTCCCTCTGCGCCGAAATGCACGCAGGTTTCATGGCGTTGCGTGAAGCAATGCCTATGAACTGTCGTGCCATGGGTCGTAAAGTGACCCTTACAGACCCGATCACAACCGACATCAACCGCATCTTCGCACTATGGGCGGACTGTCACCTCCGCCATGGCGGCGGCGAAGGCTGGCTGTTTGATGAGTTCAGTATCGCCGACGCAATGTACGCGCCGGTGGTCTTACGCTTCAGGACCTATGGCATAGATTTGCCGGAGTCGGCGGCGGGTTACCCGGCGCGAGTAATGAAGAGCAAGGCGATACAGGAATGGCTTGCCGCATCCGAGTCGGAGACGGAAGTAGTCGAAGCCGACGAGACGGGGCAATGAAACTCGATACCGGAGAAAACAATTGAAGGCTGCTTGCGCGCATTTGCTGGCGATACTGCTGTTGGCCGGGGGCGCCGTGGTTCGGGCCGAGGTGTACGAGTTGCCGCCGGTAGGAAACGATGTCATCGGAGCGGTCAGTTCGGTCATGGCACGTGCTGAAGATACATTGCTCGATATCGCCCGCCGCCATGGACTCGGCTACGAGGACATTGTGCGGGCCAATCCGGCGGTCGATCCGTGGCTGCCCGGAGAGGGCACTACCGTCGTGCTACCGACGCGGTTCGTGTTGCCGCCAGGACCCCGGCGGGGCGTCGTGCTGAACCTGGCCGAGTACCGCATGTACTACTACCCGAAGGCGAAGGACGGCGAGCAGCCGGTCGTCATGACGTATCCCATGAGCATCGGCCGGATGGACTGGAACACGCCGCTCGGCCTGACCCGCATCGTGTCGAAGGTGCAGAATCCGTCCTGGTATCCTCCGGAATCGGTGCGCAAGGAGCACGAGGAAGAAGGACGACCGCTGCCGCGGGTCGTTCCTCCGGGTCCGGACAATCCGCTGGGCCGTCACGCAATGCGCCTCGGCATCACCAGCGGCGCCTACCTCATTCACGGCACCAATCGGCCTGCCGGCGTGGGCATGCAGGTAACCCACGGCTGCGTGCGCATGTTTCCCGAGGATATCGAATTCCTGTTCGAGCAGGTCGGTATCGACACGGAAGTCCGGATCATCAATGAACCCGTAAAGATGGGCTGGGACGGGGACCAGCTGCACCTGGAAGTCCACCGCGTTCTGGATGAAACTCCTGCGGCGGTCGAAGACATGGATGGCGTGGTGATTGTGGAACCGGGAGCCGAAGCCGCAGTCGATGACGGGGAAATAATCGTCGAAGCGCCGGTGCGCGGCAGGCTCACGACGCTCACCGTCCAGTTCGTCGCGGCCACCAACTCGAAGCCGGGCGAGCTCGACTGGGATCACGCGGAGCGTTTACTTGAACGCGCTGACGGGATTCCGGCGCCGGTCGGGCGCAGCATAAAAAACGCCGCGACAAGCGCGGCGTCTGAGTAAAACTTCGTAGTCTGGTGCTATCTCGTAGCTCTCTACTTGGACATGGACTGCTGGAACATGCGCTCCAGGCGGTCTCTGTTCGCATCGCAGCAAGACTGAGCTTCCTCGGCCGCTGACAGGGCCTCGTCGGCTGTGCTCTGTGCGTTTCTTGCTGCCTGTGCAGCGCTGTCTGCTGCTGCGCGTGCAGCTTCTGCAGCAGATTTCGCTGCTGCCGCATCTCTTGCTGCACCGTCCGCGGTAGCCTGTACTCGGTCGAGTGCTTCGTTGCCGGTGGCACAACCACCAGCCACACCGAGGACGAGCACAAGTGCGCTCACTTTCAGTACATTCTTAATCATCATCCAAGTTTCCTCTGTTGGAATAAAACGGCCCGCGCATTATTTCCTAAACTGACTGTAGCTTCAATGATCTGCGGGTTTTTAATTCGCGAAATGTCGTGTATCCGCGACAGGTGCGCAGCATCGGATCGGCAGATTTCGTTGCTCTCTTTGCGAAGAAAGCCGGCGCAATCATAACAGGTTGGTCCTGGCCTGCTCAGGTTCGATTAAAAAGTAATCGAGCCCATCAAACGTGAAGAAGAACACGTACGCGAACAGAGAAGGCGACGATGGCCGGGCGGATCGTCGGCCAGGCGGGTGATGCTCCACTCTCTTTGGTATTTACAAATTCCCTTTCCTGTATATACTCACAGATACTGTTTATCTGTACAGGATACCTTAAGATGGCGCAACTGACCCCCAGGCAGTCTCAAATTCTCCAAATGATTCAGGACTTTATCGCGGAATCCGGAATGCCGCCCACGCGTGCGGAAATTGCCCGCGAGCTTGGTTTCAAGTCGGCTAACGCCGCCGAGGAACATCTGCGAGCCCTGCAGAGAAAGGGGGTACTGGAACTGGTACCCGGCGCTTCGAGGGGCATCCAGTTGAAAGATTCTCTTCGTGAACAACTCGGCTTGCCGCTGGTCGGCAGGGTGGCCGCCGGCAGTCCGATACTCGCAGAAGAACATATCGAGACCCATTACAGAATCGATCAGGCCCTGTTCAATCCGAAACCGCATTACCTGTTGCGGGTTGAAGGCATGAGTATGAAGAATGCCGGCATCCTGCACGGTGACCTGGTTGCCGTGCATCGCACCCCGGAAGTGCGCAGCCGCCAGATCGTCGTCGCCAGGGTCGAGGACGAGGTCACCGTGAAGCGTTATCGCCAGGAAGGTTCGCTGGTGTGGCTGATGCCGGAGAACGAAGACTTCGAACCCATACGGGTAGACCTAAATTCCCAGTCGATGGTTATCGAAGGCGTCGTCGTAGGCGTAATTCGTGACGGTTTGCCGCTGCACTAGTGGCCTGTAACACCCACTGGAATTCGATGAACGACGCGCTCGAGAACTTGCTGCAGAACCCGCGGGTCTGGCGGGGAAGCCAGCGGCAAAGCCATCCTTCAGCCGCGTTCACCGCGAGTCCTACCGGGTATGCAAGGCTGGATGACCATCTGCCGGGCGGCGGTTGGCCACGAAATGCGTTGACCGAAATCCTGCTGGAACATTACGGGACGGGCGAACTGAAACTGCTGATGCCGGCGCTCGCGCGGCTGAGCAACGCAGACGATGGCAGTTTCGAGGAAGCCGGGTGGATAGCCTGGATCGCGCCGCCGTTTCAACCTTATCCACCGGCCCTGTTGCAGTGGGGAATCAATCTCCAGCACATGCTGATGGTGCATCCCCGACAGGATGTCGAAGCCCTGTGGGCTGCCGAACAGGCGCTTTCCTCGGGCAATTGCGCGGCTGTCCTGGTGTGGTCGGATGAACTGGATAACAGGGCGAGCCGCCGTTTACAGCTTGCTGCCGAAAAGGGACAAGGCTTGTGTTTTGCGTTTCGGCCGCTTGAGGCAGCAGCGATTTCTTCCGCCGCTGCACTACGTCTGGCTTTAAGTGCAGGCGAACACGGCACGGACGTGCGCATCCTCAAGAGCCGCGGTGGCCGGCCTGTCACCGTCTCCGGCGTAATACATCACGATTATGCGGTGTAGCCCGGATAACTCACCGCTTCACGGGAATCTCGGACATTTTCCGGGCTAGCTCATGCCGCCCCCGGATAAATTGCCCGTACCACGGGATGGCCAGACTCCCCCTGTAGCACAGCCAGTCACACAGCAATCGTTTGCTCTTGCGCTGCCGGAATTGCCGCGGCGGAAAGACTCACCCGTCTACGCAAGTCGCAGCCGCACCACGCAGCTATGGCTCTGCATTCACTTTCCCTCGCTGCCGCTGGAAGCAATGAACGCGCGCGATGGAGTGGTGACAGAAGCAGTCTTCGAGAACCAGCAGGGTAACCGCCGGATACTGATGGCTGATGCCGGGGCAGAGAAACTCGGCATCGCGCCAGGACAATCGATCAATGCAGCCCTGGCACTGGCTCCTTCACTTAAACTTGAAGAGCGCAATGCGGAAAAGGAAAGCCGCGTGCTGGAACGCATGGCGGGCTGGGCCGAACGTTTCACCTCGATTGTCAGCATAGAACCGCCGGACTTGCTGCTCCTCGAAATTCGTGGAAGCCTGCAGCTGTTCGGAGACGTCCAGGCATTGCGCCAACAGGTGGAAGATGGATTGGTATCGCAGGGCTTCAGACCTTCGATCGCCGTTGCACCAACGGTCCTCGGGTCTGCCTGGCTGGCAAGGGCGGGGGTGGAAGCCTGCATTTTCGACAGGAGAAACCTGGCAGGGACCTTGAGTCCGCTGCCCTTGCATTGCCTCGAGTGGCCGGGGTCTGTGCGCGAATCTCTGCGCGGCATGGGCATTTATTGCATCGGCGATTGCCTGCGGCTGCCGAGGCAGGGATTTGCGCGCCGTTTCGGTGCCGCCAGGTTGCTGCAACTCGACAGGGCTCTCGGTCGTTTACCGGATCCCCGCAAGAGCTATCGTGCGCCGCAACGATTTTGCGAAGAGTGGGAACTGTCCGAGGAACAGAGCGACAGTGAACTGCTGCTTCAAGCCTGCGGGCAGCTGCTGTCGCGTCTCGAACGCTTTTTGACGATACGGCAAATCGAGGTCCGGCATGTGCAGTTCAGTTTTTATCACCTGCAGAGCGCGGCAACTCATCTCACGCTCGGCTGCAGGCAGGCCGGTCGTAAATCGGAACAGTGGTTTGAACTGCTCGCCATCCGCTTCGAGCGCCTGTTGCTGCCTGCGCCCGTCATTGCAATCCGTTTGCGAAGCGGCGCCGCCCAGGCACTGCAGGCAGATGAAGCCAGCCTGTTCGACACCCGCCAGCGGGAACGCGCATCCATCGACCATCTGAAGGAACGCCTGTCCGCGCGCATCGGCGACGATTGCGTTCACGGCGTTACGACCGTGGCCGAACATCGTCCCCACTATGCCTGGAGCACGGTAGAGGCTGGAGATCGTCGGTTGCCTCCCTGTGCAGCTGTGCCGACTCACCCGCAAGCTTGCCATTCACCGCTCCTGCTGGCCGACATGCGACGGACCAACAGCCTGTTGCTGCGACGGCCTCTCTGGATACTCCCTGAACCGCTGCCGCTTACTACCAACTCCGCCGGCAATCCCGAATACCACGGTCCCCTGAAACTGGTTGACGACCCTGAACGCATTGAAACCGGCTGGTGGGACGGCAAGGGTATCGCCCGGGACTACTACGTGGCCACCAACGCCCAGGGCGTACACCTCTGGATCTACCGGAACCGCAACAGGCAAGCCACCTGGCACCTGCACGGCATTTTCGGTTGATGCGACACGATGGTTCGACGCACCGAGCATGACGCCACGTTTATGAACAAATGGTTCAGTGGTTGGGCATCGCCGCCGGGGGTGGTCTTTGACGGAATGGCTCCCTTCGGTCCGCTTTATTTCCGCCAAAGACCACCCCCACCGGCGATGCCTCCTGTCCTCATCGCACCTTCCGTCCCCCGGACATAGATGCCATTCGTTCATGAACATCGGCTTCGTCGAAATGAACACAGCACCACCTTATGCAGAACTCCATGCCTTGAGCAATTTCACGTTCTTGAGGGGAGCATCCCATCCCGAAGAACTCGTGCACAAGGCTGCCGAACTCGGGTACGAGGCACTCGCCATTACCGACGAATGCTCGGTGTCCGGCGTCGTGAGAGCGCATATGGCGGCAAAGGACTATGGGCTTAAGAAACTCATCATCGGCTCCGAGTTCCGGCTTTCGCAAAGCCTGAAGCTCGTCGTGCTGGTGCAGAATCGGCAAGGCTATGCGCGCCTGTGCCGGCTCATTACCGAGGGCAGGCGAGCAGCGGAGAAGGGAAGCTACCGGCTCGAGGCTGCCGCATTTGCCGATGGATTACCCGGTTGTCTCCTGCTCTGGGTTCCTGACAACAGGCTGCTGCTCGATGACGAAGACCGTTGGATACTCGATGCGTTTCGCAAGCGCCTGTGGATTGCGGTAGAGCTGCTGGCAGACGGTCTCGAGCGGGAGCGCATCGAGCGGCTGCGGGTTCTCGGCAGGCAGCTCGAGTTACCGCTGGTCGCGAGTGGCGACGTGCATATGCACTGCCGCGAACGAAGAGCTCTGCAGGATACGGTTACGGCGATCCGGCTGGGCACCACGCTCGACCAGGCGGGTTTTGCGCTGTATCCGAACGGCGAAAGATATCTTCGCTCCAGGAGCCGCCTCGCAAGTATTTATCCCGAAGAATTCCGCCAACAGGCATTACACGTTGCCGGGATGATCGACTTTTCCCTGGACGAGTTGCGTTACGAGTATCCGGACGAGCTGGTGCCGGATGGCGAGACTCCGCATGGTTACTTATGCAAGTTGACGGGGGAGGGCATGCGGAAAAGATGGCCGGAGGGGGCGCCGTCCAAGGTAGTAAAGCTCGTCGAGCACGAACTCGAGCTGATCGGCAGTCTCGAGTACGAGCCGTACTTCCTCACCGTTCACGACATCGTTGCCTATGCCCGCAGCCAGGGCATTCTCTGCCAGGGACGCGGCTCGGCGGCGAATTCAGCCGTTTGCTTCTGTTTAGGGATAACGGAAGTGGATCCTGCCAGGATGGCGATGCTGGTGGAGCGCTTCATTTCGAAAGAGCGTAACGAGCCGCCCGATATCGACGTCGACTTCGAGCACGAGCGCCGCGAGGAAGTCATCCAGTACATTTACCGGAAGTACGGCCGGGAGCGCGCGGCGCTTACCGCGACAGTAATCACCTACCAGCCGCGCAGCGCACTTCGCGACGTTGGCAAGGCGCTGGGACTTTCCGGCCTGCAGGTCGACCGGCTTGCACGCTCGATGCAATGGTGGGACGGCCGCGAAGTGGACTCGAGCAGGGTGATCGAGGCCGGCCTGGATCCGGAAAGCCCGGTGATCCGGCGGCTGCTCTACCTCGTGCGCCAGCTAATGCGTTTCCCGCGGCACCTGTCGCAGCATGTCGGCGGCTTCGTGATCTCCCGCGGGCCGTTGTCGGAACTGGTGCCGGTCGAAAACGCCACGATGAAGGATCGAACGGTAATCCAGTGGGAGAAGGACGACCTCGACGACCTTGGTCTGCTGAAGATCGATGTGCTGGGGCTTGGCATGCTGACGGCAATCAGACGCAGCTTCGACTTGATCCGGCAGTTCGACGGCCGCGAATATTCCCTTGCCACCGTGCCCGCCGAAGATCCCGTGGTGTACGACATGATCTGCGAGGGCGACACCATGGGCGTATTCCAGATCGAGTCACGCGCGCAGATGGCCATGCTGCCGCGACTGAAGCCCCGCAACTACTACGACCTGGTCATAGAGGTCGCAATCATTCGCCCGGGCCCCATACAGGGCGACATGGTGCACCCGTACCTGCGCCGGCGTAACAAGGAGGAAGAGGTCGGGTATCCGAGCGAGGATGTCCGCGCCGTTCTGGAACGTACGCTGGGTGTTCCGATTTTCCAGGAACAGGTGATGCAGCTTGCCGTCGTCGCAGCAGGCTTTACCCCCGGCGAGGCCGACCAGTTGCGGCGTGCGATGGCAGCGTGGAAACGCCGTGGCGGCCTTGGGCCATTCGAGGAGAAGCTGATCCAGGGCATGCGCAGGCGGGGATATTCCGAGGAGTTCGCGCAGCAGATTTTTCACCAGATCCAGGGCTTCGGCGAATACGGGTTTCCTGAATCCCATTCCGCAAGCTTCGCCTTGCTGGTGTACGTTTCCTGCTGGCTCAAATGCCACGAGCCCGCCGCCTTCACCTGCGCATTACTGAACAGCCAGCCGATGGGATTCTATTCCGCTTCGCAACTGACGCAGGATCTCATGCGCCATGGCGTCGAGGTGCGTTCCGTAGACATCAACCACAGCGAGTGGGATTGCAGCCTGGAGCGGGCCGAGGATGGCAAGGCGGCAATGCGCATTGGCCTGCGCCAGGTCAAGGGCCTGTCGGAAGCAGCGGGAAAAAAGGTGGCGGAACTCCGGGAGAACGGCCCCTTTACCAGCATCCAGCAACTGCTGGAACGGACGGGCCTGAATCGCAAGGACATCGGCGCTCTCGCAGCGGCCGGTGCGCTCAAGCCTCTCGATGGCCATCGGCACAAGGTGCGCTGGACCGTGGCGGGCGTCGAGGAGCCTACGCCGTTGCTCACGTCGCTGGACCGGTACGAACCGGAGCCCATGTTGCGCAAACCCACCGAGGGACAAAACATCGTTGCCGATTTCAAAAGCCTGGGGCTATCGCTGGAACGGCATCCGATGGCCCTGTTGCGGGAACGGCTGGACAGTCTCCGCTATGTCCGCTCTCAAGACCTGGCAAACATGCCGACCGGCCGGAAGGTACGTGTGGCGGGGCTCGTCATTACAAAGCAACGGCCAGGAACCGCGAGCGGTGTCACTTTTATTACGCTCGAGGACGAAACAGGACACGTGAACCTGATCCTCTGGAGAAAAAACGCGGAAGAGCAACGTGAGGTTCTGCTAAACGCGCGCCTCATGGGAGTGCAGGGAGAACTGCAGATCGAAGGTAAGGTGATTCACGTCATCGTTCACAGGATGACCGATCACAGCAGGCTGCTCGGCGACCTCATGGTGCCCTCGAGAGAGTTCCGGTGATCCGGCCGATGGCGATACGAGGCTCCCTGGCCCGGGCTAGTCGTCGTCCAGTTCCCCCGAGAACGTATCCTCGAGTTCCCGCATGGCTTCCCGCTGTTCGCGGATCTCTTCGAGACGGCGCCGTATTTCCTTCTTGCGCGCGGCTTCGCTGTCCTGGGACTTTTCGAACTCGGCAATCAGTTCTTCGACATTGATCTCGACCGAGACGTCGCCGACGTTGTCTGAACCCTTGGCGGTGGAGAAGACGATCGTGTCGTCCGGAATGCTTTCCTCGTCGTCTATTGCGACGTCTGCGGTATCGTCTTCCGCCTCGACGAAGTCCTCCCCGTCGGCCAGATCCGGATCACCAATGTCAGCCTGCGCCATCACTAACCTCACTCGAAAAAATTGCCCGAAGTGTGCCGTCTTCCCTGACTTCGTGTCGCCTGTATACCGCGAAAAAACCCGGTGCGCAACATAGTGATAGACACATTTTTGTTGAGCCGAAAACTCCCGGAAAACCGAAGCTTACGTACCACCTGGCCGCGCCTTCCGGCACGCTGCAGTTTCTCCCGCGGGAAGTGGCAGGGATTGCCCGAAGTCGTACGGAAATCAGCGAATGAGGTTATTGAGCTCGAAGATCGGGAGCAGTATTGCCAGCACGATGAGCAGTACTATCCCGGCCATTACGATGACCAGGAGTGGCTGCATGATGCCGAGCAGCGTAGCGATCAGGCCGTCCACTTCACGCTCCTGGTTGGTCGCGGCGCGACTGAGCATCTCCTCCAGGCGCCCGCTGGATTCGCCGCTCGAGATCAGGTGAATCATCATGGGCGGGAAAAGTTTACTCGCGGCGAGAGATTTGCTGATCATCGCTCCTTCGCGCACCCGCAGTGAAGCTTCTTCTACCGCCGCGCGCATCGGCAGGTTGACGATCACCTGCGCCGCGATGCGCAGCGCTTCGAGAATCGGCACTCCGCTGCCGGCAAGGATGCTCAGCGTCTGCGTGAACCTCGCGGTGTTGATCCCGCGGGTAAGGCGACTGACGATCGGCAGACGCAACAGCAGGCGATCATAACTCCGGCGCGGACCTTCATTGCGCAGCAGCCGCCTGGCGCCGTATATGGCCGCGGCAATGACGACGATGAGGAGAATCCAGTGATCCCGAAGGAAGTCGCTGGTCCACAACATCATGCGGGTCAGGATCGGCAGTTGCTGGTTGTAGTTCTCGAAAATGGTGACGACTTTCGGCACGACATAGGCGAGCATGAAGCTGATGATTGCCGCCGCCGTGACCACCAGGGCCACCGGGTAGATAAGGGCATTGCGTACCTGTTGCTGCAGGATCTGGCGCGACTCGGTGAACTCCGCCAGCCGCTCGAGCACTGCATCGAGATGCCCCGATTGCTCGCCGGCGGCGACGGTGGCGCGATAGAGTTCCGGAAACGCTGCCGGGAAATCCCCCAGGCCGTCGGCGAGTGTATGGCCTTCCATCACTTTCGAGCGGACGCCCAGGAGAATGCTTTGCGCGCGCGGATTCTCGTTCTGCTGGCTCACGGCCAGCAACGCTTCTTCGAGGGGTAAACCGGATTGCGAAAGCGTCGCGAGCTGCCGCGTCAGCAGGGCCAGTTCGCTGGCGGAAAGGCCGCGCCGGATGGAGAAGCTTTTTTGCTTGCTCGAATCGCGCTGCGTGACCTCGGTGACCTTGACCGGCAGCAGCTGGCGTTCGCGGAGAAGCTGGCGAACATGCTTGGCAGTATCGCCCTCCAGCAGTCCGCGGGATTCCTTGCCGGCTTTGTCGAGTGCGACGAACTCAAACGCGCCCATGTCTTTCGTTAGTCCGCGCGGGTCACTCTGAGAACTTCTTCCAGCGTCGTGTCGCCCGCGAGAACGCGGCGGCGGCCATCGTCGCGGATGCTGGGGCTCAATGTCCGGGCATAGCGCTCGAACTCCTGCTCGCTGACGCCGTCGTGAATCATGGTGCGCATGCGGTCGTCTACGGCAATCAGTTCATAAATGCCGGTTCGTCCCCGATAGCCGGTACCGTCGCCGGTCCCGGGGCGGTACAGGGTAGGAGGATCGGCGGGGTCCAGGTTAAGTGTGCGGCATTCGTAGTCGCGAGCCGTATAGGCGACCTTCGTGTCGTCATCCAGCACGCGCACGAGACGCTGTGCAAGAACGCCGATTAGGCTGGAGGAGAGCAGGAACGGTTCCACGCCCATGTCGCGCAGGCGCGTAACCGCGCCGGATGCCGTATTCGTGTGCAGGGTGGAAAGGACCAGGTGGCCCGTGAGACTCGCCTGCACCGCGATTTCCGCGGTTTCGAGGTCGCGGATTTCTCCGACCATCACGACATCCGGGTCCTGGCGCAGTATCGCGCGAAGTCCGCGAGCGAAGGTCATTTCGACCTTGGTGTTGACCTGGGACTGGCCGATGCCGTCGATGAAGTACTCGATGGGATCTTCGACGGTCATGATGTTGCGGCTGTTGTCGTTGATGCGCTCGAGGGCAGCGTAAAGCGTCGTTGTTTTACCGGAGCCGGTAGGACCCGTGACGAGGATGATCCCGTGCGGCTTGTGGATGAGATCGTCCATTACCGCGAGGGACTCGCCGTCCATGCCGAGCGAGGTCAGGTCGAGCCGGCCTGCCTGCTTGTCGAGCAATCGGAGCACGACACGCTCTCCGTGCCCTGACGGCATCGTCGACACACGCACGTCGACCGCGCGGCCCGCGATTCTCAGAGAAATGCGTCCATCCTGCGGCAGGCGCTTCTCCGCGATGTCGAGCTTCGACATCACCTTGATGCGGGATACCACGAGAGGGGCGAGAGCTCGACGGGTCTGCAGGATTTCCTGCAGTACCCCGTCGATTCGGAATCGCACGTTAAGCCGGTTCTCGTACGGCTCGATGTGCACGTCAGACGCATTGTCCTTGACTGCTTCGGTCAGGACCGCGTTGATAAAGCGGATAATCGGTGCGTCGTCGTCACTTTCCAGCAGGTCGGAGGGTTCCGGAAGTTCCTGTGCCACCTGCAGGAGATCCGTCTGCTCATCCAGATCGCCCACCATTTGCATGGCTTTATGGCTGCCTTGCTCATAAGTCTGCTGCAGCATGGCGTCGAAGGCTGCCGGTGTGACGCGCGTCAGTCGCAGCGGCACGCCTGCAAACCGGCGTGCTTCCGCAAGACTCAGTGGCAGGGTTCCGGTGCGATACACGGTGTCGGCCGCGCCGTCACGGATTTCGCGGATCAGTACGCCGTGACGCTTGGCGAATGAAAACGGCAGCGGCCTTGCCTCGGGTTCTGCGATGGAGAGAACATCCGGCGCAGTCTTCTCCTCGGTCTCCTTTTCGAGTTCAAGGAACAATTCGGTGTGGCTGGCCATTTCGGCGGCTACTCGGACTCGTCCGGTATTTTCGACAACTCTTCCTCGATCACTTCGTCGGGGTTCGGAATGAGGGTTTCCTCGCGCTTGTACTCTTCGATCGGCGGAAGCACCGGGCGTTCCGTACGCGGCATCAACGGGACGTCGCCACGACGGCCGTGCCTGCCCTGTTGCTGCATGTCGCGAATATAGTTGTACTTCGCATTGGTCTCGATGGCAGCCTGGTTCTTGTTCCGCAGTATGCGCGGGCGGATGAATACCATCAGGTTGGTTTTGACCTTGTCGGTCGACCGGCTGCGGAACAGGTTACCGACGATCGGGATGCTGCCGAGGATCGGTACGCGCTGGTCGCTTTCGCGCAGGGTATCCTCGAGCAGGCCGCCGAGCACCAGGATGTCGCCGTCCTCCACGATGACCGTGGTTTCGATCGTACGCTCGTTGGTGATCAGGTCGACGGCTCCGGCGGCCGACTGGGCGATGCTCGAAATCTCCTGCGAAATTTTGAGGATGAGGTCGCTACCCTCGCTGATCTGCGGCGTGATGACGAGCTTGACCCCGACCTGTTCACGCTGGATCGTCTGGAACGGATTGACGGCGCCGCCGGTGCCGGTGCCGGCCTGGGAGAAAGAGCCGGTCAGGAACGGGACTTCCTGGCCCACGTTCAGGCTCGCTTCCTCGTTGTCCGTCGTCACGATGCTCGGCGTTGAGATGATGTTCGTGTCAGCGTCCCCCTGCAGCGCACGGAGGATGGCGGCGAAACTGGTGCCGGAATCGCTGATACGGCCGATGCCGAAGGTTACGCCATCGCCGATCAGTTGACCCAGGTTGCCGTTGCCTTCGCCTGCGATCGCGGTGCCCAGCTGGACGACACCGGGACCGCCGTCCGGGAAGTTCGTGACGCCCACGGCGTTGTTGTCATTACTCCCGTCGATCGCCCAGGTTACACCCAGTTCGGAAGTGCGATCGGCGGTTACCTCGACGATGATCGCTTCAACCAGGACCTGGTCGCGCCGGATGTCGAGCCGGTCGACGATATTCATCAGGGAACGCATCATCTTCGGCGGGGCATTGACGATGATGGCATTCGTCTGCGGGTCCGACCACACGTTTACGCCTTCCATAGAGGCGCCGCCCGCGGCGGGGGCGCCGTTCTGTCCCGCGGCTGCCGTCACCTGCTGGGTGAAGTGCTGTTGCAGCTTGGTGGCAAGTTCTTCGGCATTGGCGTAGCGCAGGTAGCGCACCTGGGTATCGCCGCCGTCTTCCAATGGTGCGCTGTCGAGATGCGCCACCAGAGCACGCAGGCGCAGCCGCTCCGTCTTGTCGCCCCCGATCAGGACACTGTTGGTGCGTGCATCGGCGACCAGGCTGGTCGTGACCGGGATCCCGTCGGGGCGCGGAACCTGCGTCAGGGCCGTCAGCACCCTCACGATCTCAGCCGACGAAGCGTGCTGCAGCGGAACGATCTCGATCTCGTCATCGCTCGACTGGTCGATGCGCCGGATGATGGTGACCATGCGCTCGACGTTTGCGGCGCGGTCCGAAATGATCAGCATGTTCGAGCCGGGATGCGCCGCAAGGTGTCCGTACTGCGGAATGAGCGGACGCAGGATCGGCACCAGCTGCGGCGCCCCCACGT
Organism: Woeseiaceae bacterium; assembly: GCA_035304285.1. GTDB lineage: Bacteria > Pseudomonadota > Gammaproteobacteria > Steroidobacterales > Woeseiaceae > IDS-8. The sequence goes on from DATGQI010000038.1 coordinate 19,567, forward strand.
TCTCGACCAGCAGCACCTGGGTCACGAGGTCATCGCCTGCCGAACCGCTGCTGCCGATCGGGCCGGGATACTGGCGGGCGCTCGCGTCCGGAATGATCTTCACCACGTCTCCCGTCGTCACTGCAACGTAGCCGTGCACCTCGAGGATCGACAGGAAGGCGGCGTAGAAGGCGTCCGCGGACATAGGCGTTGATGACAGCATCGTCACCTTCGCATTTACCCGAGGGTCGAGGATGAAGTTCTTGCCGGATACTGCGCCGACCGCTTCGACGATCTGCCGTATATCGGCGTCCTTGTAATTGGGCGTAATGGTGGCCTGCTGCTGCGCCAGGGCAAGCGGTACCGCGACCAGGCAGGCCAAGGCCGCCGTGAGCAAGCGGCGACTGCCGGCAACGAGCGTGTAAGGTGTTCTCAAATTCTTCACTACTGGTCGTCGTCGAGGCTGAGCTGGCTTGTGCTCAGTACAAGTACTTCGGGCTGGCCGTTCCTTTCCACCGTAACCGACACCTGGTCGGCGCTGCCGAGATTCTGGAAGATCTCCATCGCCTGCTGAGGGTCCGTCAGCGCGGCGCCGTCAATATCCTTGATCAGGTCCCCCGGTCGCAAACCCAGGGCGGCGAACTGCTTCCGGTCGCGGCCAGGATAGACGCGATAACCCTGTTGTTGTCCAGCCACAAAGTAAGGCGTCGGGCGTATGACATCAGCGAGTTTCGTCACATTCTCGGAGACAACTTCCTGGATACTCGGATTGGCATCGGCCGCGCGGCTGACAGGTGGAGGAGTGACCCGCCGAACCGGCTGGGCGCCCTGCGGGAATTCCTTGGGCAGTTTCAGCGCCTCCAGGGCGCCGCCGCGGTTCAGGATTACCCTGTCGGCATAGACGGCATGCAAGGTGGTGCCAGGAACGACCGTGTCGCGGATCGCGTACACCTTCTCCTGGTTACCGGTGTCGGCAATGATCGCGATGGAAGATTGTTCGTCGTTCGCCGTGATCGTCCCCTTGAGTGACAGGTTCAGCCGGGTTTCCGCAAGGTCGTCATGATTCGCTGCCGGTGGCGGAGCTTCCTCGATAGCGCGGGCTTCGCCGAAAATGTGTGCGCTTGCAATTGTCTGCACGTCGGCCTGGCTGCCTGTATTTACCCCCTGCGAGACGACGCCCGGGTCCGCGTCGACCGCATCACCTGCGGCCGGCCCCGGCACCAGCATCCATACGATGCGCGCGAGCAGCCATGCGATCAGCACGACCAGCACCAGCGCGACCCATTTCGGGGCGACACGATTTACGGCAGCAATGGTCCGTTCCCGGTCCAGGCTGCTGAAATCGTTCCACTTTGCAATCGTCATACTCAAGACTGGCGCATTGTTCACGCGGCCCCTGACGCCACGAACAAACCGCGCTCCTTAATAGTTCAAGCCGGCAGTCATCATCGCTTGCGGATAATACGGTTCGCGGGCCCTGCCAGACAAGCCCACACCGTCAAAAATTCTTTGTAGAGCAAGCAGCTACCTCTTATATTTAAGCCTTGTTTTAACAGGCCGTCGCAGGTGCTGCCGGATTTCCGTCGTTTTGTGCGCGCGGCATTGGAGAAGACTAAAACAGGCCCATATATAATGTCCCTTAACGATCGCCGGTCGCGCCTGCCGGACTGAAAGCTTGTTCAAGCCAGCGCCATAGCCTCAAAACCCGGCACCACTGATTATGTACAGGGAAATTCCGGAAATTGCGACCAACTGTCAGCTAATTCGAGATTTGTTGAAGCACGTAGTGAAATATGTCTGAACGGAAAACGTCAAAACCCCATACCCACGGCTACGACGTGGCAGTCGAGGAAGCACTGCCGAAGGTCAAGCGGCCGCCGCTCTACCGGGTGATTCTTGTCAATGACGACTATACCCCTATGGAGTTTGTCGTGGAGGTTCTTGAGACTGTCTTCGGGATGGAACGTTCGCAGGCGACCCGGGTTATGCTCGAAGTCCACACCCGCGGTAAAGGTATCTGCGGCGTCTACAGCTATGAGATCGCCGAAACCAAGGTGGCACAGGTAACGAACATCGCACAGCAGCAACAGCACCCGCTTCTGTGTACGATGGAGGAAGCGTGAGATTCAAAAATGAACGGGGGAGGTATACGAGTGGTCATAGTATTTTGAGCCAGTTGAAGATCGATTTTTCAGAGTATTGATTTATGTTGAGCAGCGAACTTGAATTTTGCCTGAACGAAGCGTTCCAGAACGCAAGAGACCGGCGTCATGAGTTCATGACGGTCGAACACCTGCTACTCGCGCTTCTCGACATTCCCAAGGTGCACGAGATCCTGAAGGCGTGCAATTCGAATATCGGGCAATTGCGACGACAGCTATCGGAATTCATAGACGAAGCGACGCCGCTGATGCCCCTCGAGGAAGAAGGGGATGTCCAGCCTACGCTGGGTTTCCAGCGGGTCCTGCAGCGGGCCGTCTTTCATGTCCAGTCGAGCGGCAAGAAGGAAGTGACTGGCAGCAACGTGCTGGTTGCAATCTTCAGCGAAAAGCAGTCGCAGGCTGTTTACTTCCTGAGCCTCCAGGACATCACGCGCCTGGACGTCGTCAACTACATTTCTCATGGCATGCCGCAGCTGCCCGGCGAGAGTCCCGAGGAAGAACAGGAGACTTCGCTGGAGGGCGAGGGCGAGCAGGATTCACGAGCCCTGCAGCTCTACGCGACAAACCTGAACCAGCGCGCCGTCGAAGGCAAGATCGATCCGCTGATCGGCCGCGATCTCGAAATAGAGCGCACCGTCCAGATCCTGTGCCGGCGGCGCAAGAACAACCCGCTATACGTGGGCGAAGCGGGTGTCGGTAAGACGGCGCTTGCGGAAGGCCTGGCGCGCATGATTGTCGAAGAACGGGTTCCGGAAGTGCTGCGCCAGAGCACGATCTATGCGCTCGACATGGGTACGCTGATCGCCGGCACAAAGTATCGCGGCGACTTCGAGAAGCGCCTGAAGGCGGTTATCGCCGAAATTCGCGAGGACCCCGGCGCCATACTGTTTATCGACGAGATCCATACCGTCATCGGGGCCGGCGCTGCTTCGGGTGGCGTAATGGATGCATCAAACCTGATCAAACCGGTCCTCGCCAATGGCGAAATTCGCTGCATAGGCTCGACGACCTATGCCGAATATCGCGGCGTGTTCGAAAAGGACCACGCGCTTGCTCGCCGCTTCCAGAAGATCGACGTTCCGGAGCCTAGCTTGCAGGAGACAGTGGAAATCCTGCGCGGCCTGAAGACTCGCTTCGAGGAACATCACGGTGTCACCTACGAGCCCGAGGCGCTGCAGGCAGCCGCGGAACTGGCCGCGAAGCACATCAACGACCGACGGCTACCGGACAAGGCTATCGACGTCATCGACGAAGCCGGCGCCAACTCGCGCCTGCAGCCTGTCGCGGAGCGCAAGGATCGCGTAACGGTCACGATGATCGAAAACATCGTCGCCAAGATGGCGCGCATCCCGCCGAAGAGCGTATCCGCGTCCGACAAGGACGTGTTGCGTTCTCTGGAGCGCAATCTCAAGCTGACTATCTTTGGCCAGGACCGCGCGATCGAAGCGTTGAGTTCGGCGATCAAGATGTCGCGTTCGGGGCTTACGGAAGACACGAAACCTATCGGCTCCTTCCTGTTCGCGGGTCCCACGGGCGTCGGTAAAACTGAAGTCACGCGACAACTGGCACTGGCGATGGGCGTGGAGTTGATTCGCTTCGACATGTCTGAGTACATGGAGCGTCACACCGTATCGCGCCTGATCGGCGCCCCGCCGGGATACGTGGGGTACGACCAGGGAGGTCTTTTGACGGAGGCGGTCAGCAAGAATCCGCATGCAGTCGTCCTGCTGGACGAGATTGAGAAAGCGCATCCTGAAGTATTCAACCTGCTCCTGCAGGTCATGGACCACGGTACGCTGACGGACAACAATGGCCGAAAAGCCGACTTCCGCAATATCGTCATCGTTATGACGACGAACGCGGGTGCGCAGGAAATGAGCCGCGCGTCCATCGGCTTCACTCACCAGGATCACAGCAGCGATGGCATGGCGATCATCAAGAAGTCGTTCAGCCCGGAGTTCCGCAACCGGCTCGATGCGATCATCCAGTTCGCGTCTCTTGACGAGCGATCCGTCGCACGGGTTGTCGACAAGCTGGTGGTCGAGCTCGAAGCGAAGCTGAGTTCCAACCACGTGACGCTGGAACTCGATGACGCTGCGCGCAAGTGGATTGCCGAGCGCGGCTATGACCCGAAGATGGGCGCACGCCCGATGGCACGCATCATCCAGGAACACATCAAGCGCCCGCTGGCAGAGGAACTGCTGTTTGGCGCCCTTTCCGGTGGCGGACACGTCCGGGTCGAAGTCGGGGAAGACGGCGAGCTGAAGCTCAAGTCGGAGCCGGCACGGAAAGAACTGGCGCATATGCCCGACGAGACATAGCTCTTGATTTGGCCTGCCTGTGCCGGGTCTTGCAGAGCAGGCCGGTCTGAGGCGCTGTAGGAGCCGGCCATGCCGGCGAGTTCGCCACGCTTGTCCCATTCGCCTGCATGATGGCAGGCTCCCAGAGTTTGACTTGTGCGGAGCTTCTCAGCGGCCGCGATAAACGATGCGGCCCTTGCTCAGGTCGTAAGGGGTGAGTTCCACGGTGACGCTGTCACCGGTAAGGATGCGGATGTAATTTTTACGCATCTTGCCGGAGATGTGCGCCGTGACGACGTGGCCGTTCTCGAGCTCGACACGAAAAGTCGTATTGGGCAGGGTCTCCGTTACCACGCCTTCCATCTGGAGGGCTTCTTCTTTCGCCAATTGATAGGTCTCTGCTGAATTAAGCTGGCGAATTGTGCAGAAACACTAGCTGCATTGCAATTGGACGCTCCTCAGTCGTGCAGCAGCCGCGCCGTATCCAGGGGTTCGACGGGCCAGTCGGTGAAGGCGATGCGAGGCGTACAGCTGTCCTCGAGCAGCGCCGCAAATTTCCTGCGGGGCATCTCGATGGCGCCGAGACTCATCAGGTGCGGGGAGGCAACCTGGCAGTCGAGGACGGCAAAGTCGTGCTTCACGAGATGCCGGCACAGCGCGAGCAGCGCGATCTTCGATGCGTTGCTCAAGCGGCTGAACATCGATTCGCCGAAGAATGCGCGGCCGATGGCAACTCCGTACATGCCGCCAACCAGTTGGCCTTCAAGCCAGACTTCAACGGAGTGGGCCCAATCGAGCCGGTGCAGCGTGTTGTAAGCCTCGATCATCCCGGGCGTGATCCAGGTGTCTGCGTGCTGCTGTCGCGGGCCGCCGCACGCGGCAATGACGTCGCTGAAGGAATGGTTGAAGCTTACGCGAACGCGCGACTTCCTGAGCTCACGCCGGAAGCGCCGCGATATGTGCAGGTCCGTCGGGTGGAGCACGCAACGCGGATCAGGAGACCACCACAGGATGGGCTGACGGTCATCGAACCAGGGGAAGATCGCGTGCTCGTACGCGTGGAGCAGTCGCTCCGGGGAGAGGTCGCCGCCGGCGGCCAGCAGGCCGTTTGGCGATTTAAGCGCCCGTGACAGGTCAGGGAATGCCTCGGGCGGATCGTCGCGGCTGATCCACGTGATCTGCGGCGCTGTCACTTCGAACGCAGCACCGGATCTTGCCTGTACGGACTGTGGCTTTCGACCGCATCGATGTATCGATCCACGTGACGTTGTTCTTCTTCCAGGTAATGGCCGACTGCGGCGAAGAACTCCGGCCGCGCCAGCCAGTGCGCAGACCACGTGGTGACCGGCACGAATCCACGGCTGATTTTGTGCTCGCCCTGCGTGCCGGGCTCGAAGCGTGATATCCCGTGTGCGATGCAGTAGTCGATGCCCTGGTAGTAACAGGTCTCGAAATGCAGCGCGTCGTAGTGCTCCGTGCTACCCCAGTAACGCCCGTAAAGAGTATCTCGTCCCTGGTAGAAGACAGCTGCGGCGACGGGAGAACGTTTGCTTTCAGCGAGGATGACCAGCAGGTTATCCGGCAGCAGGTGTGAGACCGTGGTGAAGAAAGCGTAGTCGAAATAGGGCATGGAGCCACGGAGCAGGAACGTGTTGCTGATCATCTCATACACGTCCTTCCACACCGCGTCATCGGCATCGCGGCCTTTCAGCCAGCGAAATTCAATTCCCTGCTCCCTGACCCGCCTGCGATCCCGCCGCGCCTTCTTCCGTTTCGCGGAACTGAAGGTGGAAAGAAACTCGTCGAAGTTCCGGTAGTTGCAATTGTGCCAGTGGAACTGGCAGTCCTTGCGCAGTTTCAGGCCAGCCTCCTGCAGCAGGTCGAGTTCGCGCTCCAACGGGAAGAGCACGTGCAGCGACGAACAGCCGGATTCTCGTGCGAGATCCAGGGCCGCCTGGACCAGCGAAGCAGCGCTGTCGCGATCGTCCTGGTCCGCAAGCAGCAACCGGGTGCTCGGTGCAGGCGTGAAGGGTACCGCTGACACGAGCTTCGGGTAATAGGGGATGCCGGCGCGGTGATAGGCTTGCGCCCACGACCAGTCGAACACGAACTCGCCCCACGAATGCGTCTTCTCGTACAGGGGCATCGCCGCGACCAGCTCTCCGTGGCGGTCTCGCAGGACGAGGTGCCGCGGCGACCACCCCGAGGCCTCCGAAACGCAGCCCGTACTCTCGGCCGCGTGCAGGAACTCGTGTTTCAGGAACGGATATTCGCCCCCGGCCAGGCGATTCCAGTCGGTGGCATCGACCTCCGCAATACTTGCAACGATATCAACCTTCATCGGCTGCGGTTGGCCGCGTCAGGCGACGGCGTCGTTGGCCGAGCGCTTCTCCAGGGTGATGGGCGATGACTCTGCCGAATCGTCGGCCTCGAGGGTCTCCAGGTATTTTTCCGCATCCAGGGCTGCCATGCAGCCGGCGCCCGCCGATGTGACTGCCTGGCGGTACACCTGGTCGGCGACGTCGCCCGCTGCAAATACCCCCGGCACGCTGGTCGCGGTCGCATCGCCGGCCAGTCCGGAGCGCACGACGATGTAGCCGTTCCGCATCTCGAGCTGACCCTTGAAAAGCCCGGTGTTCGGACTGTGCCCGATGGCGATGAACACTCCGGTCACCGGCAGTTCGCTGGTGGGATGAGGAGACTTCGTGCTGCGCACCCGCAGGCCGGTAACTCCGGCATCGTCGCCGGTCACTTCTTCCACGACATGATCCCACAGGATCTCGACTTTGCCCTGGTCCGCTTTCTGGAACAGGTGGTCCTGCAGTATCTTTTCCGCCCGCAGTGCATCCCGCCGGTGCACCAGCGTCACCTTGGCGGCGATGTTGCTCAGGTACAGCGCTTCCTCCACCGCGGTATTTCCCCCTCCGACCACTGCCACCTGTTGCCCGCGGTAGAAAAAACCGTCGCAGGTGGCGCAGGCCGACACGCCACGCCCCTTGAAGGCCTCCTCGGAGGGAAGCCCCAGGTACATCGCGGTGGCGCCGGTCGAGATGATCAGCGCATCACAGGTGTAGCTGCCGTAGTCGCCCTCGAGCAGGAAGGGACGCACCGACAGGTCAACCCGCTTGATGTGATCGTTTACGATTTCGGTACCGAAGCGCTCTGCGTGCCGCAGCATGCGCTCCATGAGCGCCGGACCCTGCAGCCCCTCTACGTCCCCGGGCCAGTTGTCGACGTCGGTGGTGGTCATCAGTTGCCCACCTTGCTCTACGCCCGTGACCATTACAGGGTTCAAGTTTGCTCGCGCCGCGTATACCGCTGCGGTGTAGCCTGCCGGTCCGGAACCGAGGATCAGAACCCGGCAATGCCTTGATTCGCTCATGTATACTTCGCCTTCATTTGGCGGGCCTGGTATTTAAGGCTCCGTTCTTTAGGACCCGACTTGCACTGCAATCTACGATATGTGCACCGGCCTTGCTCGTATCAAGGGCCAACTCTGCCGGATGGAGCAGGGTCTCGGGCCGGTAGTGTACCTCGTTGTAAAGAATGAACCATTCGCGCGGCGCCCTGCCTCGGACGAGGTTCACCGGGAGCGCCTATTTGTCGAGCCATTGCGCTCCAATATGTATTAAAATCCGCGCATTACAGATAAGAGCTTCCACCGAACATTAAAATGGCAAGAGCCCAGAAGACCATGACCCCGGCCTCG
>DATGQI010000039.1:0-9249 GCA_035304285.1 Woeseiaceae bacterium
GTTGTTCGTCGCGTACGTGATGTCGGCTGCGTAGGCCGCGACCTTTTCCTCGTGACTCTGGCCGCTCCTGGCGACGCCGACGGTCAGCCCGAGGAAGCGGTACACGGGGCCCATCCAGTCGGCGTCTCGAGCGGCGAGATACTCGTTGACGGTGACGATGTGGACGCCCTTGCCGCTCAGCGCATTCAGGTAAGCGGGAAGGGTTGCGACGAGCGTCTTGCCCTCGCCGGTGCGCATTTCCGCGATGTTGCCGTTGTGCAGCACCATGCCGCCGATGAGCTGTACATCGAAGGGACGCATGCCGAGCGTGCGAAAAGCGGCCTCGCGTGCCACCGCGAACGCTTCGGGGAGCAGGTCATCGAGCGATTCGCCGTCGGCGACACGTTTCTTGAAATCGATGGTCTTGGCACCGAGCGCTGCATCGTCGAGGGCGCGCAAGCCCTCTTCGAGCGCGTTGATCCTGTTGACTACTTTGGAGTATTGCCTCAGCGCCCGCAGGTTGCGGCTGCCGAAAATTCGGGTCAAGAAATTGGCCACTTGGCCTCCTGGCTGTACGGTATATGTGCGCGGACTGCTGCCCCCGGCGCGCACAAAGACCGGTATTTTACGGACTGCCCTGACAAATGCATCAACTGACCCGCATATATTGGTGTAGCTCCGCGAATCTCAAGGATTTTCCCGTTGAGAATGGCGCAGGTGCGGTCGGGATGTCACCCGCAGGGCGGGCTCCTGCAGCCTTCTATCGAAAGGCCTTGCGAGCGGCGGGGAATCGAGCGCTGTGGGGAGCCCGCCTCACACGACAACGGGCGGCACAGGTACTGACGAAATGTCGCCCGCAGGCCGGCTCCTTGTATGTTGAGGTTTGGGGCTTGCGAGCGGCTTGGAATCGAGCGCTGTAGGAGCCCGTCTTACGGGCGAGAACGAGCGGCGCAGGTGCTGAACGATGTCGCTTGCGTCGGAGGGCTTACTCGGCGCCCTGGCGGATGAAGTTGACCGGGTTGACCTGCTTGCCCTGGTGCAGGACTTCGAAGTGCAGGTTCGGTCCTGTGGCGCGGCCGGTGTCACCCATCAGCGCGACGGTCTCGCCTTTCTTCACTTCGTCGCCGACAGCTACGAGGTTTTCGGAATTGTGCGCGTAGCGGGTTGCGTAGCCATTGCCGTGGTTGATCTCGACGAGTTCGCCATATCCGTAACGCTTGGAAGACCAGGTAACTACGCCGTCAGCGACGGCGAGAATTTCGGCGCCCGCCTTGCCTGCGAAGTCGACGCCCCTGTGATTGGCCGGCTTGCCGGTAAATGGGTCCGTGCGTTTGCCGAAGTACGAGGACATCCAGCCGGAAGTGACGGGACGTCCCTGCGGCGATACACGGGCGACGAGTTGCTGGTTGGTCAGTACGCTCTCCAGCACACCGAGTTGCGATTCCCGGTTGTTCAACTGCTGGTCGAGGTTTTGCATCGCCTCCAGCACTTCCGGCACGGCGATCGTCGAAGCAAGGTAGGGTTCTTCCGGACCGCCGAGGGCCGGCTCGGAATCGAAGTCGAATTCGCCGTCGGTCAGGTCCGCCATCTCCGTCAGGCGCCGGCCGAGCGCATCGAGGCGGATCACCCTGGCGTTCATCTGTCCGATCCGGATCGCGAGCGCATCAAGCGTGTCTTCCGTTTGCTGCCGCGTCACCTCGATCGCTTCGCGTTGCGCTTCGACCTCGGCAGCCAGCAACTCGACTTCATTGCTGGTCAGTCCGCTACCGTTTTGCGCGGAATACCAGTACCCGCCCGCGAAGGCAGCACAGCAAAGACAGCCTGCGACGGCGAACACGGCGGCCACCGCAACGCCACCGGACAGGTTCAGCTGACGGGGCTTGCCAAAGCCCTTGCCGAAGATGACAACATTCATTTAACGCACTCCGCTGGCGTCGCGTGAGTCGAATAACCTAATGATTTAAGACCATTTAAGCTACAGGCGCCCTGCCATGGCCGGCGCGCACTTGTTATTGTTGGCCTGCATTCAAAGGTCACTTCGGTAGCCCCGCTATCGTAGGACGAAAGTCCCTTAGATCGGTGGTTTTGCGTCCCCGGCTTTCGGCGGGTATGCCTTTATCGAGGACTCCAATATGCATAAAGAGCGTTTTTATTACAAGATCACCGCCGGATAACCTTGAGGCGGGTCACTGCCGCTCCACCTTCGCTGAGAACTGCGTCACACATGGCAATCGTCAAGCTCGGCCAGCTACTGAAGTCGGGAACCGGCGACAAGCTCGATCGACTGGTCGAGCACTCGCAAAATATGGGCAATCTTGCCCAGCTCCTGAGGGCATCCTTACCAGCGGACGCGGCTGGTCACCTGCTGGCGGCGAACTTGAAGGAGCCCGGGGAACTGGTGCTGATCTGCAGCTCCTCCTCCTGGGCAGCACGCCTGCGTTACGAGAGCGAGCAACTTTTGAAGGCTGCCAGAAAAGCCGGGATGAAAGCGGACCACTGCAGCATCAAGGTACACCGGCCGTAGCGCGTGCAAAAAGGGAAAAAGGGAAAAAGGGGACAGATTTATTTTTCCTAGAAAAAATAAATCTGTCCCCTTTTTCCGTCCCCTTTTTCCCTTGTCAGGCGTAGGCGGGGGTCGCGTAGGAGATGGGTGCGCGCTTCTGGTCGTTGAAGGTTACCTCTTCCCAGGCTTTCGAGTCCTTGAGCAATGCGCGCAGCAGCTTGTTGTTGAGGTCGTGTCCCGACTTGTTCGCGGTGAACTCACCGATGAGACTGTGTCCCAGCAAATAAAGATCCCCGATGGCATCAAGGATCTTGTGGATCACGAACTCGTTTGCATAGCGCAGCCCGTCTTCGTTCAGGATGCGGTAATCATCGAGCACGATGGCATTGTCCATGCTGCCGCCAAGGGTCAGGTTACGGGCGCGCAGGGTTTCGACATCACGCAGGAAGCAGAACGTGCGAGCGCGGCTCACTTCCTTCAGGAAGGAAGTCGATGAGAAATCGATCGACGCATCCTGGCTCAGCTTGTTGAACACCGGGTGATTGAACGCAATCCGGAAGTTGACCTTGAACCCGTTGAACGGCGTCAGTTGCGCCCACTTGTCACCCTCTTCCACACGCACCTTCTTCAGGATGCGGATAAAGCGCTTTGGCGCGTTCTGCTCTTCGATGCCGGCTGACTGCAGCAGGAACACGAACGGTGCGGCGCTCCCGTCCATGATTGGAACTTCAGGCGCCGAGAGATCCACGTTCAGGTTGTCGATACCAAGCCCGGCAAGCGCCGACATGAGATGCTCGACGGTCGCGACCTTCACGCCGTCCTTGATCAAAGTGGTGCCAAGCATGGTTTCGCCGACGAGCTCGGCGTCCGCGGGTACGTCGACAGGTTCGTCGAGGTCGACCCGTCGAAAAGTAACCCCGGAGTTCTCGACCGCGGGCCTCAGGGTCATATAGACCTTTTCGCCGGTGTGCAGTCCGACGCCGGTCGCGCGTATAGCGGTCTTCAGAGTGCGTTGTCGCAACATTGCCACAGAAATCTCTTGGTCTCGGTCAACCCAAGGGCCCGGTCAGGACCACGTAAAAAGGGACACTGATGTTGTGCCCGTCCTCAACAATTCAAATGGAACGGCGGTTGCTGGTACGGTGGAAAGGTGGCGCCGGCCAAAGTCGTCTGTTGCGGAATCACGACGCGATTTCAATGGCTTACGACCGAAGTTTGATTAAAATTAGCGAGAAAGGTTACCACAACAATTTCGCTGAAACCAAAGAAACGTCGCAATTCTGCGTCACCCGCAACGTGGCGAACCGGCGCCGGACCTGGATCAGAAAATCCAGGACCCGGCGCCGTGCGCCTAGCGGAGTCTTCAGGAGCCTCGTCGAGTGAGGAACGATGCCCCTTTATTTCGCCGGAGACGATCAAGCTCCAGTCAGTCAGCCTGGCGCCGGAGGAACGCCGGGATATCCAGCAGTTCTTCCTGGAACCCACCGTCCTCGAGACCGTCACCTACAGCACGCTTCCTCTGCACAGTCGGCTTGTCGAGATTGTGGTAGTTCGGCTCCGCCACGTGGGACGGGGTGTGCATCGGCGCATGCGAAGGTGCGTGCGACGGTGCATGTGCCGGCGCGTGCGACTGTGCCTGCGTCTGCCGCCGCACCACCCGCATGGCCGGGTTCGACCTCGCAGCCTGTTGCCCCAGGCCCGTGGCGACCACGGTCACACGGATCTTGTCGCCCATATCGGGATCGATCACCGTACCGACCACCACCGTCGCATCATCCGACGAGAACTCCTTGATGGTGTTACCGACTTCCTGGAACTCGCCGATGGAGAGATCCATACCGGCGGTTACGTTGACGAGGATGCCATTCGCACCCGCCAGGTTGATGTCCTCCAGCAGCGGGCTAGAGATGGCTGCTTCCGCGGCCTCGCGCGCGCGATCTTCGCCCGATGAGGTACCGGAACCCATCATCGCCATCCCCATCTCCGACATGACCGTGCGGACGTCCGCAAAATCGACGTTGATGAGGCCGGGGCGGGTGATGAGCTCGGCTATGCCCTGCACAGCCCCCTGGAGTACCTGGTTGGCCGCGCGGAACGCGTCGAGCAAAGTGGTTTCCCCACCCAGGACCTGCAGCAACTTCTCATTCGGAATGGTGATCAGCGAATCGACATACTTGCCGAGTTCCGCAATACCGTGATCGGCAATCGCCATCCGCTTTCCGCCTTCCATCAGGAACGGCTTGGTAACGACGGCTACCGTTAAGATGCCGAGTTCCTTGGCTACCTGGGCCACGACCGGCGTCGCGCCAGTACCGGTGCCGCCGCCCATGCCTGCCGTGATGAACAGCATGTCCGCGCCTTCGATGACTTCATGTATACGATCGCGATCTTCCATCGCCGCCTGGCGACCGACGTCGGGATCGGCACCGGCGCCCAGTCCTTTCGTGATATTGCAGCCGATTTGCAGAGCCGTACGAACTCTTGCGCTATTCAGCGCCTGCGCGTCCGTGTTCGCGCAGATGAAGTCGACCCCTTCGATTCCCGCGTTGACCATGTGAGCAACAGCGTTCCCGCCGCCGCCGCCAACACCGATTACTTTTATGACAGCGCTCTGGCTGTGCGCATCCATTAACTCAAACATCTGGTATTCCTCCGCTAAAAATTATTAACCCAAAGCTCACTCGTTCCAGCTTCTTTTATTGACTACTCACCCGTCTTCGCTTCGCTCTTTTCTCACTCAAAACCACCGATCAAGCGACTGTAGTAGCCCGCATTGCGGCGACAGCGTCGGTTTGAACTGCGCTGCCGATGGTCGCCCGCGGGGCGGGCTCCTACAGCCTTCTTTTCATCCTTTCCGCCTTCGAACCTGTTTCGTCTAAAAGGGGACAGATTTATTTTCCCGATGAAATGACTGGCTCTGATCCATGCATGAAAAATAAATCTGTCCCCTTTTCAGAACTGTCTCTGGAACCAGCCTTTCATGCGTTCCAGCAGGTCTGCCATACCGCCCGTCACCGGAGTACTGCGGCGTCCGCGGCGCAGCATGTTTTCGTGCCCGTACAGCAGCAGGCCGACGCCGGTCGCGTGGATCGGGTTGCGTACGACGTCGCCCAGGCCTTCCACGTACTGGGGAGAGCCCAGCCGGACCGGCGTGTGGAATACTTCCTCCGCCAGTTCGACGGCGCCTTCCATCTTTGCGCTGCCGCCGGTTATCACGACGCCGGCCGCGATCAGTTCCTCGAAACCGCTGCGGCGCAGTTCATCGCGGATCAGGCCGAACAGTTCCTCGAAACGCGGCTCGACGATTTCCGCCAGCGTCTGTCGTGCAAGCCGCCGTGGCGGACGCTCGCCGACGCTCGGCACTTCGATGGTTTCGTCGGGGTTCGCGAGCTGCGACAGCGCGCACGCATACTTGATCTTTATCTCTTCGGCGTATTGCGTCGGCGTCCGCATCGACACTGCTATGTCGTTCGTCACCTGGTCGCCGGCGATAGGAATAACGGCCGTGTGCTGGATGGCTCCACCCAAAAATACCGCCAGGTCGGTGGTGCCGCCGCCGATATCGACGATGCACGCGCCCAGTTCCTTCTCGTCGTCGGTCATGACGGAGTAGCTCGAAGCCAGCTGTTCGAGCACGATGTCATCGACCTCGAGGCCGCAGCGCTGCACGCACTTGACAATGTTCTGCGCTGCGCTCTCCGCGCCGGTAACCATGTGCACCTTGGCTTCGAGTCGCACACCCGACATACCAATCGGCTCCCGTATGCCTTCCTGGTTATCGATGATGAATTCCTGCGGCAGTATGTGCAGGATCTTCTGGTCGGCCGGTATGGCGACCGCCCGTGCCGCATCGATTACCCGGTCGACATCGCCCGCGCTCACTTCCTTGTCGCGTATCGCCACGATGCCGTGGGAGTTGAGGCTGCGAACGTGGCTGCCGGCGATCCCGGTGTAGACCGAGTGGATATCGCAGCCGGCCATCAGTTCCGCTTCCTCGACGGCGCGCTGGATGGAGTGCACGGTCGATTCGATGTTGACCACCACACCTTTCTTGAGGCCGCGCGACGGATGCGAGCCGATGCCTACGACTTCGATGCCGCCGCTCTCGTTGATCTCGCCGACGATGGCGACGACCTTGGACGTCCCGATGTCCAGGCCGACGATCAGATTCTTGTCCCCGCGCTTGCTCATGCGAAGCCGACCGTCCGTGGATTGGTATTGCGTAACATCATCCAGTGCACCCCGTCGTAAATAATGGAACCTTGTCGCGCGCGATTTTTCGTATCTGGCAAGGCGCCACGACGAGGAATAGCACCGCTATTGCGAGGAGTCGCACGCGTCCATGGATGGACGCGGTAGAGCGAAGCAGGATGCCCGAGCCGGACACCGCCAGACGCGAAAAAGTGCCGCGAGAATGTTTCATTATTTGCGACGGGGTGCACTAGTCAGTCCTGCCTGCAACCATCTCCGGTTGCGTGCTCTGTGGTTCTGCGAGCGGCGATGCGGCATCGTCTTTCCAGCCGATTGTGAAGCCGTTGCTGTAGCGCATATCGACGTACTCGATGTCGGTCTCGCGGCTCGAGACGATGTTTGCGACCACATCGAGGAAAAGACCGGTGCGCTCCGTGACATCGCGGCGCCCGAGCCGCACCTCGATGCCGTTACTCAGGGTCATCTCCCACGCCCCGCGCGCGTCGAGATGTACGCGCCGCACATCCAGGCCCAGGGGAATCAGGTTCTTGCGCACATCGAGGTAACGCGTCGCGACCTCGGCGGACTTGTCGGCCGGACCGCTCAGCCGGGGAAGCTCGGCGGGAATATGGCGCACCGAATCGACGAACAGTTCACCGCGGGTATTCAGCAAACCGCGCTCGCCCCAGATGGCTGCCGGAACCTGCTCTGCCACGGTGATCTCGAGCATGTCCGGCCACCGCCGAGCCACGTTTGCCTGGTCCACCCACGGCAGCGACACGATGCGCTTCTGGATGAGAGAGAGGTTGGCAGTCAGGAAGCCGTGGCGAAGTTCGCCGCTTATTGCCTCTTCGATCTGCAGCGCGCTGACGCGCTGGAACGGGGCATCGATCGTTATTGCACCGATCGGGCGGTCCAGCAACGTTGCACTGAACTTGTAGCTCAGCAGGATCACCAGCGTCGCCGTCGCGATGCCGCCGATCCTCGCGTAAGGGATTTTGGGGAGGCGCACTTTCCGTACCGCCTTCTGCTTCCGTTTCTTTGCCTGCTTACGCGCCATTTGCCGTCTTCCCGATGCGATTCGATTGCGACGTTGCCGCAACGCTTGTTTCCAGGATTCGCCAACAGAGTTCGGCGAAATCGATTCCGGCCTGCCTGGCCGCCATCGGCACCAGGCTGTGGCTGGTCATACCGGGCACCGTGTTGACCTCCAGAACAAAGGAGTTGCCGGCAGCGTCGGTCATGAAGTCCACACGGCCCCAGCCGGAACATCCCAGCTCTTCGAAAGCCCGCACGGCAACGTCGCCGAAGTTTCGTTCCGCGGTGTCGTTCCTGGAGCCGGGGCAGAAGTAGCGCGTGCTGTCTTCTTCGTACTTGGCCCGGTAGTCGTAGAACACGCGCGGCGTCTCGATGCGGATGCTGGGCAGCGCCTCGCCCTGGAGAACCCCCACCGTTATCTCGTCGCCGATGACACAGCGCTCCGCCAGAGCAGGGCCTGCGAAGCTCAGCGCGAGTTCTATCGCAGCGCCGAGTTCGTCGCGGTTGAACACCTTGCTCATACCTACACTCGAGCCCTCGCCCGCCGGCTTCAGGACCAGCGGGTACCCAAGCTCGTCCGCCGCGCGCTCGCCGTCCCTGCCACTCTCGATGACGATGAAATCCGGCGTCGGGATTCCCGAGGAGCGGAACAGTTTTTTGCTGCGTACCTTGTCCATGGCGAGGGCGGAGGCCATCACCCCGCTCCCGGTGTACGGTACGTCCAGGTATTCCAGTGCTCCCTGCAGCGTGCCGTCCTCGCCGCCCGGTCCGTGCAGCGCGATCCAGACCCGGTCGAAGCCGGCGCCCGCGAATTCCCGCAGGTTCTTTTCGGCGGGATCCCAGGGAGCGGCATCAATGTTGCGGGACCGCAGCGCTTCGAGCACTGCCGTGCCACTGTCCAGCGAAACCTCGCGTTCGCTGGATCGACCGCCGAGCATCACCGCCACCCGGCCGAACGCAGCCGCATCCGTTATCTCGACCCGCTGCTCGCGCTTCGCGTAGCTCATCGCGGCGCCTCGCCCACGATCCGGACCTCGTGCACCAGCTCGATGCCATGAACAGCGGCCACCGTCTGCTTCACATGCTCTATCAGCGCTTCGATCTCGGCTGCGCTGGCGCCGCCGCGATTGATGATGAAGTTTGCGTGCTTCGTTGACACTTCCGCGCCGCCGATCCGATGTCCTTTCAGGCCCGCCGACTCGATCAGTCTTGCGGCGTGGTCGCCGGGCGGGTTGCGGAACACCGAGCCGCAACTGGGCAGCCCGAGAGGCTGCGTGCTCTTGCGCCTGGCGAGCATTTCTTTCAGCACGTCCATGCTCGGATCCACTGACGGGTCGAACTCCATCACGGCGCTGATAAACCATTCCAACGCAGGACCGCTGACACTGCGGTAACCGATGGTGAATTCATCAGGAGCGCGCTGGTGAACCTCGCCGCGGCGATCAATGGTGGTAACAGCCCGCACGCGCTCCCAGGTCTCGCCGCCGTGCGCGCCGGCGTTCATCGCGAGAGCGCCTCCGACCGTGCCCGGGATGCCG
>DATGQI010000040.1:0-11009 GCA_035304285.1 Woeseiaceae bacterium
GAGGAGGAAAAGCTGCCCCCGCTGGACGACAGTCTTGCCGAGCTTTACGGCGTGGAAGAAGGCGGACTCGAGCAGCTTCGCGCCGACGTCGTCAGCAACATGGAACGCGAAGCTGCGGAAAAAGTGAAGGCGGACGTCAAGGAGCAGGTGATGAACGCCCTGCTGGAGCTGAATCCGATCGATGTCCCCAGCTCGCTGATCCACCAGGAGATGCATTCGCGGCAGCATGAGGCGATGCGGCGACTGGGAATAGAGGAGCACGACAAGGCGCCGCCGGTTGAAAACTTCAGGCCTGGCGCGGAGAAGAGCGTTCGGCTGGGCTTGCTGATGCGCCAATTGATCGAGGACAAGGGCATCACTGTCGATCCGGACCGGGTCAAGACGAAGGTGGAAGAGATCTGCAGCGGATACGAGCAGGCAGAGGAAATGGTTGCCAGCTACCTCAGCAATCCGCAGGTGATGACGCAGATCGAGCCTATTGTGCTGGAAGAACAGGCCGTCGACTGGCTGGTCGAACAGGGCAAGCTCAAAACACGCAAGGTCGGCTTCAAGGAATACATGAAGCCGGACCTTTAATAATTGTCAAGAAGTGCACACTGCACCCGAATTTCACGGAGCGCTTTCGCTCTAACTACGGCTTAGAGAACAACGACGGTAACCCTATGAGCATAACAGCATTGAACCTGGTACCGATGGTCGTCGAGCAGACGGCTCGCGGTGAGCGCGCCTACGACATTTACTCGCGCCTTCTCAAGGAACGCGTCGTTTTCATCGTGGGGCCCGTCGAAGATTACATGGCGAACCTGGTGGTCGCCCAACTCCTGTACCTCGAGTCGGAAAACCCTGACAAGGACATACACCTTTATATCAACTCGCCGGGCGGTGCGGTAACTGCGGGATTGTCGATCTACGACACCATGCAGTTCATCAATTGCGACGTCAGCACCATTTGCGTCGGCCAGGCTGCCAGCATGGGCGCGCTGCTGCTCGGCGGAGGCGCGAAGTCGAAGCGCTTCGCCTTGCCGCATTCGCGCATCATGGTGCACCAGCCGAGTGCCGGCTTCCAGGGGCAGGCCACCGACATCGATATCCATGCGCGCGAGGTGTTGCAGATGAAGCAGCGGCTGAACGAGATCATGGCGCGGCACACCGGACAACCGATCGAGAAAATCGACCGCGACCTGGACCGCGACAACTTCATGAGCGGCGAGCAGGCGGTGAAATACGGGCTTATCGACACCGTGCTCGAACAGCGCGGCGAAATGGCCAGGAAACTTACGGGAAAAACCGATTAAGTTCATCGATTTAGCGGGCAAACAGTCTGCGGTTCATCGAATGAGACATGACGCTTTGCACGGCTCTTAAGTGCATGTTATATACGTAGTCAGTCGTAACAGACTGATTTTCAGCGAAGAGGATTGCTTGCTATGAGCGATGATTCCCGCGGTAAGAACGAAGACGGCAAGCTCCTCTATTGTTCTTTTTGCGGCAAGAGCCAGCACGAGGTTCGCAAACTGATCGCCGGTCCTTCGGTGTTCATTTGCGACGAGTGCGTAGAGCTCTGTAACGACATTATTCGGGAAGAACTCGAAGACTCGGGCGAGACCGGCCGCGACAAGCTGCCGAAGCCGCACGAGATCAAGGCCGTGCTGGACGAATACGTAATCGGCCAGCAACGTGCCAAAAAGGTACTGTCCGTTGCCGTCTACAACCACTACAAGCGCCTGGACGATCGCGCCGGCGAGCGTGGCAAGGACGACACCGAACTCGCGAAGAGCAACATTTTGCTGATCGGCCCGACCGGTTGCGGCAAGACGCTGCTCGCAGAGACGCTTGCCCGGTTACTGAACGTGCCGTTCACGATTGCCGACGCAACGACGCTGACGGAAGCCGGCTATGTCGGCGAGGATGTCGAGAACATCATCCAGAAGCTCCTGCAGAAGTGCGACTACGACGTCGAGAAAGCGCAGACGGGCATCGTCTACATCGACGAAATCGACAAGATTTCCCGCAAGTCGGACAACCCTTCGATCACGCGCGACGTGTCGGGCGAAGGTGTCCAGCAGGCTCTGCTGAAATTGATCGAAGGGACCATCGCCTCGGTGCCGCCCCAGGGAGGCCGAAAGCACCCGCAGCAGGAATTCCTGCAGGTCGACACGGGCAATATCCTGTTCATCTGTGGCGGCGCCTTCGCCGGTCTCGAGAAGATCATCCTCAACCGTTCGTCGAAGAGCGGCATCGGCTTCGTGGCCGAGGTCAAGTCCGGCGACATGGAAAAGAGCATCGGCGAGTTGCTGCACGATGTTGAGCCGGAGGACCTGATTCGTTTTGGCCTCATCCCGGAGTTCGTCGGCCGCCTGCCCGTCGTCGCGACGCTCGAAGAACTGGACGAGGATGCGCTGGTCAGCATCCTGCTCGAACCGAAGAACGCGCTCACCAAGCAGTACCGGAAGCTGTTCGACATGGAAGGCGTGGATCTCGAATTCCGCGACGACGCCTTGCGCGCGGTGGCGAAACGCGCGATGAAGCGAAAGACCGGCGCCCGCGGATTGCGCACGATCCTGGAAAGCGTGCTTCTCGACACGATGTACGACCTGCCGTCGAGCACCAATGCCAAGAAGGTGGTTCTCGATGAAGCGGTCGTCACCGGCGAGACCAAACCGTATGTAATCTACGAGTCGGAAGAACCGCCGACCGTCAACCTAGAACAGCAACGCCGCCCGACCGGTTCGGACCGATAACTCTTCCGCTTCGATTGAAGCTGTAGGAGCCCACGCTGAACGAAAGCTCGACCTGAGTGATTTGGCATGAGCTTTCGAACAGCGACTGCGGGCGAGTTCGTTAACGCTCGTCGCACTCGCCCGCAGTCGCTATTTGAGAGATCATGCCGGGGCGAGTTTGCCGTGAATTCGCTCAGCGTGGGCTCCTACAGTCGCAGTCCGGAAGTTGATATCGGCTGACCGGACCGCATATCTGCCACATTCACTACCGGGGTAATTCAGTGTCTGAAGACGAAACCACTACCACCGAATTAGAACTTGAAGACGAAAACGACACCGTGGACAGCGGCAGGGGAACACCCGTGCTGCCGCTTCGCGATGTGGTTGTTTATCCACATATGGTGATTCCGCTGTTCGTGGGCCGCGACAAATCGATTGTGGCTCTGGACCGCGCGATGGCCACCGGCAAAAAGATCCTGTTGATCGCGCAGCAAAAGGCCGATCTCGATGACCCGGCTGCCGAAGATCTCTACGACGTCGGCACGCTCGCGACGATACTGCAATTGCTGAAGCTGCCGGACGGCACTGTCAAGGTGCTGGTTGAAGGTGTCGAGCGCGCACGCGTCGACGAGCTGTCGCTCGAGGATCATTTCTCAGCAGAGATATCCATCCTGGACGAGGAAGAAGAACACGACGAACGCGAGATCGACGTGCTGGTGCGCTCCATCATCGCGCAGTTCGAACAGTACGTGAAACTGAACAAGAAAGTGCCGCCGGAAATCCTGACGTCACTCTCCGGCATCGACCAGCCGGGACGTCTCGCGGACACGGTAGCTGCCCACATGGCGCTCAAGCTGGCCGAGAAGCAAAGGATCCTGGAGATCCAGGATGTGAAGGTACGACTCGAGCAAATCCTCGGCATCATCGAAGGCGAGATCGACGTGCTGCAGATCGAGAAACGCATCCGCGGCCGCGTGAAGCAGCAGATGGAAAAGAGCCAGCGCGAGTACTACCTGAACGAGCAGATGAAGGCCATCCAGAAAGAACTGGGTGAGATGGAAGACGCGCCGAACGAACTTGCCGATCTCGAAGCCAAGATCGAAAACGCCGGCATGCCCAAGGAAGCCAAGGACAAGGCTACCTCCGAACTCAACAAGCTCAAACTGATGTCCCCGATGTCGGCGGAAGCAACTGTCGTTCGAAACTACATCGACTGGCTGGTGAAAGCTCCGTGGAAAAAACGCAGCAAGGTCATCCGTGACCTGGCCCGGGCGGAGCAGGTGCTGGAAGAGGATCATTACGGGCTGGAGAAGGTCAAGGAACGCATCCTCGAGTACCTGGCGGTGCAACAGCGCGTCAAGCGGCTGAAAGGGCCGATTCTCTGCCTGGTAGGTCCTCCGGGCGTCGGCAAGACGTCGCTGGGCCAGAGCATTGCGCGCGCGACGAATCGCAATTTCGTGCGGATGTCCCTCGGCGGCGTACGCGACGAAGCGGAAATTCGCGGGCACCGGCGCACCTACATCGGCTCGATGCCGGGCAAGATCATCCAGAACCTCGCGAAGACCAAGGTCAGGAACCCGCTGTTCCTGTTGGACGAGGTCGACAAGATGGCCATGGATTTCCGCGGCGATCCTTCCTCGGCGCTGCTGGAAGTGCTGGACCCGGAACAGAACTCCTCGTTCAACGACCATTACCTCGAGGTGGACTTCGACCTGTCCGATGTGATGTTCGTATGTACGGCTAACAGCCTGAACATTCCTGCGCCGCTGCTCGATCGCATGGAAGTCATTCGCATCCCGGGTTACACGGAAGACGAGAAGCTGAACATTGCGCTTCGCTACCTCATTCCGAAGCAGCTCAAGGAGAACGGACTGGAAGAGACCGACCTGACCATTACCCGGGCGGCAGTGCTCGACATCATCCAGCACTACACCCGAGAGGCCGGTGTGCGGAATCTCGAGCGCGAGATCTCGAAGATCTGCCGCAAGGTCGTGAAGTCGTTGTTACTGAAGCCTCGCACGTCGGCGTTGCGTATCACGCCGCGCACCATGGAGAAGTACCTGGGTGTGCGCCGCTTCCGCTACGGAAAGGCGGAAGAGAAAGACCAGGTCGGGCAGGTTACCGGTCTCGCCTGGACGGAAGTCGGTGGCGAGTTGCTGACCATCGAGGCGGCGGTTGTTCCGGGTAAGGGAAAGCTGACCCACACCGGGCAGCTCGGCGACGTGATGACGGAGTCGATACAGGCGGCGATGACGGTCGTCAGGAGCCGGGCAAAAGTTCTCGGCGTCGACGAAGATTTTCACCAGAAGTTCGACGTGCATGTCCACGTTCCGGAAGGCGCAACGCCGAAGGACGGACCCAGTGCGGGCGTGGGCATGTGCACCGCGCTGGTATCGGCGCTGACGAACGTGCCGGTGAAAAGCGAAGTTGCAATGACCGGCGAAATCACACTGCGTGGTGAGGTGCTCCCGATCGGCGGCCTGAAGGAGAAGCTTCTTGCGGCGCATCGTGGTGGTATCACCACGGTTCTCATCCCCCAGGACAACGAGAAGGACTTGCCGGAAATACCGAAGAACATCAAGGACAAAGTGGCGATTGTTCCGGTGAAGTGGATCGACCAGGTCCTGGAGATTGCACTGCAGCATATGCCGCTCCCGGAATCGCAGGGCGAGGAGAATAAGTCGGAATCGACATCGCCGAGGAAGGAACAAGAGCCGTCGGATGTCATAAGAGCACACTGACTGGACGTGCTGTAACACGACTCCGTGTCCTGGCCGTTGTTGACGCTCATTTGGGCGCTTGGTATAAGCTACGCGTGTTTTGTCCCGGTCGTACTATCCGGACGCGAAGCGACGTCGGCGAATCGATGGGGCCGTCGACATTTCCAGAGGTGAGCCTTGGGTCAGGTGAAGAATCGCCATGCGACGTAGAAATCGTTTGGCGACGAACATCGCAAAGGTGGATGTTCATGGGGTGCGGATCACCGCATAGTGAATTCCAACATCAATTTAGCTAAAGGGTGAGAGCATGAACAAGGGAGAACTGATTGAGTCGGTCGCCAGCGCAGCGGACATTTCGCGTGCTGAAGCAACCAGGGCAGTCGATGCTGTGCTGGATAGCGTGACGAAAACTCTCGCGAATGGTGGAACGGTCTCGCTGGTTGGATTCGGAACCTTCGCGGTGAAGAAGCGCGCTGCACGCACCGGGCGGAACCCGAGGACCGGTGAAGCGATACAGATTTCCGCGAGCAACGTACCAGGCTTCAAGGCTGGTAAAGCCCTGAAGGACGCAGTAAACTAGCGCGCCCCAAAAGTAGTACGCTATACCCCCAAATCAGCCGACGGGTGCTTAGCTCAGCTGGTAGAGCATCGCCCTTACAAGGCGAGGGTCGGGGGTTCGATCCCCTCAGCACCCACCAGTTACGGAGTGGTAGTTCAGCTGGTTAGAATACCGGCCTGTCACGCCGGGGGTCGCGGGTTCGAGTCCCGTCCACTCCGCCAACAAACAAAGGGCCCCTTCGGGGCCCTTTTTTTTTGTGAGAGCCGGGAATAGAACGCTGTAGGAGCCCGTCCCACGGGCGACACAGGCATGACGATTCCGGCTGTAATGTCGCCCGTAAGACGGGCTCCTACAGCGCTCGATTCCAGCCACCTCGGATCAGGCAAGCGTCCGATGCGGCTTGGACTTGCACGTCGGCTCCGTTATCATCCGTCGCCAATTGACGGCTTCATTCCTGAATTGCTGGCGCCGAGATCGATGCGCCGCGCATCTCCCAACGACCTGACCTTAACTTACAATGCTGCAGAATATCCGAGAACGAATTACTGGCGGTTGGGCTATCGCCTTTCTTGTGCTGATGGCCATTCCATTCGCCTTCTTCGGAATCAGCGGCGACTTCACCGGCGGTAGCTACGCGGCCAAGGTCGAAGGCGTTGAAATTCCCGTCGCCCAGCTCGAGAACCAGTACCAGGCGGAGCTCGCGCGTTATGCCGAGTTCGGTACGGACTTGCCGGCGGAGCTACGCAGCCTGGTTCGGCAGGGCGTGCTGAACAATCTCATCCGCGAAACGCTGATCAACGTGCACGTGTCCGAGCAGGGGTACCGGATCAGCGACCAGATGATCACCGACTTCATCCAGCGCGTGCCGGAGTTCCAGGTCGACGGACGTTTCTCCAAGGACCGTTATTACCAGTGGCTCGAGGAGCGGGCGCTGACGCCTGCGAGGTTCGAGGAGTCGCAACGGGAATCCTTGCGGCTGCAGCAGTTCCAGCGTGGGCTTGCGGCAACGGCGTTCGTCACGCCGGCGGAGTATCGGCGCTACCTGAACCTCTATGGCGAACAGCGTCGCGCGGCTATCGCGACGTTCGACGTCGACACGTTCGCCGAAGACATCGAAATCAGCGATGAAGAAGTCGCGTCCTACTACGAAGCCAATCCTGTCGAATTCCGGACGGAGGAGTCCGCGGACGTCGACTACATCGAAATTGACCGAAGCGGGTTGCGGAACCAGGTACAGATCACGGAAGAACAGCTTCGTGAGTATTACGCGCAGTCGACGAACCGCTATCTGCAGGACGAGAGCCGGCAGGCGCGACACATTCTCATTCCTTTTGGAGAGGACAGGGGCGCAGCGGAAGAACAGGCCGGGGCGCTCGTGGAACGCGCACGGGCCGGCGAGCCATTCGAAGACCTTGCGCGGCAATATTCTGCGGACAGCAGCACGGCGGAGCAGGGCGGCACCCTCGACACGACGCTGAAGTCGCAGATGCCGGAGGCGCTGGGCAATGCCATCTTCTCCATGGACCGGGGTGAAATCGCAGGTCCTGTCGAGAGCGAGTTTGGTTTCCATGTCGTGCGCCTCGACAGTATCCAGGCAGGCGGGCCTTTGCCGCTCGAGCAGGTGCGCGCCGAACTCGAAAACGAACTGCGTGACATCGAAGCCGAAGAGGCTTTCCAGGACCTGCAGCGCTCGATATCGGATGCGCTGTTTGACGCCCAGGATCTGAACCAGATAGCTGCAACAGCCGGGCTCGAGGTACGCTCGGCGGATGGCTTCACGCGTTCGGGAGGGGAGCCTTTCGGCGCGAACCAGGCGGTCATCGATGCCGTATTCGATCCGAGGGTTCTGAATGACGGCGCGGTCAGCGATATCGTGGAACTGGACGCCAACCGCGCCGCGGTATTCCAGGTGCGCGAGCATCACGAGGCGGCGCAACAGCCGCTCGACGAGGTTCGGGAGCGGATCGTCGCGACCCTGCGAATGGAGCGGGCGCGCGAGAACGTTCGCCAGCGCGCGCTGGAACTCGAAGCAACGCTGCGAAGCGGCGCCGACTTCGCCGAGGCCGCGGCCGCGGCGGGTGCCGAGGTGACGCCACTTAAGGTGCTGAGCCGGCAGGATGAGAACGCCGACCCCCGGGTACTCGAGGCGATATTCAGGGCGGAGAAGCCAGCTGAAGGACGCGCAGTCGTCGGCAACACTGTCTCCGAAGAGGGCAACTATGCCGTCTATAGCGTTGCGGCCGTGATGCCGGGACGTCCGGAAGCGATTCCGCTGGAGCAGCGCGACGCCGAAAAAGAACGACTGACGCAGCAGGCCGGCGCAGCCGATTACACAGCGGTCGTACTGGACCTCGAGCGGCAGGCCGATATCGTCATAGCCGACGACGCGCTGGCCGAACCTGAGTTCTAGAAACGAACGCTGTGGAGTTCCCCTCGGGGTGTTCCATGAAGCCATGATGCCGTTCGCTCCGGGGGGAAGAACAACGTGAAAAAACCTGCACTGCACTGGCAAATCATCGGGGCTATTGTTCTTGCCGGCATCGCCGGCTGGGCCGTGAACCTTGCAGGCGACGGCGATGCCTCGGCCCCCAATGTCTTCGGCATCAGTTTCTTGAGCATCTTCAACTACGTTGGTGCGCTGTTCCTGAACGCGCTCAAGATGATCATTGTTCCCTTGATCCTGTCGTCGATCATTGTCGGAATGGCAGGCATCGGCTCCAGCGGAAATCTCGGGGCGTTGGGCGGCAGGACGCTGCTGTTCTATGTGGCCACGACGATCGCCGCAATTCTCGTGGGCCTGACGCTTATGAATATCATCGGCCCCGGCTACGTGAACGGTGAACCTGCCGGTCACCTGCTCGCACTCGAGGCATCGACTGACGATATCGCGGCGCGCGTTGAAGGGCGTGGTGCCGGCGATGTCGCGGACCTGTTCCTGCGCATGATTCCGGAAAACGTCGTGCTGGCTGCCGCGGAAGGCGAGATGCTCGGGATTATTTTCTTCGCATTGTTGTTCGGCTACTTCATGACCAGGATGAGTCACGATCTTGCCGAGCCGATGTACAAGTTCTGGGACGGCGTCTTCAACGTGATGATGCGCATGACGGAATGGATCATGCTGTTCGCGCCGATCGGCGTCTTCGGTCTCGTCGCCGCCGTCGTGGCGGAGACGGGGTTCAGTGCGGCAGGTCCGTTGGCAACGTTCGCTGGGGCCACACTGGCCGGATTGATCTTCCACGCAGCGGTGACGCTGCCGCTGTTCCTCAGAGTATTCGGAGGGGTGGGTAACCCGTACCGGATTTTTCCGGCGATGGCGCCTGCCATGCTGACTGCGTTCTCGACGGCATCGTCATCGGCAACCCTGCCGGTCACGATGGACTGCGTCGAGAACAATGCCGGCGTGTCGAACAAGATATCGAGCTTCGTATTGCCGCTCGGCGCCACCGTCAACATGAACGGCACCGCGTTGTACGAATGCGCGGCCGCGATGTTCCTTGCGCAGGCCTACGGCCTCGACCTGACGTTAGGCACTCAGTTCAGCATCGTCGTCATCGCGCTGCTCACATCGATCGGCGTTGCCGGAGTGCCGGCCGCGTCGCTGGTTGCGATTGCGATCATCCTGGCGGCCATCGGCTTGCCGGTGGAAGCGATCGGCGTATTGATGGTGTTCGACCGCATCCTCGACATGGTGCGCACCAGCGTCAATATCTTCGGCGATTCCTGCGCGGCGGTGATCGTCGCGCGGCTTGACGGCGAGCGGACGAACCTGGTTCCCGAGCCGGTTGCCTGATGCAAGCGGTCGCGGTTTCACGACGCACTACGATGTGCGCTTTGCGCTTACAATAGGCGCCAAGGCGTGCGTTCCGGGCTTCAAGCCCGGGCGTCCATCGACATGCGGCCTCGCATCATGCGGGCCATCCGCCCGGTACTTGTATGACCGCGATTTCC
Organism: Woeseiaceae bacterium; assembly: GCA_035304285.1. Taxonomy (GTDB): domain Bacteria; phylum Pseudomonadota; class Gammaproteobacteria; order Steroidobacterales; family Woeseiaceae; genus IDS-8. Next base: position 9,948 of record DATGQI010000040.1, read on the forward strand.
CGGAACCCGAGCGACCCAAGGATCTGCCATATCAACCTGGCGGACGGTTTCCGTGGCGGAGAGCGACAGACCGAATTGCTCGTGAAAGAGATGGCCGAGCGCTCATGGCTGCAACGGCTGGTGGTGCGCAAGGATGGTGCGCTGGTGAAACGTTGCCAGGAAGTGCCGGGGCTGGAGATTGTCGAAGTAGTGCCGCACCCGATAACCGCGGCCATCGCCGGCCGGGGCTGCAGCGTGGTGCATGCGCATGAGGCCCGCGCGGTGTATTCCGGCTGGCTCCTCAAGCGGATGTCGCACACGCCTTACGTCCTGACGCGCCGCATCGATCATGCGGCAAACAGCTCCTATCCTCGCGAGCGCGCGTACCGCTCTGCGGAAAAAGTAATAGCGATTTCATCCTCGATTGCGAGAACGGTGAATGAGCATTACCCGGATATAAAGTGCGAGGTGGTGCCGAGCGCACACGCCGATATGCTGAACGGTCACGCGAACGGCGCCGCGCACAAGCGCGTCAACGAAAAGATCGTGATCGGTCATATCGGCGAACTCGATCACAGCCACAAAGGGCAGGGAACGATCATCGAAGCTGCGCGGGAGCTCGAGGATTCACGCCCCGACCTGCATTTCGTGCTGGTCGGGCATGGCAAGGATGACGCCAGGCTCCGCCGCATCGCGAGCGGTCTGGGCAATATCGAGTTTGCAGGTTTTGTCGACAACGTCGCCGATTACCTCGCAACGTTCGACCTGTTCATCTACCCGTCCCTGCGCGAGGGACTGGGCTCCTCGCTCCTCGACGCGATGCACTTCGGTTTGCCGATCGTCGCCTCCAGGGTAGGAGGAATTCCGGAGATCGTGGAGGACCAGGTAAACGGCCTGTTGATCCCGCCGGAAAGCCCCCGCGACCTCGTCGGCGCCATCGAGCGCGTCGTGGCCGATGCGGCTCTCCGCAATTCGATGCGGCACGAGAACCGGACCAAGGCCGCCCAGTTCAGCGCAGCCCGCATGGCCTCATCCTACGAATCGATCTACCGCTCGATCCTCAACGGCACGCACTGAAAGCAC
>DATGQI010000041.1:0-7814 GCA_035304285.1 Woeseiaceae bacterium
CAGGAGGGATATGTGCGCTCGGTCCTCGAAAGGCATCGGAGCGGGCAGGAAAACCTGAGCCGGCGGATTCTGACGATGGTCATTCTCGAGGTCTGGCACCGGACCTTTGTTGATGGAGTGTGCGGTCCTGTTGCGAGCGCCCGCCGACAGCTGAGCGACACCGTGACGACGCGAGTGGCATGAAAGTCCTGCTGTTGTCGAATCTGTTCCCGACGTCGCGAGATCGCAGTCGTGGGATCTTTGTTGCGCAGCTCGCCCAGGCGCTCAGTCGCCACTGCGAGGTGCACGCGCTGGTTCCGTTGCCCTGGTTCCCGAGCGGACGCCTTGCGTGGACGCTCGCCCCTGGCTATGCGGAGCAGTTTGCCGACCTATCCGCCAGGATGCAGTTCGGCGCGGTTTCTGCTCACTACGCGAGGTACCCGTTCTTTCCACGACTGGGGAGGCGGTGGCATGCCCAGCTGATGTATTGGGGCATTCTCCAACGTGCGCGCGAACTGCATCAACGCATCGGCTTCGACCTGATCAACGCGCACTGGCTGGATCCCGACGGGATCGTCGCCTCCCGCATCGCCGAAGAGCTGAAGCTTCCACTCGTTCTCAGCGCCAGAGGGTGCGACGTGAATGTCTATGCGCACGACCGGGTTCGTCGTGGCGGCATCCTCAGGGCGATCGGACGTTCGTCCGCAGTCACGGCGGTTTCCGCGCCGCTCAAGGAGGGACTGTTGAGCGAGGGGATCGCGCCGGACCTGGTCACCGTCATTCCCAATGGTGTGGATACGCAACTCTTCCAGCCGCGGACCGCGAGGGATTGTCGGGCCGCTCTGTCCCTGCCCCTGGATCGTGAGCTCGTCGTTTGCGTCAGTCGCCTCAGCCCTGAGAAGGGGGTCGACGTGCTGGTTCGGGCGTTCGCGCAGCTGAGAAAGGAGCACCCTGGCGCCGGCCTGGCCTTCGTCGGAGCCGGTCCGATGCTCGCGGAATTGACCGAGCTGGCGGACGCGCTCGAGGTCCGGGAAGCCGTCCGGTTCGTCGGTGCAGTCGGACATGACGAAGTCCCGCTCTGGCTGGGCGCTGCGTCGCTGGTCTGCATGCCGAGTCTCAGGGAGGGCCATCCCAACGCGGCCATGGAGGCCCTGGCATGCGGGCGGCCGGTGGTGGCCAGCGCGGTCGGCGCATTGCCGGAGATCGTCAGGGAGGGCTCAGGGTTGCTCGTCGAACCCGGCGATCCGCGGGCTCTGAGCAGCGCACTGTCAAAGGCCCTGGCGATCGACTGGGACCCGGGGAGGATCGCCGAGGGAGTCCGCGGCGCGAGCTGGGAAAACGCCGCGGCGAGCTACCTCCGCGTCTACGAGCGCGCGCTGGACGAAAAACGGACGCGCGCCCCGGACGCATCGAGCGCACTCCGGGCAGGTTCATGGCAAACGCGCTGAGTGACGGAGCGCCACCTGCGGCAGCGATGCCTGCACATACGCCAATCGACTCTTCGTCAGACCGGAATCCTGCATGCCTGCTGATGTTCTCAGACGTCCGTTGAAAGCCGCCGCGAAGAAGTTGGGAGGAGTTCGCACCAGGTGTGCCCAGGAGGAGGGCGTGCTCCTGACGTTCGACGACGGTCCCCACGCAGAAGTAACGCCTGCCATTCTCGACCGGCTGAAGGACTACGACGTAAAGGCCGTCTTCTTCATCCTTGGAAGAAACATCGAGCTGGCGCCTGACCTGCTGCAGCGAATTCTCGACGAAGGTCACGTCATCGGCAATCATTCGTACCGCCACGAGTTGGCTGGCGGCGTGCACGTGATCGACTACTACCGGGACCTGATGCGTTGTCAGGACGCCGTCTTCGCGTGTACGCGCTATCGCCCGGCGCTGTTCAGGCCACCGACCGGAGCGCTGTCGATCGCCAGCATCGGTGCCGCCATGCTCGCTGGACTGGCGCCGGTGCTCTGGTCGGTGGATGCCAGAGACTGGGCACTGCGCAGCGTGGACGGTGCGGCACAGGCGGGACGCCGCCTTGCCGCGGAACTGGGTCGGGGAGACATCCTGCTGCTGCACGACGACCACCCCTTCCTCACGCCGCTGCTCGACGAGTTGCTGCCCCGCTTGCGGGAGGCGGGACTGAACCGGACCGTTTCCGGGTTGCCTCGTCTCAACTAGAACCTGTTCGGCATGTGCAGCATCAAACGCGCAGCGAAGGCGCTCTTCTATGGAGCAGCCTACTTCGGCATTCCCCGCGTCCGGCCGTCCGTTCGCCGGCGCGTGCCGCACGATACCGCGGCGTTCACACAGGGCCTGGCGACCTGGGGAGGGTGGCTGTTCGAGAGTACCGGAGGCCACGGGCACTCGTCGCTTCGGCGCCTGAGGCTGGACACTGGTGAGGTGCTGGCCATGGTCGACGTACCGGACGACTTCGCCGAGGGCATCGCCGTCTCCGACGACCGGCTGTACCAGCTCTCGTGGACTTCGGGGCGAGTACGCGTCTACGCGTTGCCTGATCTCGCGGGCCTCGGGGAGCTTGCCCATGCAGGCGAGGGATGGGGACTGTGTGCCGGAATCGATGGCTTCTACGCCACCGATGGATCTTCGTGGATCCGGGTTCTCGACGGCGGCCTGCGCGAAATCCGGAGGGTTCGGGTGACGGCAAACGGGATTCCGATCCACTGGCTGAACGATCTCGAGTGCGTGGGAGAGCGCTTGCTGGTAAACGTCGTCGGCCGCAACGACCTTCTGGAGGTGGATCGGCTCTCGGGCAAGGTGACGCGATTGGTAGATTGCAGCGAGCTCGCACGGCAGGCTGGAAAGATGCCGGCGGATTGGGTCTTCAACGGCGTGACGTGCGATCCCGAATCAGGGTGCCTGGTCGTGACGGGGAAGAACTGGCCTTACCTGTTCTTCATCGACATACCGAGATGATGGGTTCCGCAAGCGAGACTCGTGAACCCCGTGCGACGGGGTTGTCGGTCGACGAGGTCACGAACGCCGAGCAGTTGGCGGCGGTGCAACCGCAGTGGCTGGCGCTCGTCGAGGCCGGCGCGAGCGGTGCGAACGTGCACAACGATCCCCGCCTCGTTGCGACGAGCATCGTGAGCAGTCCTGGCCGCTCGATGCGCGTATTGCTGGTGCGCCGCGGAGAAGCTCTGGTGAGCGTCGCCCCGTTCTATATCGAGGAGCGGAACATCGGATGGCAGCTGAGCGTCTGGCGGTTGGCCCGGTTCCGCGCCCGGGTCTTGCGGTTGTTCGGCGAATCGGTAATCGTCGCGGACCGCGCGCTCGTTGCGGATGTCGTGCGCGCCATCGCGGGCCACCTGCGCACATCGAAGGGATGGGGCGACTTCATGTTCGTCGACGGCCTCCGTGTGTGCGACCCTTTCTGGATGGGCGCACTCGAGGGGGCGGCGTTCAGCAGCTGTACTGGCTGGCAGACGCGGGCCCAGCGTCCGCAAAAGGTGCATTGCACGCGGCTTTTCAGCAACTTCGATGCCTACTGTGCTTCACTCAGCCCGAGTTCGAGAAGCAACTTGCGGCGAACGCGACGCAGGCTTTTCGAAGACCCGGCGGTGCGCCTGGAGATCGTGACTGACTCGCGGTCCGCCGGCCGTCTGGCAGCCTGGCTCGATGAGGTCCGTAGCCGGTCCTGGCAGGGGAAGACCTTCGGCGACGCGGGGCGCTATGCGTCAAGCGTGCCGGACCTGCGGGTTGCCGGTGAACAGGGGTGGCTCAGATCCTACGTGCTGCTTCGCGGCGACGAACCTGTCGCCTACGAGCATGGGTACCTGTACCGGGGAACGTACTACGGGCTCGATTGCGCCTACCGGCAACAGGATGCGGCGCAGGGCCCCGGTAGCGTACTGCTGTTCTCGGTGATCGAGGATCTGCATCGGATCGGCAACACCACGGAGATCGACTTCGGCTTCGGGGACCTTCCCTACAAACGGACATTCGGGAACGTCGAGCACGACGCCGCCATCTACTCCTTCGTGCCTCTGAATCGATGGCGCCTCTTCTTCGCACTCCAGGGTGCGCTGACGCGCGCATACGACGAGGTGCGCCGAATGCTCGTGGCGCTTGGCCTGGACCGGCTCGTAAGGCGTCTCGTCAAGCGCCAGCGCTAGTTCGCGGCGCCGGGCAACGGCTCAGGGTTCGCGACGACTCGCGGCGGGTCGTGCGCCGTCGCCTGGGGCGAATTCCCGCGGCGTTGTCGCCTCGTCGATGCCGGCAATCAACTCCCGCATCAGGGCGTCGATTGGCACGTGCGCGGAGGAGTCCCAAGTCCACGAGATGTTCGCGTACGCGCCGAACCGCCGCCCCAGGTAGTTGCCATACAACCGCATCCGTCCAGGGCCGTTGGCTTGCATCGCCCGGGACCACCCGTCACTTTCGTCGTCCGCAGCGGCCCGAAGCGGAGCGGCGACGACACGCATACCCCTCGTCGCGGCCTCCTGTAGGAAATAGGCGAAGAGGTCGAAGAAAGCGTCTCTCGGCGTCGAGAAGTCGGCCTGACGGATGTAGTCCGGAACCGACCAGTAGATGCGCGGGATCCTGAACGGACTGTCGCCGTATCGGTTCACGGGATCGTCCCCCCTGAAGCGCGTGTCCACGACGTTCAGGAAGACTGCGGTGTAGCCCCGAGCCGCGCTGTCGGCGAGGGACGCGGCGATTTCTGGCCTGTCCAGGCCGAGCAGTAGCGATGGGTCCAGGTCGGGATCGACGTATGGCGGACGCGAGCCCCCATCCGAAGGAGCCAGAGTTCGATTCGGAAGGCGGAAAGGTAGACCACGGTCGCCGCGCGCTTGGGTCGCCATAGTGGAACTCGCATTTCTCGCGATTGGGGAATCCACCGACGTCGCTTGTCAAACTCGCATATTCCTGGGCGCTCCACCATGAATCAAAACACAATGACGGCGTGAAACAGGTCGCAAGTGGTCGAGCTCGCCGGCAAGCCCGAAGGCTGGATCGGGCGTTGCTGGTTTCGGGGAGGATTCGGTCACGATGCCTTCCCTGCATTGGTATTAGACTTGGCCAGCTCAACATCTGGTTTCTCTTAGAGCCTTGCCTGTGACAGGAGCCGAACGTCAGACCTGGCCGAGACGGTCCGCGCGGCCGGCCTGTCCGTCCGCGCGGCGGCGGTCGTGCTCTTCAACCATGTCGACTCGGCACGGGCTGCCGCTGTCCGCTGGTTTTCAGATGCTTCGGGATGTCGGCGCGCCCGCGCGCATGATTGCGAGCATCGAGCCCGTGGCAATCCGTCGCATGGGGCGGGAGCTTGGGTCCCGATAGCGCAAGGAAGATCGGCGTGCTGTCTGCGGCCAATGTCACGTCCTGTTCGCCGAAGAACGAGAGCACCCTTCCGGGCATCGAATTCTCGGTCCAGGACCTTCCTTCGCACGAGACGCTCTCGGAGCTATGGCGCGAGCTCGAGATGCGTAGTGATACATCGTTTTTCGTGTCGTGGTCTTGGATCGGAACCTGGCTTCGCTGCTTGCCTCGGCGCATACGCCCTCAGCTGTTGGCCGGAACGAGCCAGGGGCGGATCGTCTGTCTCGGCGTGCTGGTCCGGAACCTCGTCAGGCGGCGGCTCATGGTGCGTTCGGATGCGCTGTTCCTGAACGCATGCGGTGAGCAACGCTTCGATGAGATCACCATCGAGCACAATGGCGTGCTGGTGGACAGGGAGTTCGCCGCCGTGGTCTGGCCTCGGCTCGTGCGGTTTTTTGTCGAGCAACAGCCAGGGTGGGACGAGATTCATCTTCCCGGCGTCGACGCTGCGGGGCAATGGCTCGAAGCAGTCGGAGAACAGGTCAGCGTGCAGTACAAGGTGCGCGACTGCCACCATGTCGACCTGAACAAGGTGCGGACGAGACAGGGGGGTTATCTCGCGCTGCTGAGCAGCAATACACGGTCGAAGATCCGCAGGAGCATCAGGGAGTACGAGAGTCTCGGGCCGTTGTCGCTCGCGGTGGCGACGAACCTGCACGAAGCGCGGCGCTACTTCGGCCGTTTGAAGACCTTGCATCAGGCGTACTGGACCGACCGAGGCGAACCCGGTTCTTTCGCGAACGGCTTCCTGGACGAGTTCCACGAGCAGTTGATCCAGAACTGTTTCGAACGAGGAGAGATCCAGCTTTGTGCGCTGACCGCCGGCTCCAGGGAGATCGGTTATCTCTACAATTTCGTCCATCGAGGCCGCGTGTCGAACTACCAGTCCGGTTTGAGCTATGTCGTGTGCGGGGCCCAGAACCGGCCCGGGCTGGTTGCGCATTCGCTTGCCGTGCAGTGGAACGCTGACCACGGCCATCTCGTCTACGATTTCCTGGCGGGAACCCAAAGGTACAAGGAGTCGCTGGGCACGGACCGCGAGTCGATGACCTGGGCAGTGCTCCAGCGAGACCTCGCGAAGTTCCGCCTGGAGTCGACGATGCGTGCGATGAAGGACAATCTGGCCGCAAGGTTGCGCCGACGCTGATTCTGGACGGTGGCGGATCCCCCCGAAGGCGACGGTTCCCGAAGGTCGCCCCGGGGTCCTGAGCGCGGAGACCGAGCGTGGCGCTTGCACGGCGTATCGGCCGATAGTGGCAATCGATCACGGCGCCAGCGCACCGTCGATCTAGACTCTTGGATCATTTCGAATGCGACGACGCGCAGGAGTTCGACGCGCATCGTCTCAGGGATGGGCGATGGCAGCGTGGACGGTTGCAGGTGGTCGTGCGAGTCGGGCATCGGAACATGACGGGGATCGTGGGCGCCGAACGAGGGGATACGGCGTATGGCGAAGGAAGTCGAGATGGCTCCCTGGGCCTGGCATGGAGGTCGTATCGCGGCCGCGCCGGGCTGGAGGCCATTGCGGAGCAGTGGGACCAGCTTGACCGGACGAACCCGGATTTCCGCTTCTTCCAGGGTGCGGACTGGCACCGAGCCTACCTGGAGATTCTGGAGCGGCATCCCGAGAAGTTCTGGTTCGCTGTCGCCTATCGCGCGAACGTTCCGGTCGGCATCTTTCCGCTGCGCACGTGGGTTCGCGACGTGTCGGGCATCAAGGTGCGTGCGCTCGGCCTACCCTCGCATTCGCATGTGACTCTCGCGGACTTCGAGTTCACTATCGCGTCGGAAAATGCCACGCTCGTGAGCAGTCTGACGCAATGGCTGCATCGTCAGCGGGAGTTCGCGTGGGACGTGCTGATGCTGGATAAGGTGCCGGCGAATTCGGCGATCGGATTCGCAATGGCTGCGGATCCGCCTCCCATGACGGTGACGACCGAACATGGTTTCAGTGCCTTTCTCGACGTGGACGCGTCCTTCGAACAGGCGACCGAGTCGGTGTCGAGCTCGTTCCGGCGCAATCTGCGGCGCCTGGCACGGCGCGCGGAGGAGTCGGCGCCCCTTCGCTTCGAGACCTGCGCGACGCCAGAGGCGCTCGAGGCTGCCTTTCCGAGTTTCCTCGCTGTCGAGGGATCGGGCTGGAAGGGTGCCGAGGGAGCCGGGACGGCCATCGCGCTGGATGCAAACCTGGTGGCGTTCTATCGTCGCCTGATGCGGGATTACGCCACGCAGGGCCGCTGTGTGATCAACCTGCTGCGCCATGGCCAAACCGTTGTGGCTGCGCAGTTTTGCCTCATCAGTGGGAAGACCTTCAACATACTCAAGATCGGCTACAGCGAGGAGCACGGAGCATTCGCGCCGGGGAATTTGCTGATGGAACGTACGATCCGGCAGGCCTGCGAAAGTCCGGAACTCAGGGTTCTGAGTTTTGTAACGCATCCTCGCTGGTCGCATCTGTGGAAGCCGAAGCTGGAGCCCGTCCATACTTACGCAGTGTTCAATCG
>DATGQI010000042.1:0-3834 GCA_035304285.1 Woeseiaceae bacterium
AAAAGTTCCGAGATACCTTTCGGTCCATCTTCATCGAGCCGGTGCCACGGCAAGGACTCGCTGGCATTCCATTCCCCGGGTTGTGCCAGTTCACCTCCCATGAAGAGCAGTTTCTTTCCTGGAAAGCTCCATTGGTAGGTATACAGCAGGCGCAGGTTGGCCAACTTCTGCCACTCGTCCCCGGGCATCTTGCCGAACATCGAACGTTTCAGGTGCACCACTTCGTCATGCGACAGCGGCAGGACGAAGTTTTCGTTGAATGCATAGGTCGGGCTGAACGTGAGCCAGTCCTGGTGGTACTTGCGGTGAATCGGGTCCTTCTCTAAATAATCCAGCGTGTCATGCATCCAGCCCATGTTCCACTTCAGGTGAAAACCGAGCCCGCCTGCATAGGTCGGGCTGGTGACGCCCTGCCAGTCGGTGGATTCTTCCGCGATCATCAGCCATTGCGGGCATTCGCGGCCCACCGCCTTGTTCAGTTCGCAGATGAAATCGATCGCTTCCAGGTTCTGGTTGCCGCCGAGCCGGTTCGGTACCCAGTTCTCGCCCTGGCGCGAAAAATCCAGGTACAGCATCGACGCCACTGCGTCGACCCGCAAACCGTCGATGTGAAACTCGCGCAGCCAGTACAGCGCGTTCGAGATCAGAAAGGAGCGAACCTCGTTGCGCTCATAGTTGAACACGAGGGTGCCCCAGTCGCGGTGTTCGGCCTTTCTCGGGTCGTGATATTCATAAAGAGCCGTGCCGTCGAAGTTCGCCAGCGCATGCGCGTCGCGTGGAAAATGCGCCGGAACCCAGTCCAGCAGTACACCGAGGCTCTGCTGGTGACACCGGTCGACAAAGGCACGGAACTCGTCCGGCGTGCCATGCCGGCTGGTTGGTGAGAAATAGCCGGTCGTCTGGTAACCCCAGGATTCGTCCAGCGGGTGTTCACTCACCGGTAGCAGTTCGACATGAGTGAAATTAAGGCCGCGGACGTACTCCGGCAGTTGCGCCGCCAGTTCGCCGTAGGTCAGGAAGCGATTTTCCTCCGCGCGCTTCCAGGAGCCGAGATGAGCTTCGTAGATCGACATCGGCGCTGACATGAAATCACGCCTGGATCGATCCGAAAGCCACTTTCGGTCCCGCCACACGTGATTGCTTTCCCGAACTATCAGGCTCGCCGTCGCCGGCCGGCGCTCTGTCAATTTTGCAAAGGGGTCGGACTTGAGACCGACGGCCCCTGTGGAGTTGTTCCTCAGCTCGAACTTGTAGGGCCCCTCCAGCAGCTGGGGCAGGAACAGCTCCCACACGCCGGTTTGGCCACGGATGCGCATCGGGTGACAGCGGCCGTCCCACTCGTTGAAATCGCCGACGACGCTCACCCGCTCGGCATTCGGCGCCCAAACCGCAAAAATTGTCCCGTCTATGCCCGCGATCGTCTTCGGATTGGCGCCGAGGAAACGGTATGCCGCGGTGTGCGTGCCGGCATTAAAACTCGCCAGGTCAGCCTCGTCCGTCAGCGGCGGGAAGGAGTACGGGTCGTACTGCGTGCGCCTGTTGCCGAAGCTGTCGTCGACCAGCAAGCGATAATGGTGCGGAATATCGCCTATGTTGCCGACGAACTCGAACAGGTCGGTGCCCCCGATGCGCTGCATCGGACGCTGTTCAGATTCCAGGAACACGCGTTGCGTGCGCGGCAGGAATACGCGCACGCAAGCATCCTTGCCGTCCCCGTGCGGGCCAAGGACGGCGAACGGGTCGTGATGCCGCGCCTCAATCAGCCGGACAGCGTCGGCATCGCCCGCGGATAAGCGGCTTGCTCGTCTGTGGGAAGCGATCGGTAGTCCTCAAATGCATCCTCGAAGTAACCTCCAAGGTGACGCGCGGGTAGATGATCGTGCCGCGAATGTAGCATACTGCTTGAGCCCGCTGCGTTCCTGAGCGCGTTGAGCGGCGGCAAAAGGAGCATCAGATGCAACCGCGACGGTCCGGCCGTTTTGTCAGCAGTCTAACCCGCAGCACGATGGCGGTGATCATGGCCGGCGGACGCGGCTCTCGTCTCGGGGACCTCACCGCCAACCGCGCGAAGCCGGCGGCGCCTTTCGGCGGAAAGTTCCGGATCATCGATTTTCCCTTATCCAACTGCGTCAACTCCGGCATCCGCCAGATTTTCGTGCTTACGCAATACAAAGCACACTCGCTGATACAGCACATCAACCGCGGCTGGGGCTACCTGCGGGGCGAATTTGGCGAATTCATCCAGATCGTCCCGGCGCAGCAGCAGTTGGGAGAGCAGTGGTACCTCGGCACGGCAGATTCCGTCTACCAGAACCTGAGCATCGTGCGCGAGAGCCACCCCGAGCACGTTCTTATCCTCGCCGGCGACCATATTTACAAAATGGACTACGGCCCGATGATTGCCTACCACACCGACAAGGAAGCGGACATCACCGTCGGCGTGATCGAGGTACCACTTCCGGAGGCGAAGGCCTTCGGCGTGATGACGGTGGACGAGAACAATCGCATTATCGACTTCCTGGAAAAGCCGGAAAACCCCGAACCCATGCCGGGTTCGACGGACACCGCCCTCGCGTCCATGGGCATCTATGTTTTCGACACCGATTTCCTGTGCGACAAGTTGATCGCCGATTCTGCCGATCCATCCTCGGCGCACGACTTCGGGCGCAATATCGTTCCAGGCGCCATCGACCTGGAGCAGCGCGTTTACGCCTATCCCTTCCACGACGTCGAAACGAAGGCGCAAAGTTACTGGCGCGACGTCGGAACGGTGGACGGTTTTTTCAAGGCCAACCTGGAACTGGCGCAGGTGCGTCCGGAGCTGAACCTGTACGACGACCAATGGCCCATCTGGACTTACCAGGAACAACTGCCGCCCGCGAAGTTCATCCTCGACGAACCGGGGCGTCGCGGTGCTGCCTTCAATACGCTGGTATCGGGAGGCTGCATCGTCTCAGGCGCGGAAGTCCGTGAATCGGTGCTGTTCTCCAACGTGCGGGTTCGCGAGGCATCAAAGCTCTTAAAGGCGGTGGTGTTGCCGCGCGCCAGCATAGGCGCTAATTGTCGCATCACCAACGCGATCATCGACGAAGACTGTGTCATACCTGACGGTACTGTAATCGGTGAGAATGCGGAAGAGGACGCGCGCCGGTTCTGGCGCACGGAAGAGGGCGTGGTCCTGGTCTGTCCGCACATGCTTCACTGATATCTCCTGTCCGCATCGACTCGTAGCTAAGGAACATCATGTCGGCAGATAAGCTGCGGCTAGTGCTGTGCTGGCACATGCACCAGCCGGAATACCGGGACGTTCTGGATTCGAGCTGGCGGAGGCCCTGGGCGTGGCTACACGGCATCAAGGACTACACTGACATGGCCGCGCACCTTGAGACCGTTCCCGGCGCACGAGCGGTAGTCAATTTCTCGACGATTCTTCTCGAGCAACTTGCGGCCTATGCCGAATCGATCCGGCAATGGAAGAACAACGGGTCCACAATCGGTGATCCGCTGCTCGATGCGCTGGGAGGCAGCAGGCCCTACCGGAGCCTTGCCGATGCGGAAAAGCTCGAACTGACGGCAGCGTGCCTTCATGCGCACAAGACGCATATGATCAAGGCATTTCCGGCGTATTCGGCGCTCGCAGTGAGGGCCAAACTGGCAATCGAGCAAGGACAGCCGCTGGACGATACGCGCTTCCGCGACCTGCTGGTGTGGTATCACCTCGCCTGGACCGGTGAAAGCCTGCGGCGTGACTTCCCCATGCTGCGCGGCATGCTGCACAAGGCAGAAGGGTTCAGCGAAGAGGACGCTCGTCAGCTCCTGGCGCTGATCGGCGAT
>DATGQI010000043.1:0-28924 GCA_035304285.1 Woeseiaceae bacterium
TCCGTCACCGGGTCGCCGATGAGGATGAGGCCCTCGCTGTTGAGTCCGTCGAAGGAGGCGTTGATCTCGAACTGGTCGCTCGCGTCGATCCTGACTTGCGCGCGATACGCCAGCACATCCCGTTCGTTGAGATCATTGCCCGTGATGATGTTCGGCACGTAGCCATCGCGATCCGTCTTCGCCACCGTGAACGCGGTGCTGACGGTATCGCTGAACGGCAGGTTCACGAAGCCTTTGACTTCGCGGTAGTTGAAGTTGCCGACATCGATGCTCGCCATGCCGCGCAACTCGTCGTCCGGCTTTCTCGTAATCAGGTTGATAGCGCCGGCAACCGTGTTCTTGCCGAACAACGTGCCCTGCGGTCCGCGCAGCACCTCGACGCGTTCTAGATTCAAGAGCTCCTGGTTGATTGCGGGAGACTGGCCGACGTAGACGCCGTCGATGTATACGCCGACGCGGGAATCGAAGCCGATGTTCCGGCTTGTCGCGCCGACGCCGCGGATGGTGACGGTCGAACGGAAGTCGTTGCCTTCCGATATCTGCATGTTGGGGATGTAGCCGGAGATCTCCTTCAGTTCGCGCACGCCCGTCTGCTCGATCGAGGTAGCACTGAATACGGAGATCGCGACCGGCACGTCTACGAGACGCTCCGTGCGCTTCTGCGCGGTAACGGTGATCTCCTCGATAACGAAGCCGGGATCCTGCTGGGCCAAAGCGCACAAAGGCGCCACAAGAAGAGCCGCCATGACGGTGGCGCCGCTCGACCGCGAGCAAAGCCGCTCGCTGTCTTTCCCTGACCGAAGTTCCCTGTTGTTGCACCTTAAGAGCGACATTGCCGGACTCCCATTTCATCGCTAGAATGGCAAAATGGTATGACCACTTGACCGGGGTGTCAATCGGCTCCTGCCAGGACCTTAAAGATGAAACGAAAAGACCTGGAAATCGCACCGGTAAGGAAGCGCGACGCGCTGCCGGAGCAGATCGTCCGGCAGCTTGTGGGCCTCGTGAGGAGCGGACAGCTGAAACCCGGCGACCGCCTGCCAGCGGAGCGCGCCCTTGCGGAAGAATTCGGAGTGGGGCGTCCGACCTTACGTGAAGCACTGCGGGCGCTGCAGCTCCTCGGCATCCTGGACATACGTCACGGCGGCGGTGTCTTCGTCGCGGAACTCGAGCCGGACACCCTGCTCGGACCGTTGCATCTTTTCCTGAGCCTGGACCGCCACAACCTCGGCACCATCCTCGAGGCACGCAAGGTGATCGAAGGCGCCCTGCTCGCGTTCGTGGCGAAAACGATCGACGCCAGCGTCATCGGGAAGCTCGAGGCCAATCTCGCACGCCTCCAGCGCGTGGTGGACGAATCGCAGGACGGCAAGGTCGACGCAGCGCGCTTCAACAAGCTTGCGCAGGAGTTCCGCGCAACCCTGGAGGAGGCGGTTGTGAATCCGATCCTCATCCGCGCCGTCAAGAGCCTCGACCTGCTGAGCGCAGCGACGCGCGATCGTCTTTCGAAGGCGGGATCCCTGCAGCAACTGCTGGAGAATCACCGGCGAATGCTCGAGGCTTTGATCGGGCACGACGCCTCCGCTGCGCAGAACGCTCTCGAAGCCCACATCGATTACCTCGCGGACCTTTGCGATGTGAATCTCCGCGGTCGTGCGCATGTATAAGATGAGTCGGCGCGCCGCGCTGGCCGGCGGCATTGCGAGCGCGGTTGCCGTCGCAGCCGGCGGAACATGGTGGTGGGCGCGCAGCCGCAAGCCGCCGCTCGGGATGGAGATACCCGGGAGATTCCTGGAACGCGGCGCAATTCTGATGGCTGAGAATCCATCGGTCGACGTTCACAGCCATGCCGGGCGCTCGTTCCTGGTCGGAGCGGAGCCCGACAGCCTCCTTGTTCGCATGATGCGCGAGGGCTTCGAAGCCGAGCGGGCCGAAGACATGGAAAAGGCGCAGGTGACGGCCAGCCTGTTTGCCGTCGTAGCCGACCTGCCGCTGCTGGGGCTTGCGGATGGCGGCCTGACAGTGGTGCGCGATTTCACTCCAGGCGAGGCGTATGAAGACTTCAATCGCCAACTGGACCGGCTCCTTGCGACGGTCGATAGCGGCGTCATCTCTCTCGCGTTATCACCCGGGGATGTCCTGGCGGCGCATGCGGCCGGCAGGCCCGCGATGATCCTGTCTTCCGAGGGGGCAGACTTCCTGGAGGATCGCCTGGAGCGGGTCCACGAGGCATATGCAAAGGGTTTGCGGTCAATCACGCTCATCCACTACAACACCAATCGCCTTGGAGATAACCAGACCAACTCACCTGTGCACAACGGCCTGACGGCGTTCGGGCGCGACGTGGTGAGGGAAATGAACCGCGCCGGCATGATCATTGATGTCGCCCATGCCAGCGCCGATACCTGCGCAGACGTCGTCACCGAGTCGAGTTCGCCGGTGATGCTCTCGCACAGCAACCTCGATACCGGCACCGTCGCGTCGCCACGATTCATTTCCATCGACCATGCACGGATGGTAGCCGGCACCGGGGGTGTAATCGGTGCGTGGCCGGCCGGCATCGGCAGCGAAACGCTTGCGGATTTCGTGCAACAGATCCTGGCGCTCGTCGACGCTGTCGGCGCGGACCACGTCGCCGTCGGCACCGACATGGACGGCAACTACAAGCCGGTGCTCACCGACTACTCGGATTTTCCACTGCTCGCCGCCGCACTGCTGTTTCGGGGCTTGAGCGAAGCCGAAGTCGTAAACATCCTGGGCGGAAACTTCCTGCGGCTGTTCAACGCTGTAGTCGCCGCCCGCTCCTGAAGCACTATCCGGAGCACGGCAAAGGCGAGAACGGTGTCGGTCGTGCGGCGGACTCCTCTACATAGCCGGCAAGTAGATTGGTCCGGTATGGTTTGTAAGGCCGGCGCTGCGCACCCTTCACCGTGACTACGCCTGGTGCATGCAGTTTTTCTCGCGGCGGAGATTGGGGATACCGGTGCGGTCGCCGGGTAGACGATTTGCAGCAGCGTGGAAGTATTTGCACGAGCACCGCCCTCTGCGGGCTTCAGCACGACCATAGTTGTAAGAATTACGCGTTGATGTACGCGGCAAAATCGAGACCAGCGGCACGCGATTACCGCCGCTCCACGGGCTTGATAATCTTCTCGGCTATACCTTATAAGAGTAAGCAACTGGTGATTGGCTCGGGCAGGATTCGGGGGACCTGACCGCCGGATAGAGGCAAGTCGAGAAAGATGAGGATCGCGCAGGTTTCCCCGCTCATTGAGTCGGTACCCCCCATGTTGTACGGCGGCACGGAGCGGGTTGTTTCGAGTCTTACTGAACAGCTGGTGGCCGTCGGCCACGACGTTACGCTGTTCGCTTCCGCGGATTCACAGACGAACGCGCACCTAGTGGCCTGCGCGCCGTCGGCGCTGCGCCTGGAGCCGCGTTCCGTCGACCCCTGGCCGCATTACATGATGATGCTGGAGCAGATCCGCAGGCGGGCGAAGGATTTCGATCTCATCCACTTCCACATCGACTACCTTCACTTTCCACTCATGCGCGAACTGGCGATTCCGCACCTTACGACGCGCCATGGGCGCCAGGACCTGTGGGACCTGGAGCCGCTGTTCGCCGCCTATCCGGACATGCCGCTGGTATCCATTTCCGACAGCCAGCGGCAGGCACAGCCCCAGGGTAACTGGGTGGCGACGGTTTATCACGGCCTGCCACGCCAGAGATTCACGTGGTCGCGCACGGGCGGCGACTACCTCGTGTTTCTCGGACGAATATCTCCGGAAAAACGCGTCGATCGTGCCATTGAAATAGCCGAGCGCGCGGGACGAGAGCTGGTCATTGCCGCCAAAGTGGACAAGGCGGACCATGAATACTTCGAGACGTGCATCAAGCCGTTGCTGGATCGGCCCTTTGTCCGCTTCGTCGGAGAGGTGGGCGACACCGGCAAGGCGGAGTTGCTCGCCGGTGCAGCCGCGCTGCTGTTCCCCATCGACTGGCCGGAACCGTTCGGCCTTGCCATGATCGAGTCCATGGCCTGCGGCACACCGGTCATCGCCTGGCGCTGCGGTTCCGTGCCCGAGGTAGTGGACGACGGCGTGACGGGGCATGTCGTGGGCAGCCTCGAGGATGCCGTGGCTGCAGTAGACAAGGTTGCCTGCTTCGATCGCACCCAGGTTCGCAGGCGATTCGAAGAACGCTTCAGTGCGGAGCGCATGGTAGAGGATTACCTGGCCGTTTATGAGCAGACCATCGATGCCGCTTCCACGTCCATAAGTTCGGCGGCCTGAGAGCACGCCGGGACGATGTTGCAGCAGGCTGCCGACAGTGGAGACCCGCGCAGCGTAGAAGAAAGCGGTGCTTATTACATAGCCGCCCCTTCAGATCCCTGGCCCTATGCGCTGAAGCACGGCGAAAGCTTCGCCCTGTTCGACGATCGCGGCGACATCGTGCAGGGCCCCGGGCGCGCGGATGGT
This sequence comes from Woeseiaceae bacterium, assembly GCA_035304285.1. Taxonomy (GTDB): domain Bacteria; phylum Pseudomonadota; class Gammaproteobacteria; order Steroidobacterales; family Woeseiaceae; genus IDS-8. The sequence goes on from DATGQI010000043.1 coordinate 4,482, forward strand.
TTGTACTTCCGCGACACCCGGGTACTGTCGCGCTGGCGGCTGCTGCTCGACGGCCGGCGCCCGGTCCTCCTGAGTTCGGCTCTCCGGGACAATAACGCGGCGCTCATCGTGGATATGACGAACCGGGAAGTTCGCATAGGCGAGCATCTCATCCAGATGGGTGAAACGCAGCACATCGTACGCACGGTCTTCCTGTGGGACAGTGCCTGCCACCAGCGCATCGCTTTCTACAATTATGGCAAGCGGCCGCTGCGCAACACCGTGCGCCTCGAGTACAGCGCCGACTTCGTGGATCTCTTCGAAGTGCGCGGACACCGGCCGCTGCACCGCGGCACCACCAGCACGCGCGTCGATTCTCCCTCGCAGGCCGGGCTCTGTTACACCGCAAGCGACGGAATGAAGCAGTGCACCGTCATTCAGTTCGATCCGGCACCGTATCGCATCACCGAAGATGCCGCGGAATGGGAGATGGAACTGCAGCCGGGGGAGCGGCAGACATTTTTCGCGCGCATCGACCCGAGTGGTGATGCATCCGGCGAGCGGCATACTTCCGGCGGCACGTTTCTTTCCGCGATGCGGCATTCCCGCACGGCGTTGAGCCGCGCGTCGAGCCGGGCAACGTCCGTCGAAAGCTCCAACGAAATTTTCAACGAGATCATGCGCCGCACGATCGCCGACCTTTATATGCTGATCACCGAAACCGAGGATGGCTCATACCCGTACGCGGGCGTGCCCTGGTACAGCACGCCGTTCGGCCGCGACGGAATCATCACCGCCATGGAAATGCTGTGGGTGGACCCGCAGGTGGCTCGCGGCGTGTTGTTCTTCCTTGCCCGTACCCAGGCTACGGAATACGACAGCGAGGCCGACGCGGAGCCGGGCAAGATCCTGCACGAAATGCGTCACGGCGAACTGGCCCGCACCGGAGAGGTCCCGTTCCAGCGTTACTACGGCACAGTCGACGCGACGCCATTGTTCGTGCTGCTGGCGGCGCAGTACTTCAAGCGTACCGGCGACACGGAAACGCTCAAGCGCTTGTGGCCGAACATCGCGGCCGCGCTCGCATGGATCGACGGCCCCGGCGACGCCGACAACGATGGCTTTGTTGAATACCAGTCGAAGCGGGCCGACGGACTGACCAACCAGGGATGGAAGGACTCCGCCGACGCGATCTTCCATGCCGACGGGGCGCTCGCCGAGGGGCCCATCGCTCTCGTGGAAGTGCAGGCGTACGTGTATGCAGCGAAGCAGGAAATCGCCGACGTCGCGCGCGCTCTGGGCCAGCATGCCGAGGCCGCCAAGCTCACCGCCGAGGCGGAAGCGATGCGCCTGCGTTTCGAGGAAAGGTTCTGGTCCGATAAGCTCGGAAACTATGTTCTTGCACTCGATGGTGAAAAGCGGCCTTGTGAAGTTCGCAGTTCGAACGTCGGGCATGTGCTGTTTGCCGGGATCGCATCACCCGAACGAGCGACGCGAGTAGCAAACGACCTGCTGAGCCAGAGTTTTTTTTGCGGCTGGGGCGTGCGCACCATTCCGTCCGGCGAGCCGCGCTATAACCCTATGTCCTACCACAACGGGTCGGTGTGGCCGCACGACAACGCGCTGATCGCTCTCGGCCTTGCTCGCTATGGCGACACGAACTCTGTGCAGACCATCTTCGATGGACTTTTCAATGCGGCGAGCTTCATGAAGTTGCGGCGCCTGCCGGAACTGTTCTGCGGCTTCCGGAGACGTCCGGGCCGTGGCCCCACAAACTACCCCGTTGCATGCTCGCCGCAGGCCTGGGCTGCGGCATCGCCGCTGGCGCTGTTGCAGGCGAGCCTGGGGCTGCGCTTCGACACCGTTAATCATGCCATCGTGATGCACCACCCTCGCCTGCCTGACTTTCTGGACGAGGTGCTGCTGCGCAATCTCAAGCTGCAAAAATCTTCGGTCGACCTGCTGCTGCGCCGCCATGGCAACGACGTCGCCATCAACGTGCTGCGCCGCAGCGGCGAGGTCGCCGTGGATATTCGAGCATAGAGTATCGGCCGCGTTGGCCGCGCAACTCACGATTCAAGCCTCACGGGATCTTCGTGACCGACAAGCAGGAACCAAGCAACCTGGAGGAACTCCTCAAGAGGATCGGGGAGGCCCCGGACGACGAGGGGCAGGTGTCCCTCGATGCCATCCTGGATGTCGTGGGGCGTCGTTCCTTCGGGCCGGTATTGCTGGTCGCCGGCCTGATAACCTTGGCGCCGATCATCGGCGATATCCCGGGGGTCCCGGGCATCATGGGAATCCTCATCGTACTGGTTGCCGTGCAGGTGTTGTTTCGGCATGAGCATTTCTGGCTGCCGGGCTGGGTGCTGCGGCGGTCGGTCTCGCGCGACAAGCTGAACAAGGCATTGGGATGGCTGCAGCGGCCGGCGCGCTTCATCGACCGCCTGCTGCGCCCGCGCCTGACGGTGCTTACGCGGTCGTTCGGTGCGTACGTGATCGCGTTCTTCTGCCTGCAGATAGCGCTCATCATGCCTTTCATGGAAGTCGTGCCCTTCAGCGCCAATGCCGCAGGACTGGTCCTGACCGCCTTCGGACTGGCGCTGATCGCCTGCGACGGCGTGTTTGCGCTGATCGCATACGCGACGATGGCACTGGCACTCGGAATCGCCGCCTACGCGCTCTTGTGAGCGGCGCCCTGATATAGATCGATTCGTTATATAGAGCCGGCATACCAGCTGCGCCTCTCGCAACGTATTGAGTATGCGTAGCCGTTCCTTCCCCACGGCGTCCTCAACAGGCAGAGCTGCCGGCGCTCCAAATATTCTTCGACTAAGCTTTGTAACTGAACCGGTGAAAAGCTGAGCGCCTTGGAAATGCTGACTTTGGGGGAGGATCAACGCTTGAACCCAGCCGCTGGAGGACAGATTATGAGCACCAAATTAACATCGAAAATCCTGAAGCACCTGCTTCTCTTCCCGGCTCTTGTCGTAGCCGGAATCGCGCAGGCCGACGAGCACGAGTTCAGCGCTGCACTGTCCGGCGCCCAGGAAGTCGTGCTCGATGAGCAGGAAAACCTCATGACGGGTGGAACCGACACCTCTGCGTCGGGGCGGATACATGCCCGCTTTGACGATGCGTTTACCCGGTTGCGGGTGAACCTCAAGATAAGCACCCTGACGGGAAACTTCACCGCCGCGCACTTCCATTGTGGCCGGCCCGGCGAGAACGGCCCGGTGGCTTTCGGCATGGTCGGGCCCGGCCCCCTGGCATTCGACGGGATGGGCATCGAAGGCACCCTGACCAATCTCGACTACACGGGAGCCGACTGCCTCGAGATCGTCGGCAGGCCCGTCAACAACCTGGTGTCGCTGGCGTTCGCCATGCGTGATGGCCTGGTCTACGCGAACGTGCACAGCGATGTGTTCCCCGCAGGTGAGATCAGGGGCCAGATGGAAGGTGAGGACGACGACTTCGATGACGACGATGACGACGACGGGGGCTGGTCCGATTGACCTCCGCGTAACCGTTCGCTGAGCAGCGTCGATCCGGCAAGCCACGACGGCCGCACGGCGGCGCGATTCGCGCAACAGGTTGGACAACGGGCAATGTCGCTGTAGTCTTGGCGCGTGCCGGCACCCAAATACTTCCTGAGCGACAACGCCGCCGGCGTGCACCCGGAAGTCATGGCGGCGCTTGCGGCGGCAAACCATGGCCACGCCTCGGCGTACGGCAGCGATTCGTACACGGAGCGAGCGAGCGAGCTGTTGCGCGAGCACTTCGGCGGCAAGCCCGAGGTGCTGTTCGTGCTGACCGGCACAGGGGCGAACGTCTTGGCCCTGCAGTGCATGCTGAGGTCCTACGAGGCGGTGATCTGCGCCGACTGCTCGCACCTGAACCGGGACGAATGCGGTGCACCGGAGAAGTTCGTCGGGTCGAAACTGTTACCGGCGCCCACAAGAGCGGGCAAACTTTATCCGGAGCTCATCGAGCCACTGCTCTCGGACACCGACATGGTGCACCGCGCGCAGCCGCGTGCAGTTACCGTTTCGCAGTGCACGGAGTGGGGAACGGTATACACAGTCGATGAACTGAAGGATCTCGCCGGCTTTTGTCACGAGCGCAATCTGCGCCTGCACGTCGACGGCGCGAGGCTCAGCAACGCTGCAGTCGCGCTCGACGTCGATTTTGCCGCACTTTCTTCCGCAGCAGGCGTCGACGTGCTTTCCTTCGGGGGCACCAAGAATGGACTGATGGGGGCCGAGGCGGTGCTGTTTTTCGACAAGTCGCTGCTGCCGGCTGCGAGCTTCTACCGCAAGCAGGCGATGCAGCTTGGCTCCAAGATGCGGTATGTCGCAGTTCAGTTCGAGGCGCTCCTCACCGGGGACCTGTGGCAACGGAATGCCCGGCATGCCAACGCGATGGCGTCCCGGCTGGCGGATTCCGTCCGCGGGACTCCGGACGTGCAAGTCGTGATGCCGGTCGAAACAAATGCCGTGTTCGCGCGGCTACCGTCGCGGCGCATTGACGAGTTGCAGGCGCACGACGTGTTCGCAGTGTGGGATTCCCGCGAATCAATCGTTCGCTGGATGACTTCGTTCGACACGACCGAGGCCGAGGTCGACAACTTCGCCGCGAAAATCAGGGCTGACGGCCGGACCGGGGACTGAACGTGCCGGCAGGAAGGTTGATTGTATGACGACGCAGACGGACAGGGAGTCGCCGGGCAAGAGTTCGGCCGGAGCAGGCCAGGAGGGAATGCGCTTCTTCTCGGATGAAGAATTCATGGAGCGCATTCTTCGCGTTCGCGAAAGAGTCGCGGCACAAGGGCTTGACGCCGTAATCATCACCAATCCCGAGAACATCTATTACCTCACCGGGCTGAATCACCAGGGATATTTCGCGTACACGTCCCTGATCCTGTCGCTGGAGAACGAACCGGCGCTGATCATCCGCGCCATGGAAAAAGCGATCACGCGCGACATGGTGGTACCGAACGTGCGCTTGTACCCATACTCGGACGGCATCGACCCGCTTCCCCAGGCGACAGATCACAGCGAGGACATAACCCTCTCTGCGCCACGCAGTGAGGCCGAAGGGGCCGGACTAAGGCCATCCTCGATGAGCCTCGGCGTATCCATCCAGGGCAACAACGGCAACGACACCGACTTGTCGGCGCCGGTGCAGGTAACCTGCGCCGCGCTGCACGATATGGGTCTTTCGTCCGCAAGAGTTGGCTTCGAAAAGAACAGCTCTTTCCTGCCGTACAAGACAGCCGAAGGGTTCGTCAGCAGGATGGCCGGCGTTCGCTGGTCCGACGCCGGCGACCTGGTCAACGACTGCCGTATCGTCCAGTCGCCGAAGGAGCTGGAATGTACGCGCCGGGCCGCGGAGATTTCAGACGCGATGGTGATGTCCGGGATCGCCATGGCTGGCGCGGGAGTCCCGAACCGCGACGTCGCCGCAATCGTCTATCACACCATGATCCAGCGCGGCGGTACGTATCCGGCCTTCGTTCCACTGATCCGATCGACCCGCACACTCGATCATGAGCACGGCACCTGGGATAGCGAGAACCTTTCGGCGAAGGACCTGCTGTTCCTGGAGATGTCCGGATGCTTCTGGCGCTACCACGCGCCCGTGGGCCGTCTCGTGCACATAGGCGAAGAGCTGGAAGGCTCGCAGAGAACGAGCGAAATCTGCATCGAGGCCCAGCTCGCCGCGGCGGACGCGATAAAACCCGGCGTAACGGCAGATTCGGTGTACCAGGCCTGGAAACGGTGCATCGACAAGGCCGGGCTGGATCACTACCACCGCCATCACTGCGGCTACCTGGTCGGCATCGGCTTCCCTCCGAGCTGGTCCGGGTCGGGCGTGCCCCGCGGCCTCCGCCGCGGCTCCGACATGCTCATCGAAGAGGGAATGGCGTTTCACCTGATGTCCTGGCTGATGCGCACCGGCCAGGGGGATGCGTTCCTGTCGGACACCGTGGTAGTGACCGACAGGGGCTGTGAATTCCTGACAAGCGCCCCGCGAAACATGACGGTGCGTTAAAAAACCTGAGCAGCCGGTGACACCGATAAACCCGCCCGCGCCACTGTGGCGGAAATGCTACGAATTCTCCGCTTGCTTATAACCGGACGCTCCAGCGGATCGAGCGGACGTAGCCTATACTGGTAGCAGGGCCGTCCGGCCCTTGTCATTTTCCTGCAACGCCGCAGGACCCTTACAAATCGCTATTTCGTCCGACTCTTGTCGCCGTTTTTCAGGGGGGCTAGTGATGAACCTGTTTTTTCCTACGACCAAGGGCACAGCAGCAGCCATTGCAGCGGCATTTTTCAGCTTGACGGCACCGCTTGAACCTGCCGATGCACAGGAACAGGCAGCCGTCGATGAGACTCTCGAGGAAGTCGTGGTGACCGGCTCCCGCATCCGCAGGAACCCGCTCAACGAAGCGGCGGCGGTGATGGATATATCCTCCTCCGACCTGGACCGCACGGGGCTCACGAACCTGGGCGATGCGTTGCAGCAGCTGCCGATCACCGGCTCCGCAATCAACTCCCAGTTCAACGTTCCAGGCAACTCCGGTTTTCCGCAAGACGGGTCGGGTATCGGCGCAGGCGCCGTCGAGGTCTCGCTGCGCAACGTCGGGGCAAAACGCACGCTCGTGCTGGTTGATGGCAGGCGCTGGGTGGCCGGCGCCTCGGCGTCGGGAGTGCCCTCGGCGGTGGACCTCAATTCGGTGCCGTCGAACGTCATCGAGCGGGTCGAAGTGCTGCAGGATGGTGCGTCTGCGATCTACGGCTCGGACGCCATCGGCGGTGTAGTCAACATCATTACGAACTCGGACTTCGAAGGTTTCAGGATCGACTCGCAGATAGGCGGCTACCTTAGTGAGAACGACGGCGAGTCCTATGAAATTTCGGGGCTGTGGGGTGGCGGTAACGAAACGACGCACCTCGTGCTGAGCGCCGCCTACGTCGAGGAACGTGGCGTCGAGACGGCCGACCGCTCGCGGTCTGCCTTCCCGAATCCGGATGCGGCCAGTTGCGATGTGCCGAACACGCTCTGTTCGTCGTTCACGCCCCAGGGAAGATTCGTTCTCGGCCCGAACTTCGACTTCGCGGACGTGACGCTGAATGACGGAGTGCTGAACGACGGGGCCGGCAACGTTCCCGTTTTCGACCCGAACAACCCGAACTCCGGCGGCTTCCACACGTTCTCAGGAGCCGACCGGTTCAACTTCAATGCCCCGGGATTCAATTTCCTGCGTACGCCGAACGAGCGGGTAAACCTGTACGCCGCGGTCAACCACGAGCTTGCAGACAACCTTAGCCTTTCGGTGAAGACGGCCTATACCAATCGTTCGTCTTCGACGAAGGCGGCACCGGAGCCGCTGTGCCTCGGTAACGGTTGCGGCAACCGGATCAACGACAACTTTGTCGTCTCGGCGCTCAATCCTTACAACCCGTTCGGCGTGGACTTGTCTGTTGCGAATGGCAACCTGGAGTTTTTTGCAAGGCGGCCGCTGGAATCCGGGCCACGCGTGTACGTACAGGATGTCGATACCTGGTTCCTCACCGCCACGCTCGAGGGAGAGTTCGAACTTGCAGGCCGCTCGATGTTCTGGGACTTGACCGGCAGCTATGGGGACAACCGCGGGGTGCAGGAAAAATTCAATTCGCACAACGCGGCGAAACTGCAGGTCGCAATGGGAGATCCCGCTGTGTGCGCCGCCACGCCCAACTGCGTCCCGTTCAACTTCTTCGGCGGCATGGGACCGGACGGCACCGGTTCGATCACTCAGGAGATGCTCGACTTCGTGACTTACACGCAGCGGGACCTGAGCGACCAGACACTGCGGGATTTCGCGTTCAACATCACTGGCGACGCGGTCGATCTTCCAGGCGGACAGATGGGGTTCGCAGCCGGCGTCGAATTTCGCGATCACGAGGGCTCTTTCAGTCCCGATCCCATCGCGGAGCGCGGCGAAACGGCGGGTATTCCATCGGGATCGACAAGGGGAGCTTTCGATGTCACCGAGTATTACGCTGAAGTCACGATGCCGCTCCTGGCGGGCTCGCCGTTAGTCGAGTACCTGGAGTTGAACCTTGCGGCGAGGCTCTCCGACTACAGCACCTTCGGTTCGGAAAGCACCTACAAGGTCAGCTCGTTGTGGCGTCCCGTCGAGGATTTGTCGTTCCGCGCTTCGTTCTCGACCGGTCTCCGTGCGCCGGGCATCGGCGAACTGTTCGGCGGCGCCGCGCGAGAGGATTTCACGTTCACCGATCCCTGCGCCGACGTCCTGGCGCTGGCGGGATCGGCGAACGGCGGGCGGGACACGCCGCAACCCCAGAACATCATCGACAACTGCGCGGCGCTCGGGGTGCCCTTGACCCTGACCCAGGCGAACCCGCAGCTTTCCGCGATCTCGGCCGGAAACAGCGAGCTGCAACCGGAAACTTCCGACAACTGGACCGCCGGCATCGTCTGGAGCCCGGGATTCGCAGACGGCCTGTCCTGGGTGGAGGGCCTCACGACCTCGCTCGACTACTACAGCCTGGAGATTGACGACGCCATCCAGGGCCGCGACCCCGGCGATGTAATCGACGCCTGCGTGCTGACGCTCGATCCGCTGTTCTGTGACCTGACGCCAAGGACCAGCAGCGGGCAGCTCGGCGTGGTCGACAACCAGTTGCAAAACATTGGCGGCATAGAAGCCTCTGGACTGGACTTCGCGATCGAATACCTGGGACCGGAGACCGGCTTCGGCACTTTCAGCGCCAGGTTCAATGCGACCTACCTCAACGAGTACCTGGAGATCACTCCCAATATCGACGATACAGCGACGGTGACGGATCGCACCGGCACGCACACGGATGAGACCTTCCAGCGTGCGTTTCCCGAATGGCGCTGGACCAGCAACTTCGACTGGATGTTGAACGACTGGGGAGCCGGGCTGACGTTTCGCTGGATAGACGAGATGACGACGGATGGCGGCGGCACGCTCGACTCTGCGCTGTTCACGGACGTGCAGGTACGGTGGACTCCGCAATTCGCCGACAACGCGCTTACGCTTGCCGTGGGAGTGAATAACGTCCTCGATGAAGACCCGCCGGTATGCTTTCCCTGCGGCGTCATCGGGATGAGCATAGTGGCGCACGACCTGCCCGGGCGAGTCGGCTACGTGCGATTCACGTACGAGCAGTAGAGCTGCGACCCTTGCGCCGGCCAGGGAAAGCAGGCGATTTAGCGCTTGTCGTTGGCTGCGTTGGCGCGATCGATGGCTTCGCAGATAAGGCGTTTGGCATCGTCGGCGCCATGCCAGTCGCCGATCTTGACCCATTTGCCGGGTTCGAGATCCTTGTAATGTTCGAAGAAGTGCTCGATCTGGTGCAGCGTGATCTCGGGCAGGTCGGAATGATTCATCACCTTGTCGTAGCGCTTGGTCAGCTTATGTGACGGAACCGCGAGGATCTTCTCGTCCTGGCCGGCATTGTCCTGCATGATCAGCACGCCAATCGGCCGCACGTTGATCAGGCAGCCCGGAATCAGCTGGCGCGTATTGCAGATCAGCACGTCGATCGGATCGCCGTCTTCCGATAGCGTATGGGGAACAAAGCCGTAGTTGCCCGGGTAGGCCATGGGTGTGTAGAGGAAACGGTCGACGACCAGCGCACCCGCCTCCTTGTCCATTTCATACTTGATCGGCTGCCCACCGAGGGGGACTTCAATAAGGACGTTGACGTCGTCCGGAGGATTGTTGCCGATGGCTATGGCATCGATGCGCATTGTTCATGTCCTTGGTCCTGCGCCGGATGCACCGCGCAGGACGATGAGAATCGTCTGGAAGCGCTGAATTGTGCGTGCGCCATCGCCGCATCGCAAGTTCCTGCCGCACGCCCGCAACAGGTCGCGGCAAGCACGCTATTCTCGGCCGATTCGTAAGACCTTTGCGCCCCGGACGGCGCCGAACTTGAGATCGATGAGCGCGCGGTTTGCATCCCCGTGCGCCCTTCGATCTCATCCAGTTCGGTATGACAGACACCACAGGTAGCTACCCGGATACGTATCTCGCGTGCGGATGGCCTGGGTCTTGCGATGGTCGCGAATCGCAGCGGAGTCGAATCTTGCGAGAGCGTCATGTGCCTTCCAGCAGCATTGCGCGCATGACGTCGTTCATCGCCCGCGTCGCGCTCGCCTACAGCCAGCCGCGACGTTTGAAGTACACGTAGGGCAATATCGCGGACACAACCATGACGCCCAGCGCGAAAGGATAGCCGAACTCCCAGTCAAGCTCCGGCATGTGGTCATAGTTCATGCCGTAGATGGACGCAATCAGCGTCGGAGGCAGGAATACCACCGCCGCGACGGAGAAGATCTTGATAATGCCGTTCTGCTGGATATTGATCATGCCGAGCGTAGCATCCAGCAGGAACGTGATTTTCTGCGACATGGACGATGAGTGCTCGGTCAGCGAACTCGTATCGCGCGTTAACGTCTTGATGCGAGCCCGGACATCCTTGTCGCTCTTCCGCTGTGTCGCCAAGTGCGTGAGGAACGCAGTAACCCGATGTATGGTAAACAGGCTGTCGCGGACGTTTGAAGTCAGGTCGCCCTTCCGGCCAATAGCCTGCAGCTGTTTTTGCAGGTCCTGCCCTTTCGTCGGCGTGGCGCCGGGCCGCTCGAAAATGCTGCGCGAAATCGCATCGATCTCCCGCTGCGCTCGCTCGAGCACGTCCGCGAGGCGGTCCACGATCGCCTCCAGCAGCGCTACCAGAACTCCTTCGCCATTCCTCAAGCCTGTGCCGGTTTTCTGGGCGCGCTGGGTGAACGTCTGAAATGCTCGCGGATCGTGGTAGCGAACGGTGATGAGCCTGTCGCCCGCGAGCACGAAGGTCACCGGGGCCATCTGGAGGTCGTCCGAATCCGTCTTGGCCGGCACGGTCGCGGTCATGAAAGCGTCGCCCTCTTCGTAATAGAGGCGGCTGGAGATCTCGATCTCTTCCATGTCCTCGCGAGTCGGGATGTCGAGCCCGAGCCGGGACTCGACGAGCTTTTCTTCCTCGGCGGTGGGTTCCGAAAGGTCCACCCAGATCACGTCGTCGAATCCCTGCGTCGGGTCCTCGACCGCGTACAGCTTTCCCTCTCGCCCGGCAAATCCTCTTATCATGTTTGCCCTCTTCAACGGCACCGGATCAGTCGCTTAACTATACGGACGAGCACGGGTTCACGCTCGGCTCGATACGGATGAGCTTCCGTCACGTCATCGGATTATCCGCGGATATCTGCTAACCTGACGGAGCACGGCCAGCGGTGGGTGTCCGCTGCTGATCGTGGCGGAGCTCGTTCACCTCGGCCTAAACGTGCGGAGGATCCATGAAAATTGCAAGACTGATTCTGCTGTTCGTGTTCCTGGCTTCCGGTGCCACCGCCGATGATTCAGCCTCCCAGAGGCTGGGGGAGGAGGCCGCGCAGAAGTGGCTTCACCTGGTAGACGGCGGGGACTACAGCGCGAGCTGGCGCGAGGCCGCTTCGCCGTTCAAGAACCAGATCGCCGAATCCCACTGGGTTAGCTCCGTCATTGCCGCGCGGGAACCTTTCGGCTCCCTGGTCTCGCGAAAAATGCAGGAGTCGGATTACGAAACGACGTTGCCCGGCGTACCGGATGGCGAATACGTGGTGATGAAGTTCGACGCCGTGTACGAGAAAAAAGCATCTGCCACCGAGGTGGTCACCTCCATGCTGGACGGCGACGAGTGGCGGGTCGCAGGCTATTACATCCGCTAGCGGATCCGGTTTGCGCCGCGAGGTGGCGCACCGGAAAATGAACGCCTTAAGGGAACCTTCGGCACTCTCATGAGCGACTCCGCCACGGTGGTGATGACTACCGTCGACAGCGAAGAACTAGCGAAAACCCTCGCGGTTCGCCTGCTTGAAAAGCGGCTGGCGGCCTGTGTGCAGGAACTGCGCATCAACAGCCATTACCGCTGGGATGGCGAACTGCGTTACGAGCCCGAGATCCTGCTGCTGGTGAAAACCTCCGCGGAGGCCGCGTCAGCGGCCATGCGCCTGATCGAGGACATCCACAGCTATGATGTTCCGGAGATCATCGCCTTGCCCGTTACCGCGGGCCTGCCCGCCTACCTGAAATGGATGGCCGGAGAAGCCGACGGATGATACGGCCTCTGGCGGGCAATCAATGCGTTGCTGTTAGCCGAGTTCGACCACCTCCTCGAGCTTCGGACGGTGCGCTTCGATGCCGTAGCGCTTCTGCAGTTCGTCGCTCAGCGCGAGCCGCGCCTTTTCCTCTCCGTGCACAAGGTACACCGGCGGCCGACCCGCGAAATTGCCGTACCAGTCGACCAAGCCGTCCTGATCCGCGTGCGCCGACAGCCCGCCGACCGTGTGCACGGTCGCGTTGACCTGTATCGTTTCGCCCCACAACCGGATGCGCGGCGCCTTGTCGACCAGCCGTCGCCCCAGCGTCCCGTGCGCCTGGTAGCCGATCATGATCACGTGGCATTGCGGCCGCCACACGTTGTGCTTCAGGTGATGCCGGATGCGGCCGCCGGTGCACATGCCGCTGCCCGCGATGATGACCGCGCCCGACTCGATCCGGTTCAGTGACATCGATTCTTCCGAACTTGCGGTCGCCGCGAAATTCGGCAACACCGGCCAATGTTGGCCCTCGCGAAACAGCTCGGCGCGGTACAAATGCCGGTGCTGTGAGTAGATTCCGGTAGCCTCGATCGCCATGGGACTATCGAGAAACACCTGCCACTGATCCAGCCTCCAGTCCGCGTAATGCTCTGCCATGAGGTAAAGGAGGTCTTGCGTCCGCCCGACCGCGAAGGCCGGGATCAGGATGTTGCCGCCGCTATCTGCAGCCGCGCGGAAAATGGCCTGAAGCTCATCGAGTGTCGCCTCAAACGAACGATGATTGCGATCGCCGTAGGTGCTCTCCAGCATCACGAGGTCTGCCTCTTTTATGACGGCGGCATCGTTCATCACCGGCGAAGACGCATACCCAAGGTCGCCGCTGAACACGAGCTTGCAGCTCTGCCCGTTATCCTTGAGCCACAACTCGACGATCGCCGATCCGAGGATGTGCCCCGCATCATTCAGCCGCAGCTCGATGCCGGGGAGTACTTCCTGGCGCTTCGAATATTCGAGACCTTCGAACTGGCCCATGACTCGTTCCGCATCGTTCTGCGTGTAAAGCGGCTTGACGAGCGGAAGCCCCTTCCTGCGCCGCTTCTGGTTCTCCCAGTCGGCATCTTTTTCGTGAAGGTAGCCGGAATCGCGCAGCATCACCGCGCAGAGCGCGCGGCTCGCAGCGTGCGTATAGATGGGGCCGTCGTAACCTTCCCTGTGCAGGAGCGGTAGCCTGCCCGAATGGTCGATGTGAGCGTGGCTTAGGATGACGGCGTCGATGCTGTCCCACGGCACCGGCAGGGGCGCCCGGTTCAGTGCCTCCTCCGCCGCGCTGCCCTGTATTTGTCCACATTCGAGCAGCAGCCTGTACTTCGACGTCTGCAGCAGGTAACAGGACCCGGTGACCGCACCCGCGGCGCCAAGAAATGTGAGATTCATTGATTCCCCTTAGAACTTCTCGTGTGCCACACAGAGTGCCACAGGACGCGGCGGCTCGCCGGCCGATGGAGCGATCAGGGAGCCTGCTGCGCGGAAAGCCGCTCCAGCGGCAGCTCGCTCCAGAGCCCGATGTGGATCCGCTTCAGGCAAACTGCGTTGGTGATCATAGCGCGGCGTTCGTTGGCGTCGAGGGCATCCTCGCTCTGGTCGATGAAGGTATACATCAGCCCATCCAGATGGTGACGCTGGCGTCGTGTCGGTTCCTCGACTGGCAGGAGTTTCCGGTGCAGGCTGTAGACGCCGGGATTCAGGAGCGCGGCGACCCACAGCGGCTGGTCCTGTCCGGCTTTCGTTGCGGCATCCCGCTCCTCTGCCGCCTCGATCAGTTCACGGAATCGGCGCACCACACAGGAAGGCTTTACTTCCTCCGGTGTCAGGAACAGGCCCAGCCGCCTCGCCGCCTCACCGACATCCGAGCGACTCGTGATGACCGATACCGGCACTGCCAGTACGAGCCCAGCCAGTACGGGAGTAAACCACCAGAAAAAGTCCGGAACGTAAAACCACGTGATGAGTCCGGCGCCGATGCCGAGCAGCAACTGGGACCCGTGGGTGCGGATCGCCTCGCCCCAGCTGGTCGCGCGGTCTTCTCTTTGCTGCGTCGGCCAGCCGACGTTCGCTCGCATGAGGATTGCCACTACGAATTTTGTCTGGAACACCATTAGCACCGGCGCCACGACCACAGAGAACAGACTCTCGAGGATGGCGCTCAAGGTCGCGCGCAGGAAGCCGCCGAAATCTCGCCAGCGGGCGGGCTCGGAGAGCAGCAGGATCAGCGCGAGTACCTTCGGCAGAAACAGGATGAACAGCGTCACGAGGAACACGGTCATCAACTCGAAGGCGTAGGAAATGGGCCAGACAGGGAACAGGCTGTGCCCGAAAAAGTAGACCGGGGTTTCCCGGCTCTGCAACCACGCCTCCACGCCGGCAGCGAGCAGGAACAGGAACCAGAGTGGCGACGCGAGATAGGACATTACGGCCATGCCGAAGTGCAGGCGGGTCAGGCCGCGCCAGCCACGCGCGGCCACCAGGCGCGCGTGCTGCAGGGTTCCCTGGCACCAGCGGCGGTCGCGCTTCGCGTAGTCGATCAGGGTTGGCGGAACCTCCTCGTAGCTGCCACCAAGCGACGGTCCCAGCCACGCCTCCCACCCGGCGCGCCTCAATGTCGCTGCCTCCACGAAATCATGGCTCAGTATCGGCCCGCCCAACGGCTCCTGCCCGGGGAGCGACGGCAACCCGCAGTGCTCGGCGAAGGGCTTCACGCGGAGCAGCGCGTTGTGGCCGAAATAACTGGCGTCGCCGGCCTGCCAGAAGTTCATGCCGGCAGTGTAGAGCGGGCCGTAGAGCGCGGCACCGAACTGCAGGAGCCTCGCATACAGCGAGCGATTGTTAACCGGCACCGGCGGCGCCTGCAGCACCGCGAGCCGGGGATGCGCTTCCATTATCTCGACCATGCGGGTGAGCGTGCTGCCTTCCATCAGGCTGTCTGCGTCGAAGATCGCCATGTAGCGATACCTGCCGCCCCACGACCGCACGAAATCGGCTATGTTGCCGGCCTTGCGATATCGGTTGTCGGTGCGGTGCCGGTAGAAGATGCGCCCGACGGCGCCGAGGCGCGAGGCAAGCTTCGCCCAGCGCAGCTCCTCCTCTACCTGGATCTCCGGGTCGCGGGTATCGCTCAGGATGAACAGGTCGAAGTCGTCTCCCGCGCCCGTCGCCTGCAGCGACTCCCATATCGCACGGATTCGCGCATATACGTAACGCGGCGTCTCGTTGTACACCGGCATGATCAGCGCGGTGCGCGGCCGGTTCTCCCGCGGTAGCGGCTTTAACGGAACAGCATCCAGGTCGAAGCGGCGGATGCGAAAATAGCGAATGATGAAGCCTGCGAATGCGGTCCAGAAGGCCGTGCAAATCCAGGCGAACAGGACGGCATAGAGCAGCACCAGCAGGAACTCGAGCGGGCTCAGTCCGTTCTGCTGCATCGAACCGCTCAGCAGCGCGATGGCGCCGGCGGTGGTCGCCACAACCAGGAACGCGAACAGCAGACGGCGCGCGTGGATGCCCCGCGCGGGACCGGCGTTTGCTGAACCGTCATTGCCTTTCCCACGCGGAGGGCCTTCAGCACCGCCTGCTTTTCGTTCCGTCTTCCCGCTGCCTGCGGTTTTCGGCCTGCGCCTCCATCGGAAGCTGCGGAGTTCGATGGCTTGCTCCGGCATCTCTAGTTCCCTGCGCGGCGGCGTCGCCGGCGGCACACCGGAGACCTGTGTCGGGTCGTGCACCGGCTGGTGGTCTTCCACCCATTGCACCGTCTCCCGCACCGCGATCTCGGTCGGGTTCTCGCCCTGGTGAAGCGGCAACAACTGCTGCAACCGTTTTTGGATCTCCGCGATGACCTGCAGCCTGCGATCGGCGTCCGCCACGCCGGAGGCCTTCAGGTACGCGTCCATGCGCGGCACCGACGCCTGCCACAGCGGATGAACCTCCAGGAACGCGTCCTGGTGCGGCAGCCCCCAGTCCGCGATCAGTTCGGGGCCCATTTGAAAACCCAGGTCTCGGTTAACACATCCTGGCCGCGCCGCAGGAAGCAGCGGAGGTCCGCCGCCTGGCCCGCTTCGGGAACCATCTCGAAGAACAGGCGCCATCCGTCGGTGAACTCGTTGTAGTGCGCCACCGACTGCTCAATGGTGCCTGTCGAGGTGTTGCACACCGGCTCAACTTCTTCGGTCTCCGGATCCAGGCGCTTCAACGCCGGGCCGATGAAGTCGATGACGAACTTGCGGCGCGAGTGATCGGGCACGTCGGTACCGCCCGCGCCGATACGTGTGGACAGTGTGCGGCCTCCCTGGAGCCTTGCCTCGGGGTCGAGCCCGAAATGCATCCGGTACTCAAAGTCGATGTTGTCCCCCGCCCCGGGGAGCTCAGCCGGTGTCCAGAACGCGACCAGGTTGTCATTGCGCTCGCTCTGGCTCGGAATCTCCACCATTTCAACATGGCCCTGGCCCCAGTCGCCTCGCGTCTCTACCCAAACGCTCGGCCGGGTGTGATAAACCGCCTCCGTGTCCTGATAATGCCCGTAATTCCGGTCGCGCTGCATCAGGCCGAAGCCACGCGGGCTCTCTACTTCAAACGGCGTGATCTGCAGTCGCACCGGGTTGACCACGGGGCGCCAGATGCGCTCACCGCGTCCGCTCTCGATCACGAGACCGTCGGAGTCGTGTACCTCGGGCCGGAAGTCGTCCATGAAGCGATCGGTGTTCTCGCCGTGGTAAAACATGCTGGTAAGCGGCGCGATCCCCAGCTTCTCGACCGCGTCGCGCATCAGTACGCGCGCTTTTACGTCGACAACCGTCTGCAATCCGGGCTGTATGATGAAGCGATACGCCCCGGTTGTCCGCGGACTGTCGAGCAGCGCGAACAGGGTGATCTCGGTATCGTCGGGGCCCGGCTTTTTGATCCAGAACTCGCGAAATACGGGGAATTCCTCGGGCTTCTCCAGGCCGGTATCGATTGCCAGCCCACGCGCGGAGACACCATAGTTCTGGTTCTGCCCGATGGCGCGGAAATAACTTGCCCCCAGGAACACCGCGACCTCGTCGAGACGATCGGGCTGATGCAAGGGGTAGAGAATTTTGAAGCCGGCGAAGCCCATGTTCTGCGGTAACCGCGGAGGCACCTGGTTCTTGCCGAAATTGAACATGTCCCCGGAGAACGGCACCATCCGCGGGCCGATGTCATCGATGATGTTGATAGTCACACGGTCCGAGTACAGGAATCCTCTCGAGAAGAACTGCAGCTGGAACGGCAGCGACGCACCCGACCACAGGTTTCGGTCCGGCCTGAAGCGGATATCGCGATACTGGTCATAGTCCATATCCCTGAATACCGGAGGAAGCTCGGGACGGTCCGGCTGGTACGGCTCGCGCGCAAGTTCCTCCGCACGCCGGTATACGTTCTCGAAGCCGAAGGGCTCTTGTTTCCGGGCCGCGGGGGCAGCCTGTTCCGCGGCCTGCACCGCGAGCGCGGGTGGCACGGGCAACACCATCGCAAGCATGACCGCGATCAGCTTTACGGCTTTTCTTGTTGTACGCCTTCGAGACACGCACGTCCTCCTCGAGCTAAGCAGTAATTGGAAAGCAGTAGTTTGGTCAGCAGGCCCGGGCGAAGGTTTCGCCGCATGCTGCCCGGCGGGCGGCATGGCCATGCACTTTAAGGAATAAAGGACTGTAGGTAGTCGAGCTGTTTAAAGGGGACAGATCTATTTTTTTCTGTCGGAAGGGACTTTAGAAAATAAATCTGTCCCCTTTAAGCAGTCCGGCAGAGGCTCGAAACTACGCCTAGTTAATCAGGATTGCCGGCTTTGGTCCAGAAAGCTTTGACCGTATGCCATTGGCGACAGGTTGAAAAAGCTTGCAAGGCTCTGGCCGATATCGGCAAAGGTATCGCGTTTCCCGATGGACCCTGCAGTCACAGCCGCACCGAGAGCCAGCACCGGGATGTGCTCGCGGGTATGGTCCGAGCCCGGCCAGGCGGGGTCGCAGCCGTGGTCCGCGCAGATCACGAGGAGGTCGCCATCCTGCATCGCATCCAGCAGTTCGGGTAAACGGCCGTCGAAGTACTCCAACGCCGCCGCATAACCTTCGATGTCGCGGCGATGCCCGTACAGCATGTCGAAGTCCACGAAATTCGTGAACACGATAGAGCGATCCGGTGCACCTGCGACGGCGTCTAACGTCGCGTCGAAGAGCGCGGCATTGCCGGTCGCCTTGATTTTCCGGCTGATGCCACGGTGCGCATAGATGTCGGTAATCTTGCCGATGCTTACGACTTCACCGCCACTCTCCACCAGCTTGTCGAGGACTGTCGGCGCAGGCGGCGGCACCGTGAGGTCGCGCCGGTTCCCCGTGCGCACGAACGTGCTACTGTCGTCACCGACGAACGGCCTCGCGATGACGCGGCCGATGTTGTACGCATCCACCAGCTCGCGCGCGATCCTGCTCAACTCGTAGAGACGTTCCAGCCCGAATGCTTCTTCATGGCACGCGATCTGGAACACGCTGTCCGCCGAGGTGTACACGATCGGCTTACCCGTCCGCACGTGTTCCTCGCCGAGCTCTTTTATTATCGTCGTCCCCGATGCATGGCAGTTGCCAAGCACCCCGGGCAGGTCGGCCCTCTCTACCAGTTCATCGAGCAACTCCTTCGGAAACGTATTCTCCGCGTTCCTGAAATAGCCCCACTCGAACAGCACCGGCACACCCGCCATCTCCCAGTGACCGCTCGGCGTATCCTTCCCGCTGCTCAGCTCCTCTGCGTAACCGTAGGCGCCGATGACTTCGACGTCCGCTTGTACGCCGGCCGGGAACTCACCGGCGCTTTCCCATGCGGCGTGCAACAGGCCGAGGCGTGCCAGGTTCGGCACCTCGAGCGGCCGTCCCTGTTCTGCACGGTACTTCGCGATGCTCCCGAGCGTATTGGCGCCGACATCACCAAAGCGTTCGGCATCGGCGGTGGCCCCGATGCCGAAGGAGTCGAGCATGAGGATGATCGCTCTTGTCATTGGTGGGCTGTCCGCTTCGGGGGCTGCAGGGAGTGCTCAGGCCGCATGATGGTGGCGTTCGGCCTCCGCCTCCGGGAGGGCCTTTGGCGCAATGGCTTCCTTCGGTCCGCTTTATTTGCGCCAAAGGCCCTCCCGGAGACAGAGGCCTTGGGTTGTGGTTGCCCACCATTGAAGGAACAGTGACTTCTCAAGGTCGTGGTTGTTCGTGCTATGGGCCTTATCGCAGGTGGGCCAGAGCACCCGGGGTAGAGTGAGTCGCCGCCGGCTGGAGTAGCTTCCGACGGTCGGAGGCATCGGTGGGATGGGGGGTGTCTTTGGCGCAAAGAAAGCGGACCGAAGGGAGCCATTCCGCCAAAGATACCCCCCATCCCGCCGATGCCGCCAGGCAGCAACCCTACAGCACACGCCACAACCACCTGCCCTTCGTTCATCGAATGCTCCGGACCAGCATGACGCGATCCCGAAAGGCTATTGCAGCAGGAAGAACAGCCCCGCGAGAGTTGCGCTCATCAGGTTGGAGAGTGTACCGCCGATGACGGCTTTGAGGCCAAGGCGTGCGATGTCGCGCCGACGACTGGGGACGATGCTGCCGAGGCCGCCCAGCAGGATGGCGATGGAGGTTAGGTTGGCGAAGCCACAGAGGGCGAAAGTGACGATGACCTGCGTGTGCGGGGTCAGGGATTCCTTGATGCCGACGAAGTTGGCGTAGGCGTAGAACTCGTTGATGACCAGCTTCTGGCCGATCAGGCTGCCCGCCTCCGCCGCCTCGCTCCACGGAACGCCGAGTGCGAAGGCAACTGGTGAGAAAACCTTGCCGAGGAGGAATTGCAGGGTCAGGTCCTCGAAACCGAACCAGCTGCCGATGCCGCCAAGCAGCCCGTTGAGCAATGCGATCATTGCGACGAACGCCAGCAGCATCGCGCCCACGTTGAGCGCCAGCGTGAGTCCGGTGGCGGCGCCGTTGCCGACGGCCTCGAAAACGTTGACTGCTCTTTCTTCGCCGCCGGTATCGCGCGGGTCGAAGGAATCGAGCTGCTTGCCGGTCTCCGGAAGAAGGATTTTCGCCATCAGGAGCCCGCCGGGCGCACCCATGAAGCTTGCAGTGATCAGGTATTCGAGCTCAACGCCCATGGTGGCGTATGCGGCCATCACGGCGCCTGCGATCGTCGCGCAGCCGCAGGTCATGACAGCGAACAGCTCCGATTCGCTCATGCGCGCGAGGTAGGGCTTTACCACCAGCGGCGCTTCCGTGTGCCCGACGAAGATGTTGGAGATCGCGGTCATGGACTCCACTTCGCTGGTACGCAACAGGCGGTGCAGGCCGCCGCCCAGGATGGAGACTACTTTTTGCATCACGCCGAGGTAATAGAGGACCGACATTAACGCGGAGAAGAATACGATCACCGGCAGCACGTTGAGAGCGATGGTGAAGCCCAGGCTTTCGTAAGTGCGCGTGCCGAATACGAACTGGATCCCGGCGTTGCCGTAGTCGATGACATGCTGCACGGCCCGCACCACCCCGCCGAGCAGGTCCCGGCCGAACGGCACGTACAGGATCAGGGCCGCGATCCCTACCTGCAGTGCAAAAGCGAGCACGATCGTGCGCTTGTTGATGGACTTGCGGTCGTTCGACAGCAGCCAGGCAATGAGAAGCAGCAGCACGATGCCGCCGAGGCCGGTCAGGGTTTGCATTAATTCGTCAGCGGTAAAAGGGGACAGATTTATTTTTCTGCCGCGCAGGATAATAGGCTGGAAAAAGGAAGACGAAAAATAAATCTGTCCCCTTTACCAGTTTTTCGCGCCCTCGATCCTAGTGCGGGGATTGTGGCACAAAGTCGCTTTCGCCGAAGAACTCGATGCGTGTGAGGAAGGTGTAGTCGCCTTCGAGTGCCATCAGGCCGATGAGTACCAGGATGGCGACCGGCGGCGTGAGGATCGCGAGCTTCAGCGCGAGCCGCTCCCAGTGCATGTGCATGAAGATGGCGACGATGAAACCCGCCTTCAGGAACATGAAGACCAGGATCAGCGTCCAGCGCAGCGGACCCTGGAAATTCAGGTAATCGACCATGTAGGAGAAAAAGCTCACCACGAACAGCAGGCCCCAGATCCACAGGTAAATTGCGATTGGGTGTTGTTGTCCTTCTTTGTCCGCCATACCGAACTCCTGCGCCCGATTACCAGAGGTAGAAAAACGCGAAAATGAATACCCACACCAGATCGACGAAGTGCCAGTACAGCCCGGCTATCTCCACTATCTCGTAGTTACCGCCCCGTCTCTCGTAAAAACCCGACTTGACGCGGAACGCGACGACCAGCAGGTAGATGACCCCGGCTGACACGTGCATGCCATGGAAGCCCGTAATCATGAAGAAGCTGGAGCCGAACTGTGCGGCACCCATCGGGTTGCCCCAGGGACGCACGCCCTCGTCCACGATCAGCTTGGTCCATTCGAATGCCTGCATGCCGACGAACGTGGCGCCGAGGACCGCCGTTGCCACCATCAGCCAGAACGTCTTGTTGCGTTCCTTGCGATATCCCATGTTGACCGCCATGGCCATCGTGCCGCTGGACGTGATCAACACGAAGGTCATGATCGCGATCAGGATGAGCGGGATCGGGTCGCCGCCGAAGCTCAGCGCGAACACCTCGCTCGGGTACGGCCAAGGTTCCGCCGCCGACATCCGCACGGTCATGTAGGACACGAGGAAACAGCTGAAGATGAACGTGTCGCTCAGCAGGAAGATCCACATCATCGCCTTGCCCCAGGGGACGTGGAATGCCTGCTTGTCCGACGAGAAATCGGTGACGACTCCCCGCGTACCGGCGGGGAGAATGTCGCCGGGCTTGGCCAGTGCAGCTTCTGACATCAGTTCTAATCCTCGAAGGTAAGCCCTGTTAGCACCTGTTACCGGCCGCCTGTTCCCTCATTCAGGTCGCCAGCAGCAAACCGAACAGCACCGCCCACACCAGCAGCAGGTAGTGCCAGTAGACCGCGCACAACCGGACACTCAACCGGACGCTTTCCGCTCCCGCGCCGGAGAATACCTTGACCAGCGAACGCGCCCAGACCCACAGGCCGCCCAGCAGGTGCAGGCCATGTACCGCCGTCAGCACGTAGAAGAACGCGCTGGCCGGGTTGCTTGTCATGTAATGGCCGGAGGCATTCAGCTGCATCCATGCGATCAGCTGGCCGCCTAAGAACAGGAACGTGAAAAGTCCGGCGATGGCGAGCCCGGGCTTGAGCGCGCCCGCCTGTACCTTGTCCGCCGCCCTGCGCGTCAACTCGTACGCAATACTCGCGAACACGAGGAATGCGCTGTTCAGCCACAGAAGCTGCGGTTCGCTCACCGGCCGCCAGTCGCCCATGTGCATGCGCATCGCGTACGCGCTTATGAACAGCGCGAACAGGGATGTCGCAACGGCGAGGAAACTGGCCAGGCCGAAGGTTTTCACGGGGGTGTCGATCGAAGGTCCGGAGACGGCATTGTCCGCCGCGCGCGGCAGCCACGGCTGTGTGTTCAGTGTCTGCCGCAATAGCCAGCCGATCACGACGAACATGATGATGGCCAGCAATACGAGCGATACGGTCATACCATCAATTCTCGTTCACTAGCGGGGTTGGCCGTGGTCTCGCCCGACCGGAGCGAGTTCGGCAGGAACGTTTTGCGGGATGAAGTCCTCCGGATAACCGGGGACGCTGTAGTCGTAGGCCCAGCGGTGCACTTCCGGCAGGTCGTGTCCCCAGTTGCCGTGCTTTGGCGGCGTCTCGGGCGTCTGCCATTCGAGCGTGGTCGCGCCCCAGGGATTCGAGCCTGCCTTCTTGCCGTTCCGCAGGCTCGTGATCATGTTGTAGAAGAAAATGAGCTGCGTTAGCGCAACGAATATTGCCGAGATCGTGATGCTCGTGTTCAGCGCATGCGCGGATTCCGGCATGAAGTCGGTGCTGCCCATCGCAAAGTAGCGACGCGGCACCCCAAGGAAGCCGAGATAGTGCATCGGCAGGTAGATGGAGTACGTACCGAGAAAGGTCAGCCAGAAGTGCCAGCGGCCGAGCGTTTCGTTGTACATCTTCCCGGTCATCTTCGGGAACCAGTGATAGATGGCGCCGAAGACCACGAGAATCGGCGACACACCCATGACCATGTGGAAGTGCGCGACGACAAAATAGGTGTCGGAAAGCGGCAGGTCGACGACGACGTTCCCTAAGAAAATTCCCGTCAGGCCGCCGTGCACGAATGTAAAAATGAAGCCGATCGCGAACAGCATCGGCACGCGCAAGTGGATGTTGCCCTGCCACAGTGTCAGCACCCAGTTGTAGACCTTGAGCGCCGTCGGCACGGCGATGATCAGTGTCGTCGTGGCGAAGAAGAAACCGAAGTACGGGTTCATGCCGCTTACGTACATGTGGTGGGCCCACACGATGAAGCTCAAGCCACCGATCGCGAGAATCGCCCACACCATCATGCGATAGCCGAAAATGTTTTTGCGCGCATGTGTCGACAGGAGATCCGACACGATGCCGAACGCGGGCAGCGCGACGATGTACACCTCCGGGTGACCGAAGAACCAGAACAGGTGCTGGAAGAGAATGGGGCTGCCGCTTTCGTAACCGGTCTGAACGCCGGCTGACACGACCGCCGGCATGAAGAAGCTCGTCATCAGCGTCTTGTCGAGCAGCATCATGATTGCGCTGACCAGCAACGCGGGGAATGCCAGCAGGCCGAGCACGGTCGCCATGAAAATGCCCCACACCGACAGCGGCATGCGCATCAGCGTCATGCCGCGGCAGCGCGCCTGCAGTATGGTCGTGACGTAGTTCAGCCCGCCCATCGTGAACGCAACGATGAACACGGCGAGCGAGACCAGCATGAGAATGATGCCCCAGTCGATTCCGGGCGTGCCGCGAGCGATGGCCTGCGGCGGATACAGGGTCCAGCCGGCGCCCGTCGCACCGCCCGGCACGAAGAAACTCGCCAGCAGGATGATCACCGAGAGCAGGTAGACCCAGTAGCTCAGCATGTTCATGTACGGGAACACCATGTCCCGCGAGCCGAGCATCAACGGGATCAGGTAGTTGCCAAAGCCGCCGAGGAACAGCGCGGTCAGCAGGTAGATCACCATGATCATGCCGTGCATGGTGACGAACTGGTAATAGCTCTCAGGGGTGATGAAGGAGAAGTTGTCGGGGAAACCGAGCTGCAGCCGCATCATCACCGACAGGCAGAGCGCTATGACTCCGACGAAGATT